>JAISLF010000059.1 GCA_031260605.1 Oscillospiraceae bacterium
CGCGCAACGCGCGGAGGTAGACAAGGGCACCCGACGCACCTACGCCGCAGGGTGCAGTGGTCTGACGCAAACGTCTGCGGCAAACTAAACAAGGGACGTCGAGGACGCCGTCCCCTACGGAGATTGTTGTGGTAACGGGGCATTGCCCTGAACCGTAAGTTTGCACTCACCGCAACAACAACATTCGCCCCGTCAGGTGACGTACCGTATTGCCGCACAATGTGCGGCAGCAATCGTAGCAGCAATTACCTTCCGGTTGGCACCCAACGGTAGTTTGCGGCAAGTGACCGCTTACCTAAGTATCCAACCCCGCGACAGGCGTTGACCCTGCGTGCGGCGGTGCGAAAGCGTTCGCCGCTACCACCGCAATACGTCGCGGGGAAAAGTACACTCTGTATTGCCGCTACAGAGTTCTCGTATAGAAAAAAGATTGCTTCTTCTAAAGAAGTCGCCCCTTTTTGGTTACTTTTTCCGGCGAAGCGGAAAAAGTAACCGCCCGCCGCGTAGGCGCTTAGCTGCGCGAAGCTGCCAAGCTTTGCCGCAATTGCAAACAACGCACACTGCGCCGCAGGTCTACGGTTGCACCAAAGTAAAAGCAAAACAAAGCGGCGAAGCAATCCCCGGGCGGCAGGCTGCCGCCCCTACGCCCGACAAAAAATCCGGCGGCACCCGCCACAAGGGACGATGAGGGCATCGTCCCCTACAAGGGCGAAGCCCTGAAAAAGGCAAAAATCAGCCAAACAACGCAACCTGCGCCGCAGAAAACACGCTTGCACCAGAATAAAAGCAAAACAGCGGGCGACCGGGGACGGTCGCCCCTACAGTGTGCGCCGCGAAAATCCGCCCAGCGAGGGCGGGCGGCAGATTGCCGCCCCTACGTCCGACAAAAATCCGGCGGCAACCGCAACAAGAGACGCTGGGGGCAGCGTCCCCTACAAAAGCGAAGCGAAAAAAAGTAACCGCCACCGGTGAACAAGCACAAAGCCGCAATAAGCAGAAGTCCTAAAACTAAAGAACCCGTCCGCCAAAACACCTCAGCCACCGGCAAACAAAAAAGCCCAACCGCAAGGAAATCCCCTCAACAGTCAGGCTTTAGAAAAAAACAACAGAAAAAGAACAAGCCTTTAATCGCCTCAGACCGCCCCGGCAATCCACCCGACAAGCCCTGCTGTTTCCTCCTGAAACTCGCTGTTTCCCGAAAACGACGTTTTCTCAATATTCATCGGACAAAGCACATACTCCCTTGACCCAAAGCCGAGATCCTCCCACGCGTAGCTTGCAAGCTCAATTGCGCCGAGCGCCGTCTCCTCCGGGGAGCCGCCGTAGGTCAGCACTGTGCCGAAGCGGCGCGCGGGGTCCGGCGCACGCTTGCCGCCGTATTTCCACGGGTCGTAGTTGACATAGAAACGGTCGATTAAAACCTTGACCGTGCCGGGCAGATTTGTGTAATAAAGCGGGGCGACAAGAAGCGACCTTTGCGCGGAAATCAGCCTTGTTATCAGCTCGGTTGCGTCGTCTGAAAACACGCACACAGGCTCGCCCTTGCACGTGTCGCACCCGACGCAGGGATGAATTTTCATATCGCGGATATTGTAAATCACAGCGTCGATTCCGTGCTCGGCGAAGTGCTTTTTGGCAAAGGCGGCTATTGCGTCCGAATTGGCGCCGACGCGCGGACTGCCGTTGATGATAATTGCTTGTTCCATTGCGGATTCTCCTGCCTGAATTAACAGGCTTGCTTAAAATAAAGGTGCGCCGCAGTTCCCCGCAGCGCACCCGAAAAACACGTTTTACTTTCCGAAGCCGCTCCATACCGGAATGCCGGTGTAGGTTTTCGCCTCTTCCTCGCCGCGCTCAACGCGCAGTGCGCCCGCCGCCAGCGCCTCAAGCTCAAACTCGCCCGGCATAACTACAACCTCGGCAATCCAGTCGAGATACTCCGCCATTTTCGCCGTAAACGTCTTGTCGTTTGAGATGCCGCCTGTAAGGATAATCGCGTCCACCTTGCCCTTGAGTGCAACCGCCATTGCGCCCGCATACTTGGCGTTCTGGTAAATCATACCCTGGTAGTAGACCTCGGCGGTTTTGTCGCCGCCCTCGGCAAGCTTTTTCACCTCGCGAACATCAGCCGTGCCGAAAATATCTGTGAAGCCGCCATTTTTGTTGAACTTATCGGTCAGTTCCTTTTTTGTATAGTCGCCGGAATAGGCAAGGTCGAGCACCTTGGCATAAGGCAGGTCGCCCGCGCGCGTCGGCGTAATCGGGCCGGAGCCCTTGATGATGTCGTTCGAGTCGATCATACGTCCCTTGCCGTGCGCGGTGACGGAAATTCCGCCGCCGAGGTGGCAGATAACGAGGTTCACGTCCTCATATTTCACGCCGCGCTCTTTGCAGAAGCGAATTGCAATTTCCTTTTGGTTCAGCGCGTGGATATGACTTTCGCGGTAGATTCCTTTGACTCCCGCAACGCGCGCAACGTCCTCGAACTCGTCAACGTCAGGCGGGTTTACGATGTACGCTTTTTTGCCGTACTTATCGGCAAAACGCTTGCATATCTGCGACGCGAGCTGCGCCGGGTGCTGTCCCGTCATACCCTTCGAGGCGTGGGACACAAGCAGGTCGGTTACGGCGTAGGTTCCGCCGACGAGCGGCAAAAGTCCGCCGCCGCGTCCGGAGAAAACGTCTATATCCTCCATTTTGTAGCCGTTTTCAAGGACAAGTCCCTCAACGGTTTCGGCGCGGTAGTCCAGCTGATCCTGTATTTCGTTGAATTTCTTCAGGTCGTCCGTCGGGTGCTCAAGGTTCTTTGAAAAAATCTCGTCATAATCGTCAAACAAGGCGACTTTTGTCGAGGTCGAACCGGGGTTTATTGTGAGAATGCGTATTTTTGACATATTGGTTGGCTCCTTGCCGGGGTTTTTTGTTTGGTTATAAAGTCTTGGTGCGGACTTTGTTTTATTTTTGCTTTTTGCTTCGCCACTTTGTTTTGCTTTTGCTTGGGGGCAAGCGTAGGGCTGCGGCGCAGGTTGCGGCTGGATTTTTGCCTTTTTCAGGCTTCGTCTTTTGTAGGGGACGATGCCCTCATCGTCCCTTGTTTCGGGGTTGCCGAGACTTTTTTTGCGGACGTAGGGACGGCAACCTGCCGCCCGGGGTTTGCTTCGCCGTTTTGTTCTGCTTTTACTTTGGTGCAACCGTAGACCTGCGGCGCAGGGTGCGGTGTTTGAAATTGCGGCGAAGCTTCGCCGCCTCGCGCTGCAGAGCGCCTGCGCGGCGGGCGGTTACTTTTTTCGCTTCGCCGGAAAAAGTAACCAAAAAGGGGCGACTTCTTTAGAAGAAGCAATCTTTTTTCTATACGGGAACTGCAGTGGGACAATGTAGCGTGTACCTTGCCCCGCGACGTATCGCGGTGGTAACGGCGAGCACCTCCGCTGCGCCGCACGCAGGGGCGAAGCCTGTCGCGGGGGTGGGAGACTGGGGTAAGGCTTATGGTTGCCGCGAACTGCCTACGGGTGCCAACCGAAAGGACGGTACTGCTACGATTGCTGCCGCACATTGTGCGGCAATACGGTACGTGTCCCGACGTGGCGGGTGTTATTGTGGCGGTAGGTGCAAACTTACGTTTCAAGGCAATGCCCCGTTACCACAACAATCTCCGTAGGGGACGACGTCCTCGACGTCCCTGGTCTGGGTTGCCGCAGATGTTTGCGTCAGACCACCGCACCCGTCCGACGTTGGTGCGGTCGGGTGCCCTCGTCTTCCTCCGCGCTTTGCGCGTCGGGACACGCAACTGCTTGCCGCACCACACAGCGCAGGGCGCGGTGCGGGTGGGTTTCGCCAAATTCTGGTTGGCACCCGCCTGTACTTACCTCTGGCACATAGGGCACAAGCCCGTCAGTCGGCAATTCTGTCCGGGTTCGAATGTACGGACACGTACACTTGCACTTCCACAACCCGCCTAAGCCCAAAAGCGGCTTCTTTGGTTCCTTTCTTGCCAAGACAAGAAAGGAACCGCCCGCCGCGTAGGCGCTCTGCAGCGCGGCGAGGCGCAGCTTCGCCCCAATTACAAACTCCACCACCCGGCGCACAGCTGCACGCACCCTCTGGTGAACAAGCATTAAGCAGAACCAACCACCAGTCCTTAAACCCTACAACCCGCCCGACGAAAAACCTACTCCTGGCTCGCCAGCGCGGCAAGCGCAATAGAATAGAACTTATCCGAAGCCTCAGCCGACCGCGAGGTCATTATAACCGGGATTTTTGCGCCGAGGATTGTTCCGGCGGTGTTTGTTTTCGCAATGCCGGTAAGGCATTTGACGAGGACGTTGCCCGTAACGACATCAGGCACAATCAGCAGGTCAGCGTCGCCCGCGACAGGCGAGGAATAGCCCTTGATTACGGCGCTGCCGGCGTCTGTTGCCAGGTCAAAGGAAATCGGCCCCTCAATGATTGCATCCTGCGCGAACTCGCCGGCCGCCCACGCTTCTTTAATTGCGCCCGCGTCAACCGAGGCGGGGATTTTCGCGTTGACCTTTTCGCTTTCGGACAGAACCGCAACCTTCGGCTTGTCGATTCCGAGCTTGCGCAACAGCGCGACGGCGTTGTTGATAATCGCTTTTTTGCCCTCAGCGTCCGGCGTTGTGTTCATACCCATATCGGATACGGCGAACAGCTTGTGGTACACCTTGGGGTCATAGAAGCCGACAAGAGACAGCTTTCCCGAACCGCGCAGTCCGTTTTCCTTTGATACAACGGCGCGTAGGAAATTTGCAGAGTCAAGCTTGCCCTTCATAATAGCGGACGCTTTTCCCGCGTTGATGTCTGCAACCGCTGCGGCGATTGCCTCCTCCTCGCTGTCTGACTGGATAATCTCGAAGTCCGCCGGATCGGCCCCGACCTCCTTGAGCAGCGCCGTGATTTTGTCCGTAAGCCCGTACAGCCGCGCCTCGACTATACCCTCTTTTTTTGCGTTTGCGATAGCGTCCAGCGTGTGCTCGTCCTGCGCCTGAATGACAGCTACAACCGCCTTTTTAGGCATCTTCTTTGCCTCTGCCGCAAAATCCTCAAATTTTGTTATGTTCATTGTATTGTTCCTAATAAATAATTTTTGTTTTATTGTTCGCGCCGTAAGCTACGGGAAATATTGTAGGGGACGCTGTGTTTTCGCGTGTGCGGCAGACGACAGGGACGTCGAGGACGCCATCCCCTACAAGCTCTTCGGTGGATTTCTGCAAGCGTCATGCTCGCCATCCTCCCGCCGCACCGCCCCGACAAAAACGAACGCCCGAACCCAGCCGGGCCCGGGCGTTTGTTGCCGGTTTTTGCCGATACACCGCAGCTTGCGGCAACGGCACTCGCGCAGCACGCGGGATTTGCCGCAACAGCGGCAGTCAGCCCCGCAAGGCAGCGCGCAAATCCGATTCCGCCGGCAGGACGTTGCCTGACCGACGGAATTACCGGATTCTACAGCGCTTGTGTCCCGGTAAAGCGGACACAAATGCGATTGTTATACCGTGAAGCCCTGGCCGTCGGCCATAACGAAGCGGCGTTTACGCGCAAAGCTCTGCGGTCCCGTGACGCCTTCTCCTGTCGGTGTGGCGATTGTCGGGGAGTTGGAGCCCTGTCCGCCGAGTCCGAACGCCGCAAACGTGCGTCCGTTCATAACAAACACGGTTGTGTTGATACGCTTGCCGAAGTATGTTGCCTTGTACAGATCCTTTGTCCAGATTGAAGCGGAGTGCAGGTTGCCGTGCTCGGCAAAGACTGCCTTTTCAACTGCGTCCTCAAAGTCCTTGGCGCGAACGATCGGGAAGATCGGCATCATCTGCTCTGTCTGAACAAACGGATCGTCATTGTCCGCCTCATAGTAAGCAAGGCGCGGATGTCCCTCAAACGGGATTCCGGCATCACGCAGGATAACCTCAGCGTCCTTACCGACGTACTTCTTGTTTGCCGCCCACTCGCCGCCTTCCTCTTTCGGGGGAACAAGGCACAGCTCGGTGAGCTTCTTAACATCATCTTTTGACAAAAGCTTGTTCTTAAAGCGGGGGTCAACCTCAACCCACTTGCGGGACTCACGCTCCGCTTCCGGCAGGTTCGGATAAACAACATTTTCAAAAACGGTTTTTGCCGCTTCATAATGCTCGTCAATCATTTCCTCGCCCATTGCGGCAAAGAACTCGTCAAACACCTCGTCCACACAGAAGCACTCTTTTTCGCCGACGCAGAGAATGTTGTTGTCAAACGTTGAGGACATTGTGAGGTTCAGCGCGGCTTTCTTTATGTCAGCCGTTGAGTCGATAACAGACGGCGGGTTGCCCGGGCCTGCCGCGATAACCTTTTTGCCGCTTGCCATAAGCGCGGAAACCATTGCCGGTCCGCCGGTGCCGAGCAGCAGGCGAATCTGCGGGTGGTGCATAATAGCGTCGAGCGTGCCGAGCGTGGGCTTGGAGGGGATAACAACGAGGTTTTCCGGTCCGCCCGCTCCGACGATTGCGCGGTTAACGAGGTCGCAGGTATACTGCGCCGCGTCCGGCGCTGCCGGGTGGGGGTTGAAGATTACGCCGTTGCCGACTGCGAGGTTGCAGATCGTGTTGGCGATAATCGTTGAGGCGGGGTTTGTTACAGGCGTAACGGCGCCGATAACGCCGAACGGGGCGTAGTACTCAACGGTCAGACCCTTTGAGCCGTAGTATGTGATTTCAGGAACGTCCTTTGTGTCGGGCGTCCAAAGGAATGAGCCCCAGTTCTTCTCGAGCTTGTCCCAATAGCGGCCGTAGCCGGATTCCGTGACTTCCTTGTCGCAGATGATGTCGAGATTGTCAAGCGCAACCTTTTTGATTGCCTCAATCATAACCTGACGGTCATCAATCGTGTAGTTCGGGACGGACTTTCCGTCTACGAACTTATGGCCCATTAGTGTTTTCTGAGCATTTTGTGCCGCGGCGATGGCTTCGTCAATATCGTCGAATACGCCGAGGTATTTTTTGTCACCCATTGTGTTGTTCCTCCGAATTTGTTTTTTTGGGGCATTTTTGCGTCGCCGTCACAGTTTTTACGCTGATGATGTACAAAAATGCCTTAATATTTTACTAAAAAAATTATATCACACACCCAACCCCTTTGCAAGAGGTTTTTTCTCGCGGAGAATATGTATTTTTTAAGTAGTTTTGTAATAGGCGTTCTGAATGTGTTCATTAGCAGCGGGAAATGTATAGCGAAATACGGATTTTGCGCGGGTGCCGCCTGAATGTCGCCTGAGGTTTTTTTATTATATCACGGGCGGATGGGTTTGTAAAATAGAAATTATGTATGGGTTGGTGCGGAAATGCCGGAGGATTTTTTTGTTGGTGGCCGCACCTACTGTCTGCCGCGAGTTGCGGCAGACGAAGGTGCGCTCAGCTGTTCGCCGTTGTAGGGGACGGCGTCCCCTGTCGCGGTGCTGCCGGGCTGTTTGGCGGGCGTAGGGGCGGCAACCTGCCGCCCTGCCAGCGCGGATTCTCCACGGCGCAGACCGTAGGGGCGACCGTCCCGGTCGCCCGCTGTTTTTTGGATTCGCCGTTTTGGTTCTGCTTTTACTCGGGTGCAAGCGTGTTACCTGCGGCGCAGGTTGCTATGTTTGAAATTGGGGCGAAGCTTAGCAGCTTCGCGCAGCTAAGCGCCTGCGCGGCGGGCGGTTACTTTTTCCGCTTCGCCGGAAAAAGTAACCAAAAAGGGGCGACTTCTTTAGAAGAAGCAATCTTTTTTCTATACGGGAACTGCGGTGGCGGCAATGAACGCGTGTGCCTTTCCCCGCGACGTATTGCGGTGGTCTCGGCGAACGCTTCCTCTGCGCCGCACACAGGGGCGAAGCCTGCCGCGGGGTTGGAGACTCGGGTAAGGCTTTAGCCTACTGCGAACTGCCGTCGGGTGCCAACCGGAAGGACTATGCTGCTACGATTGCTGACGCGCGTTGTGCTGCAATGCGGTTGCGTGCCCCGTTGCCGCAGACTCTTTGCATAGCACAACTGCACTCTGCTACGCAGGTGCGTCGGGTGCTTTCATCTTTCTCCGCGTTTTGCGCGTCGTGACACTCGGGTGCGGTGGTTACCGCAGCGATATAGGGCGCGTTCCCGTATAAACCACTCCGACTCCCCTACTATCTCTGACGCTCTGCTATATTCCATAAATTACCACGGTGCCACCACAGCATTTTTGTCCCCTACCCCTTGACATCAGGCGAAAATATGATATAATTATTTCACCTGTCTGCGGGCGGTTTTCTTTTTGTGCGGAAAATTTGCCGGTTGAACCAAACGTATTGCCGCAATTTACGGCGCTGCTTATCGGTTCAGACGCAAACTACCGGACAAAACAAAAACCTCTCCCGTAAATATAATCAGGGAGGCTAAGGAGGAAAAGCCGAATGCGAGTTAAGATCACACTGCGCTGCAGTGAGTGCAAACAGCGCAACTACGATACCGTGAAGAACAAAAAGAACACACCGGATCGTCTTGAGCTGAAGAAGTACTGCCGTTTCTGCCGCAAGCATACGCTGCACAGCGAAACAAAGTAACACCTATGCAAGCTATGCGCTGCGACACCACAACGGAGGAAGTACATTTTGTCAGATAATAAAATTACAAGCGGCGACAAGACGGAATCCAAGAAGGTAAAGAAGGTTAAGGTTAAAAAGCCGAACCGCTTTACGAAATGGTTCCGTGAAATGTTTGCCGAGCTGAAAAAGGTTACCTGGGCGACCAAGAAGCAAATAATCAACAATACGCTGATTGTTCTTGCTGTTATGGTTGTTGCCGGTATCTTGATTTGGGTGCTGGATTTTGCCGGCTCCAATATCTTCTCAATGATTCTCAGATTGTTTAAGAGAACTCCGGATGTTTTGCCGACACCCTCGGCGACGCCGACGGCGGCCGTTGAATCGGCGGCAAACGCACTTTTCGTGACATTCGGTCTGAGGTAACGTAACTATGGCAACCTCCTTAAATGAAGGAACGCCCCAGTGGTACGTTATTCACACATATTCGGGCTATGAAAACGCCGTAAAAACCGCTATTGAGCAGGCGGCTGAGAACCGCGGAATGCAGGACAAAATCTTTGAACTGCGTGTTCCGACGGAGGAAGTCACCGAATCCAAGGACGGCAAGGAAAAGACAACCGAGCGCAAGATTTACCCGGGCTATGTCATTGTCAATATGATAATAGACGACGAGTCCTGGCACCTTGTGCGGAATGTCCGCGGCGTAACCGGTTTTATCGGAACGCAAACAACAGCAGTTCCGCTCACCCCTGCTGAAATCGAAAAAATGGGTCTCAATTCAGAGACGCCGAGTAAGGTTGACGCAAAGGCAGACTTTGCGGTGGACGAGGCGGTTGTAGTTCTTGACGGACCGCTCTCAGGTCAATTCGGCACAATTGTGCAGGTTGACGCGGCGCGTCAGAGCGCGATTGTTATTGTTTCGATGTTCGGGCGCGAAACGCCTGTTGAGCTTAGCTTTTCACAGATAAAGCGCGAAGCTTAAAGCGTTCTTTCATCACGAAAAGAGCTGAAATGAAATCCTGTAGACGCTGTTCGGAATTCCGGCAGGTCTTGCCCGGCAAAAACAGCGGGGCACGGCGCGAAGTGTTCGTGCAAGGTACAGGCAATCGCGGCAATTTGCCGCCATACTGCGCAAAACACGCGGTTTAACAACAACATAAAATGCCGCTACGGCATTAATTCTTTACATTCGGAGGTTTGGACCAATGGCTCCATCCAAGCAAAAAATTACGGGATATATAAAGCTTCAGATCCCGGCGGGAAAGGCTACGCCGGCTCCCCCGGTCGGACCGGCACTCGGTCAGCACGGCGTTAACATCCCCGCCTTTACAAAGGAGTTCAACGAGCGCACAGCCAAGGACGACGGACTTATTATTCCGGTCGTTATCACGGTTTACGCTGACAGAAGCTTCACCTTTGTCACAAAAACGCCCCCCGCGCCTGTTCTTTTGAAGAAAGCGTGCAAGATTGAAAAGGGTTCGGGCGTTCCGCAGCGCGATAAGGTTGCTGAGATTTCGAAAGAAGATCTGCGCAAAATCGCGGAATTGAAAATGCCCGACCTTAACGCGGGCACAGTTGAAGCGGCAATGAGCATGATTGCGGGAACGGCACGCAGCATGGGCATTACGGTTGCGGAATAAGGAGGTTTTTTGATATGTTCAGAGGAAAGAAATATAATGAGAGCGCGAAATTAATCGACAAGCTCACCCAGTATGACGCACCGGAGGCTTTTGATCTGGTTATCAAGGCCGCCCCGGCAAAGTTCGACGAAACAGTTGAGCTGCACGTTCGTCTCGGAGTAGACAGCCGCCACGCTGACCAGCAGGTTCGCGGAGCGATCGTTCTGCCGCACGGAACAGGCAAAACACGCCGCGTTCTTGTGTTCTGCAAGGAAGAGCGCGTTCAGGAAGCGCTTGACGCCGGCGCTGACTTTGCCGGCGGTCAGGATATGGTAGACAAAATCCAGAAGGAAAACTTCTTCGATTTCGACGTTGTTGTTGCAACGCCGGACGTTATGGGTCTTGTCGGCCGGCTCGGTAAGGTTCTCGGTCCTAAGGGGCTGATGCCGACGCCAAAGGCCGGAACGGTCTCCGCAAACATTGCGCAGGCTATCTCGGAAATTAAGGCAGGTAAAATTGAGTACCGCCTTGACAAAACAAACATCATTCACTGCCCCATCGGCAAGGTTTCGTTCGGAGCGGAAAAGCTTGCGGACAACTATGCCGCGCTGATTGACGCAATCATCAAGGCAAAGCCGTCGGCGGCCAAGGGTCAGTACATCAAGAGCTGCGTCACGGCAAGCACAATGGGTCCCGGCGTGAAGATTCACCAGACGGTGTAAGATACTGTACTTAAAGAGGAGGTCTGACCTCCTCTTTGTACATTCAGCGAAACGGGAATTTTGTTTATACATTATTATCGCAGGCACGAAGATTTGCTTCTCGTGCCTGTAATATTTTGAACTAAGGTATTTTACCAATGCATATGCTTTCAACGCAGATCGAGATACTTCTGATAATCGTCTGCGGCTATATTCTCGGCAAGCGCGGCGTTATGTCGCCCAAAGCACGCGCGGAGATTACAAACATCGTGATTTACGTCGTTCTGCCGTGCAACATTTTTGCGTCCTTCGGCAAGGACACGACCGCCGCTATGATGAAATCCGGGGCGGTCATTCTCGCCGTCGGCTTTGGAATGCAGGTTCTCTACGGCATTTTCAACCTGTTTTTGTGGCGCAACCGACTGTTTTCAAAGGAGCAGGTGTCAGTCGCTAAATACGCGACGTACTGCAACAACTCCGGATTTATGGGGCTGCCCGTAATCGAGTCGTTTTACGGCGAGGTCGGTATGTTCTACGGCGCGATTAACCTTATTCCGATACGCATTGTTATGTGGACGGCGGGACTTTCGCAGTTCACGGCGACCTCCTGGCGCAGCAAGGTTCGCGTTCTTGCGACGCACCCGTGCATTTGGGCTGTCATACTCGGAATCGGGTATATTTTTGCGCCGTTTGAGCTTCCGGCTTTTGCGAATAACGCAATTCACACCACAGGCGCTTGCACGACGTTTTTGTCTATGCTTGTCGTCGGCTCAATTCTCTCTGAGTGCGAGGTGAAAACCGCGTTTGACGTTCGGACACTGTACTATTCGCTGTTCCGGCTGATAATAATCCCGCTCGTCATTTTCGGACTGCTGTGCCTTATCGGTGTTGACCCGACAGCGCGCGGCGTCGCCGTGCTGTCCGCCGCAATGCCCGCCGCGACGACGACGGCAATGCTCGCCGACAAATACGGCGCGGACGCAAAGTTTGCGGCGCGGCTGATATTTGTCTCAACGGCGTTTAGTCTGGCGACGCTGCCGCTTGTGTCGCTGATACTGTAGGAGGCTGCTATGACTGTTGCGTTCGGACTGCTAATCCCGCTTTTCGGCACGGCTCTCGGCGCTGCCGCCGTGTTTTTGTTTCGCGGCAAAATGAGCGGCTCGCTGCAAAAGGCGTTTCTCGGCTTTGCCTCCGGAGTTATGATTGCGGCCTCTGTGTGGTCGCTTTTGATTCCGGCAATTGAGCAAACGCGTGAAGCTTCGCCCAATATACCCGCGTGGCTTCCTGCGGCTATAGGATTTCTATTGGGAATTGCGTTTTTGCTCACACTTGACAACGCTGTTCCTCACCTGCACCTCGGCAGCGATTCGCCCGAGGGCAGGAAATCCGCGCTCGGCAAAAGCACTATGCTGATTCTCGCGGTTACGCTGCACAATATTCCGGAGGGAATGGCGGTCGGCGTTGTGTTTGCCGGAGCGATTGCGGGTAATACCGGCGTGACGCTTGCCGCCGCGTTTGCGCTTTGTATCGGAATTGCACTGCAGAATATCCCCGAGGGCGCAGTTGTTTCAACGCCGCTTATCGGCGAGGGCTTCACCCGCCGCCGCGCGTTTCTGTACGGCTCCGCGTCAGGCGCGGTTGAACCTGTTGCCGCCGCCGTGACGATTGCCGTAACGGCGTTCATAACGCCCGTGCTGCCGTATATTCTCTCCTTCGCGGCAGGCGCGATGATCTATGTCGTCATTGAGGAGCTGATTCCCGATGCGCAGGAGGGCGAGCACAGCAATATCGGAACGATCGCCGCCGCATTCGGGTTCGTGCTGATGATGGTGCTTGATGTCGCACTGGGGTAAGCAGACACAAAACAACAAAGCAGCGCTGCGGAATGAAAGCTCCGCCGTGCTGCTTTGTTATTATGTACCAGCCGCAATCGCAGCAATCGGGAGTGGACTTTTGGCGTTGCTAATAGAGCTTATGATTGCGCAAAACGCAGGCAGCAATGGGCAGCGTCCCCTACAAAGGCAAGCCCTGTGGCGACGGAGTACGCAACCGCACCGTACAGGTGCGCCGTTTGCCGCAAAACGCCCGCCGCGGCGGGAGACGCACCTACTTGCCGCTACAGCGGGCGGCAGCAATCGTAGCAGCACAGTCCTTCTGTGGCCACCCGTAGGGTGTTCGCGGTAAGCACTACCTTACCCAATTCACCCAACGCCGCGACAAGCTTCGCCCCAATTACAAACATAGCAACCTGCGCCGCAGGACTGCGGTTGCATCCAAGTAAAAGCAGACCAAAAAGGAGAAGCAAACAGCAAACCACCGGGACGGTCGCCCCTACGTCCCAACAAAGTCGCGGCATACCCCGGCAAGCGACAAGTGAAATCTACCCGGATTTATTAGCTGCGCCGTGTGGCCACTCCCCGGCAATAGCCCCCTGCCCTACCGCTTCATCCTGCGCCGCAGGATCACGCCTGCCACCACAAGGCACACAAGCGCGAACAGTGCACAATACAGCAGCATTCCCCAAAACGGCACATTCAGTCCGCAAAAGCCGATGTTGCCGGCGGAATAAAAATCCTCAATCAATAGGGTTTTCAGCTCGCCCGTTATTTTAAGCTGTGAGCAGACATTTTCCAGCACCGTGCGCTTGAGCCAGATTGCAATGTGCGTAACAGGCAAAACCGAACCGGCTGTCTCCGCTCCCTTGCCCAAATTGGAATACGGCATATAAATGCCGCACAAAAAGCCGAGAAATGTCCCGAGTATGCCGCTGATGACGTTCAGCGCGACGGAGGATTTCACTATTGCCGTGAGCATAAGCATAATCGCGCAGCTTATGAAGGACGCCGCAATAAGTATCGCCGCAATGTGCAAAGAGGCTGCCGCGCCGACCCAGTAGCCCGTCAGCACACCGATTAAAACTGCGGAAATTATCCACATAAACAGGTTCAGCGCAAAGGCAACGATAACCGCGCCGGAAAAATATCCGAGAAGCAGCTCGCGCGGCTTTGCCGGCGTTAGCAAAAAGCTGTCTATCCTGCCGCTCTCAAAGTCCTTGGCGACGGTTGAGAATACGCCGAGCGTCACCGATATTGCGTTAATCGCCAGAACGCCCATCATCATCTGCGAGTATATCATAAAGCTTTTCGCGTTTTCAGACAGCGCGGAAACCGTATCCATTGACTCGGCATAGATTCGCGCGATAAAGAGAAAATACAGCGCAATGAGAATCAGCGAGCTTAAAAAGGAGAAGAATACGGCGGATTTATCCCGCGAATAAAGCCGCATTATCCGTTTTGTCAGTGCAATTACATTTTTCATATCTGCTCCTCTTCAATTTGCTGTCCTACGGCGTTCAGAAATACATCGTCCATAGAGCCGCGGACTGCCTCAAACCAGCGCAGGTTGCCAGAAAGTCCGCCCAAAAGAGCAATCGCCGCCGATGTGCTTGCTGTCAAAACAGCGTACGTGTCGGCAGTTTTTTTGTATGCAAGACCTCTCCGCCTCAGCTCGGCTTCCAGCAGCTCCGCGTCAATCGGCGTAAGCAGCAGCTTGTCGGAGGAATATTGTGCCTTCAGCTCGGAGGGGCTGCCCTCGCAAACGAGTCGTCCGCGGTGAATCACAACGACCTTGTCAGCGTCAGCGGTTTCCTCCATATAATGAGTTGTGAGGAAAACCGTCATTCCCGATTCCTTGCGTGTGCGGTGTATGAACTCCCAGACATCGGCGCGCGTTCTTGGGTCAAGCCCGGTTGTCGGCTCGTCAAGAAACAGCAGGCGGGGTCGGCTCAAGAGCGCCCGCGCAAGCTCCGCCTTGCGCTTTTGTCCGCCGGAAAGACGGCGAAACTGCTTCTTTTCGTATTCCGCAAGTCCGAGTATCTCTGTAATCTCGCGATACCGGGATTTTACCGCGCTGCGCCCGCCGAGATAGAGCTGCCCGTAAAGCAGCAGGTTTTCCTCGACAGTCAGCAAATCGTCGAATACATTGTTTTGAAACACAACTCCGACGCAGGGACGGTACTGCGAAAAATTTTGGTTCCCCTCAAAGTCAACCGTTCCGCCGTCCTTTGGTATCAGATTCAAAAGTACATTTATGGTTGTCGATTTTCCTGCGCCGTTTTGCCCTAAAAATGCGAATAAGCTTCCCGCCTTAACGGAGAAGGACAAATCGTCCACCGCTCTTTGCGTGCCGTAGATTTTCGTGAGATTTTTTACGGTAATAATGCTCTCTGCCATTTTGGCTCCTTATTAATATTCACTTGCGTTCTTACACTACCACATCGCGGCGGCAAATACAAGCATTTTTGTCTGTTTGTTACTTGTTTTTTGCTTAACTGAGTTGTTTCCGTGCTTATTGTACTTCGCCAAGTTCAAAAAATCGTCACAAAAATACAAAGCGAATTTCAATTTTTTGCTTTACAAGTTACGCACGGTGTGTTAAAATGTAAAGGTATGCTGAGTACACTGTACACAATACGCTGAAAAATTGCGCTGATGCATCGTACTCGCATGTCTTTTTGTTCTCTTTTTTATTTTTGTAAACGTCAAACTCAATTATATAGAGGTTTTGCTTATGCGAAAGCTTAAAACAATGGACGGAAACACAGCGGCAGCGCACACCGCCTACGCCTTTACGGACGTAGCCGCGATTTACCCTATTACGCCGTCGTCAACAATGGCGGAGTACATAGACAAATGGGCGTCTGAGGGACGAAAAAATGTCTTCGGACAGACTGTACGCGTCATTGAAATGCAGTCTGAGGGCGGAGCGGCAGGCGCTGTTCACGGCTCCACGCTTGTCGGCGCTATGACCTCGACATTTACCGCGTCGCAGGGTCTGCTCTTAATGATACCAAACCTTTATAAGCTTGCGGGAGAGCGGCTCCCCGCCGTTTTACACGTGTCGGCGCGCACACTTGCGTCGCACGCGCTGTCTATTTTCGGCGACCATCAGGATATTTACGCCTGCCGCCAGACGGGCGTTGCAATGATTGCGTCAAACTCGCCGCAGGAGGCCATGGACCTTTCGGCGGCGGCACATTTGGCTGCTCTCGACGCGTCAAGTCCGTTTATACACTTTTTCGACGGCTTCCGTACCTCACATGAAATGCGCAAAATCGAGGTCTGGGATTACGACGATTTGAGCGGGCTTCTCAATATGGAAAGCCTGTCTAATTTCCACGCGCGCGCCAATGTCCCGGCAAAGCCGGTGCTTCGCGGCTCCGCGCAGAACGGCGATATATTCTTCCAGGCGCGTGAGGCTTCAAACTCGCATTACGACGCGATTGCAGACGTTTTTGAGAATGTGCTGAATCGCATAAACGCCAAAATCGGCACGGACTACAAGCCCTTTAACTACTACGGCGCACCCGACGCGGAAAACGTACTCGTAGCAATGGGCAGCGTTTGCGATACGGCAGAGGAGGTCGTTGACTACCTGAACGCAAAGGGTGAAAAGACGGGTCTTATAAAGGTGCGTCTGTACCGTCCCTTCTCGGCAAAGCATTTGCTTTCCGTACTGCCGAAGTCGGTCAAAAGAGTCGCCGTGCTTGACAGAACAAAAGAGCCTGGCGGCGTAGGCGAGCCGCTGTATCTTGACGTCCGCGCTGTTCTCGGAGATTCCGGGATTAGTGTCGTCGGCGGGCGCTACGGACTTGCGTCAAAGGATACGACGCCGGGCGCAGTGCTGTCCGTGTTTGAAAATCTTAAATCCGACGCGCCGAAAAACAACTTTACAATCGGCATTAACGACGATGTTACAAATCTGTCCCTTTCCCCCTCAGAGGAGCCGGACACGCTCCCGCCGGACGTTAAGTCCTGTAAATTCTGGGGTCTCGGTTCGGACGGAACAGTCGGCGCGAACAAGAACTCAATCAAAATCATCGGCGACCACACTGACAAGCAGGTTCAGGCATACTTCCAGTATGACAGCCGCAAATCAGGCGGCGTAACAATCTCGCACCTGCGCTTCGGGCAGAGCAAGATTAAAGCGGCATACTACGTAAACAAGGCGGACTTTGTCGCCTGTCATAACCCGAGCTATCTTGAGAACTTCCTTATGGCGCAGGACGTTCGTTCCGGCGGAGTGTTTTTGATTAACACGGCGTACACTGCGGCGGAGCTGAGCGAGCGTCTGCCCGCCTCGCAAAAGCGCTATATCGCGGCGAACAACATTCACGTGTACACAATTGACGCGGTGAAAATCGCCCGCGATTTGGGTCTCGGCAATAAGGCAAACGCAATTTTGCAGGCGGCATTTTTCAAGCTGTCAAGCATTCTGCCGATTGACGAGGCGACGGCGTATATGAAGCAGGCCGTGCGCGACACATACGGCCGCAAGGGCGAGAAAATCGTCAATATGAACATCTCGGCAATTGACGCCGGACTTACCGAAATCAGAGAAGTCGCTGTTCCCGCAGACTGGGCGGAGGCTTCCGGAGAGAAAACCGCCGCAATTCCGCAGTCCGGGCGCAGTGACTGCCAAAATTACATAGAAAACGTGCAGCTTGCCGTTAACAATATGCTCGGCGACACGCTGCCTGTCTCCGCTTTTCTCGACACGGAGGGCGGCTCGTATATCCCGCTCGGAACCTCCGCCTATGAAAAGCGCGGAACAGCTTCAGACGCGCCGCAGTGGATACCCGAAAACTGTATTCAGTGTAACCGCTGCGCATACGTTTGCCCGCACTCTGTCGTAAGACCGTTCGCAATTTCGGAAGAAGAGATGAAATCCGCGCCGTCCGGAATTGAAACAATCAAAATGCTCGGCAAGGGAAACGAGGACAAGCAGTTTACAATCGTCACCTCCACGCACGATTGTACGGGCTGCGGCTCCTGCGCGCAGGTTTGTCCCGCTAAGAACAAGGCGCTTGTGTTAAAGCCGATCGACAAGGTTCGGCATCATCAGATTTATTTTGACTGGGCGGTTGCCGAGGTTTCTGAAAAGGACACCGGATTTGATACGTCCTCCGTCAAGGGTACACAATTCAAAAAGCCTTACCTTGAGTTCCCCGGCGCCTGCGCCGGCTGCGGCGAAACACCTTACGCTAAGCTTATAACGCAGCTTTTCGGCGACCGTATGTTCATCGCCAACGCGACAGGCTGCTCATCTATATGGGCAGGCTCAGCGCCGTCAACACCCTACACCGTCGATAAAAACGGCAAGGGTCCCGCCTGGGCAAACTCCTTGTTTGAGGACAACGCTGAGTTCGGTCTCGGCATTCAGCAGGGTATGGCGCAGCGGCGCGAGCTTGCAAAGCGCGGCATAGAGGATTGCATAGCGGACGACACGTTCCCGGATTATCTGCAGGAGGCGGCGCGAACCGTGCTTGCAAACTGGGACGACGCTGAAGGCTCAAAAAGCGCGGTTGCGGACTTTACACCGGCAGTTGAGCGCGCAATGGCGGAGCACCCAGACGAGTTCCGCTTCAAGATACTGTACTATCGCCGCGATTTGTGCGTCAAGCCGTCTGTCTGGATTTTCGGTGGAGACGGCTGGGCATACGATATAGGCTACGGCGGACTTGACCATGTGCTTGCCTCCGGCGAAAATGTCAACGTATTTGTGTTCGACACTGAGGTGTATTCCAACACGGGCGGGCAGGCCTCCAAGTCAACACCGACGGGAGCTGTCGCGTTGTTTGCGGCGGCGGGAAAGAACGTAAAGAAAAAGGATCTCGCAAAAATTGCGATGAGCTACGGCTACGTTTACGTTGCGCAGATTGCTATGGGAGCGGATTACAACCAAACGCTTGCGGCGATTCGCGAAGCGGAAAGCTACAACGGTCCGTCGCTGATTATCGCCTACGCGCCGTGCATTAACCACGGTGTGAAGGTCGGTATGAGCCGCGCGATGGACGAGATGAAGTCCGCGGTTGACTGCGGATACTGGAACCTGCTGCGCTTTGACCCGCGAAACGAGTCGGCGCCGCTGAAGCTCGACTCCAAGGAGCCGGATTTGTCGAAATACCGCGACTTTCTCCTGGGCGAGGTGCGCTATTCGTCACTCACGCTGACAAAGCCGGAGCGCGCGGAAAAGCTGTTCACCATAAACGAGAAAAACGCGGACGACAGGTTCAAAAAGCTTAAAAGAGAAGCCGACGCACAGTAGTAATTCGTGCGTGCCGCGCAAAATGCACGGCACGCACGGCAATACAAAAGAGGTGCATATGAAAAAGCGAATTTGGTGTACGGCGGCAGCGCTGGCGGTGGCGGTGGTAGTGGCGGCTGCGGTTGGGAAGCGTGCAGCCGCGGCGGAGACTGCGGATGGGTTGGTGTATGAGGTTTTTAGTGAATATTATTATAACTATGTAGATATTACCGGATACACCGGCAGTTCAAAGAACGTAATCATTCCCGCCGAAATTGAAGGTGTTCCAGTTCAGTATGTTGATTTAAGAGACCTTGGATTGACAAAAATTGATGTGTCACAAACGACAGAATTAAGGGGGCTTTTTTGCGAGCTTAATGACCTAACCACGCTTGATGTATCAAAAAACACAGAATTGGTTACTTTATGGTGTGGCGGTAATCGACTTACGAACATCGATGTGTCAAACAATCCTTTACTTGAGATAGTATCTGTTACAAGTAATCAAATTACAAACCTTAGTTTTGTTAACAATCCATTGTTGAGGTTTCTCCAGTGTCGTAACAATCAATTATCAAGTCTTGATGTTTCACAGAATCCTGCTTTAGAGGATTTAGATTGTAGGGAAAACAAACTATTTGAGCTTAATGTCTTAAATAATCCAAAACTACAGGATTTGAATTGCGAAGATAATAGGTTAACTATTCTTGACGTTTCGCAGAATCCGGATTTGGTGTCTTTATACGCTGGCGGTAATTTTCTTACACCAGAGACGGTGATAGGCGTTGATGGCCGTGCAGTAGGCACTTATATTTCTAGTTGTCGGACTCACGGTCAGCGTCCTCTTACGTTCCCGGATGTTCCGGCTGACGCTTGGTTTGCGAAAGCCGTTGAATTTGCTTTGCTAAACTTTCTTTTTTCAGGCACCTCCGACACCACATTCTCCCCCTACGATCCCATGACCCGCGGTATGCTGTCGACAGTCCTATGGCGATTAGCCGATAGTCCGAGCGGCTTTGCTCCGGCAGACTTCTCCGATGTTTCCTCCGGCGATTACTACGCGGTCCCCATTTCTTGGGCGCAGGCAAACAACATCGTTGCCGGCTACCCTGACGGCACGTTCCGTCCTGACGACAACATAACACGCGAGCAAATTGCGGCTATCCTCTACAAATACGCTCGCTTGCTCGGCAAAACCGGCGGCGACCTGCCGCAGCTTGCCTTTGGGGACGGCGCGGACATTTCCGATTACGCGGTTACCGCCGTGCGGTGGTGCGTTTCGGTCGGCATAATCAGCGGCTTTCCGGACAACACGTTCCGTCCGCAGAACAACGCGACACGCGCGGAGGTCGCGACGATGATGCGCGCCTTTGCGGGAGTTGTGCGGTAGCCATACACGATGAGAGAATCGCGATAACAGCGCCGCACCAATTACACAGATAACTCAATTCTTTTGGTTCTTTTCTTTCAGGAAAAAAACTATATGTCTAAAGTTTTTAGGAGAAACAAACAATCATGGCAGTAAAATATCTCTATACATTCAGTGAAGGGAGCGGCAAGCTTAAAGAGCTTCTCGGCGGCAAGGGCGCAAACCTTGCCGAGATGACAAATCTCGGTATGCCTGTGCCGAAGGGCTTTACGATTACAACAGAAGCCTGCACGCGCTACTATGACGACGGCGAAACAATCGCGCCCGAGATTGAAGAGGACATTTACAAGTACCTTGCGGATCTTGAGGCGAGAACCGGCAAAAGGTTCGGCGATTTGCAGAACCCGCTGCTTGTTTCCGTGCGCTCAGGTGCGCGCGCTTCAATGCCCGGTATGATGGACACAATTCTGAACCTCGGAATTAACGCTGAGGTCGCGGAGCTGCTTGCAAAAAAGAGCGGCAATCCACGCTGGGCTTATGACTGCTACCGCCGCTTTATACAGATGTATTCAGACGTTGTTATGGAGGTCGGCAAAAAGCACTTTGAAGAGCTTATCGACGCGATGAAAGAAAAGCGCGGCGTAAAGCAGGACGTTGACCTTACGGCTGACGACCTCAAGGAGCTTGCCGGGCAGTTCAAGGCGGAGTATAAGTCAGCCACGGGCGCGGAGTTTCCGACGGAGCCGCGCGAGCAGCTTATCGGCGCGGTTCGCGCTGTGTTCCGCTCCTGGAATAACGACCGCGCGAAGGTATACCGCCGCCAGAACGACATTCCAGCCTCGTGGGGAACAGCCGTCAACGTGCAGGAAATGGTGTTCGGCAATTTAGGCAACACCTCCGGCACAGGCGTTGCGTTTACGCGCAACCCGGCGACGGGCGAAAAGGTGCTGTTCGGCGAGTTTTTGATGAACGCACAGGGAGAGGATGTTGTCGCCGGTATCCGCACGCCGCAGTCTATCGAGCAGCTGGCGCAGGTCATTCCGGAGGCGTACGCGGAGTTTGTCACGATTTGCGACAAGCTCGAAAAGCACTACCGCGATATGCAGGATATGGAGTTCACGATTGAAGACCGCAAGCTCTATATGCTACAGACGCGCAACGGCAAGCGTACGGCGACAGCCGCGCTGAAGATTGCGTTTAACCTGCTGGACGACGGCGTTATCAGTGAGCAGGAAGCTGTTCTGATGATTGACGCGAAGAGCCTTGACCATCTGCTGCACCCGCAGTTTGACGACAAGGCGCTAAATTCGGCAACGGCAATCGGCACCGGACTTGCGGCGTCGCCCGGCGCTGCCGCAGGTCAGGCTGTGTTTACCGCCGAGGACGCGAAGGAATGGGCGCTCTCCGGCAAAAAAGTCGTGCTTGTGCGCCTTGAGACCTCGCCTGAGGACATTGAGGGTATGGCGGCGGCAGAGGGAATTCTCACGGTGCGCGGTGGTATGACGAGCCACGCGGCGGTTGTCGCGCGCGGAATGGGCGCTTGCTGTGTTGCGGGCTGCGGCGATATTAAGATGAACGAAAAGGCAAAGAACTTCTCTCTCGGCGGCAAAACCTATAATGAGGGCGACGTTATTTCAATAGACGGCAACACGGGCAAGATCTACGACGGCGCAATTCCGACAGTGCCGGCGGCAATCACGGGAGACCTTGAGCGGCTTCTGGCGCTGTCAGACAAATACCGCCGTTTGCGTGTGCGCACAAACGCGGACACGCCAAAGGACGCGAAGCAGGCGCGTAAATTTGGCGCGGAGGGTATCGGGCTTTGCCGCACGGAGCATATGTTCTTCGACGCGGACAGAATCCCCGCAATCCGCGAGATGATTTGCGCAGACACCAAGGAAGCCCGCGAAAAGGCACTTGCAAAGCTTGAGCCAATGCAGCAGTCTGACTTTGAGGGCATTTACGAGGCAATGGAGGGGCTGCCGGTTACAATCCGCTTTTTAGACCCCCCGCTTCACGAGTTTTTGCCGAAGGAGGACGCGGAAATCGCGCTTCTGGCAAAGGATCTCGGCAAGTCCGTTGAGGATGTACGAGAGATTATCGAGTCGCTGCACGAGACAAACCCGATGATGGGTCATCGTGGCTGCCGCTTGGCCGTTACATATCCCGAAATTGCGGAAATGCAGACGCGCGCGGTCATAAAGGCGGCGCTTGAGGTGCAGAAAAGACATCTGGACTGGACTGTCACGCCGGAAATTATGATTCCGCTGATCGGCGAGATTAAGGAATTCAAGTTTGTTAAAAACTATGTTGTCGCAACGGCGGATAAACTGATTGCGGAAGCGGGAAGCAACCTGCACTACAAGGTTGGCACAATGATGGAGATTCCGCGCGCTTGCCTGACGGCGGACGCGATTGCGGGCGAGGCGGAGTTCTTCTCCTTCGGCACGAACGACCTGACGCAGATGACGTTTGGATTTTCGCGCGACGATGCGGGCAAGTTCCTCGACTACTACTACAAAACGCAGATTTACGAATCAGACCCATTTGCGCGGCTTGACACGACAGGCGTCGGCAAGCTTGTCGAAATGGGCGTAAAGCTCGGACGCAGTGTGCGTCCTGACCTCAAAATCGGAATCTGCGGAGAGCACGGAGGAGACCCGTCGAGCGTCGAATTCTGCGACAAAACAGGACTTGACTATGTGTCCTGCTCACCGTTCCGCGTGCCGATTGCGCGTCTTGCGGCGGCACAGTCTCAGCTAAAGCTGAAGTAGAATTGTTCTTTTGAAAACCGCTGACACGAACGGCACTGCCGCGCGTGTCAGCACAGCATTTTCAAAGGACAAAGATAAACTACTATGCCGAAATTTACAATCCCAAAACAAAAAATAGTGTCAATTCCGGCGGCGGACGTCGATGCACTTATTAAAACCGGAGACGGGGAGCTTGCCCTTGTCTACTTGTTTGTAATGCGCTCGCCGGAGCAGGTTTCCGTGACGGACATTGCGGAAACGCTTTGCCTTACATACCGCCGAACTGAGATTCTCCTCGGCAAGCTTACGGAAACGGGGCTTGTCGTCTCGTCCGACATTGCGGAGGACGCGCCGGAGCAGAGCCGCCGCAAGCCCATCCGTTCATCACAGGCGGAGGAGCCGAAACCGGCTCCCGTCTCCCCTGCCCCGCGCCGAAAGTCCGGCGAAAAAGACAATGAGTTTAACGCGCTGACCCGCGACGCGGAGAGTATTATCGGCAGACTTCTGTCCAGCAGCGAGCTGAGCATTCTAACGCGCTTGTATTCGGAGCTTAGCTTGCCGGCGGACGTTCTTATGGTGCTTATGCACCACAAGGAGCAGCAGTACCGCGAGAAATACGGCGACGCGAAAAGGCCGACAATAAAGGTAATCGAAAACACGGCATATGAGTGGGAGCGCGCGGGAATTATCACAACTGCCGGTGCGAACGAATACATAGGCGAGCAGAAAACATCCGGAGACGGGGAAACGAGTGCGTTTGAGCACATACGCTCACTTCTGGGTGTGTCCGGGCGCAAGGTTTCGGAGACAGAAAAGAAATACATATCGCAGTGGGTCGAGTTCGGCTTTGCGGACGATGTGATACTGTACGCGTACGACAAGACGGCGGTCAATACAGGCAAGCTTTCCTGGGCGTATATGGATAAGATTCTGCGCAGCTATCAGGAGCTTGGAGTTACAGACGCAGAGGATATTCGCAAGGCGGAGAGCAAAAAAACATCGCCGAAGAAGAAACCCGCCACCGCCTACGCCGAAAAATACGCGACTCCTCAGGAAACAGAGCGGCTGAAGAAGCTTCTTTAGCCGTGACGATATAGCTGTACCGCCGACAAAGCGATTTTCGGCGGAATAATAATTCTTTTTCGCTTTTTTCTTATGAAAAGGCATACGGATGACAAACGAACAAATTCTTGAAAA
Organism: Oscillospiraceae bacterium; assembly: GCA_031260605.1. Taxonomy (GTDB): domain Bacteria; phylum Bacillota; class Clostridia; order Oscillospirales; family Oscillospiraceae; genus JAIRRO01. Next base: position 24,258 of record JAISLF010000059.1, read on the forward strand.
CGCAAAATACCGCTACGAAAAAGACAACGACGCTTTTGCCGAACAGACAGTTGAACGGCGCGCCTTTGTCTTTTCGGCTCACCCTGAGATAAAAACAGCGTTCGACGCGGCTGAAAGCGCGTCCTCCGCGCTGCTGCGCGCGTGCGCCGACGGGTCCTCCGGCGGGACAATTGAAGCACTGCGCGTTAAATATAACCTTGCGCTTTCGGAGCAGCGTTCACGTCTTATAGAAGCCGGATTTGCCCCTGATTTGCTTGACTTTAAGCCGCGCTGTTCTCTTTGCCGAGACACGGGCTATGTTAACACGGCGGTCTGCTCCTGCTTTGAGGGGTATATTCAGGAGGAGCGCCGTCGGTCAATCTCGAGCCTGCTGGTAACCGGCAATGAGAGCTTCGACAACTTCTCGCTCAGCTTTTATCCAAATGAATATTCCGACCATATGGCGACTATACTTGAGGTAGCCAGGCATTTTGCAAATGACTTTGAGGGCGCGAGCAAGAATCTGTACTTTTTCGGTGCGCCCGGTTTGGGAAAGACCTTTCTTTCCGCTTGCATCGCGCGTGTTGTCGCAAACAAGGGCTTTTCCGTTGTTTACGACGGGTTTATTTCGATTATGACGGTTGCCGAGGGCTACAAATTCGGCAGGTTCGGCTCACTGGCTGACTACCGCGAGCAGTACGAGCAGTATTTTGACTGCGACCTTTTGATTATAGACGACCTCGGCTCTGAAATGTCAAACTCATTTACGGCTTCCGTGCTGTATGAGATAATAAACGGCAGACTTTTGTCCGGCAAAAAAACGATAATCTCATCAAACATCGATCCCGACGGACTTGATGAGCGGTACGGCGCAAAGATTCATTCGAGAATTTGGGGCGAGTTCGTCGTTATGGGTTTTGTCGGCGAGGACATCCGCGCACAGAAAAAGAATATGTAGTTTATTACTTGCAACGTATATTGGCGGATGAGTCAAAGGCTTGCCTCCGAATAACGGCTTAGCTTGCGCATTTGTCGAAGCCGGTAAATTCTCTGAAAATTCTCCTTGCATTTTGTCGAATTCCGGAATCGAATTATGTATATACGTAATTATCGGCTACTCTTTTGATAAAATAAAGATACGCAAAAGACTATTAAAGCGTTTAGTATTTTTGCTTGTTTGTTCACTTTTTCCACAAAGTTTCCCACATTTTCGTTTTGCACGGGTGTGTTTTGCCAACAATAGGTTGGCTCTTTTTCATTAAAAATACCAAGGTGAGGTACGCCGTCATTTCTTCAGGCACAAGTAAACCAAGCTATCTGAAAAGCGCCGCAATTCTTGCTGTTTCCGCGATAATTGCCAAGATTATCGGGGCGATATTCAAGCTGCCGCTCTATATGATAATCTCCCCGGAGGCGACAACACATTTCGGCGTAACGTACCAGATTTACGCCGTTCTGCTGGCGCTGTCCTATTCGGGGCTTCCCGTTGCGCTCTCGCGGCTCGTTTCCGCCTCGGCGGAGATAGGCAACACACGGCAGGCACGCAAGTATTTTTCAACGGCGATTCCGCTGTTTATGATAATCGGCGGCGCGTTTTCCGTGCTTATGTTTATCTTTGCGCCGCAGCTTGCGAATTTTATGAACGACCCGCAGGCAATGCTCGGAATTCGGGTGCTGTCGCCGGGCGTTTTCTTCTGCTGCGTTGTGTCTGTGTACGAGGGGTACAGTCAGGGACACCAGCAGATGATACCGACGGCAGTCAAGCAGTTGCTTGAGGTTGTGATGAAGCTCGTATTCGGGCTTATCGTCGTGTGGATTGTAATCAAGGGCGGTGGCGGAGACTCGGAGCAGGCGGCGGGCGCCGTCACCGGCGTTGTCGCGGGTCTCGGTATTGCGATACCTGTTTTGATGGTACTGAACAAGAAGTATCACGGCAAGGAAAAGCTTGCGGGGTCTGAATCCACGTCAATTGACACGGTTAAGACCATACTCAAGGTCAGCATTCCGATTTCACTCGGCGCAGCGTCTCTTGCAATAATTACGCTGATAGATATGAAGGTCGTTCTCGGACGGCTTGTAACCGGCGCGGGACTTGCCCGAAACGTAGCGGACAGCTACTATGGTGTGTTCCTACACACGCAGACGCTGTATAATATCGTACCGTCACTGCTTTCGCCGATTTCAATCAGCATTGTTCCCGCGCTTGCGGCGCATCTCGCGGCTAAGAAATACCGCGAGGCGCGAATGGTCACGGAGTCCTCGATGAAGCTTGTGGCACTGCTTGCCGCGCCCTGCGCCGTCGGACTTACGGTGCTTGCGCCCGGAATTATGGGTCTGCTCTACGCCAAGGACGGGTTTATGGGCTTTCGCCTGCTACAAATTCTTGCCCCGGCAAGCTTTTTCGGCTGCTTTATGATATACACAACGGCGGTGCTTCAGGCAAACGGATATGAGAGAATTCCGCTCGTCGCGTTTTTGGTCGGCGGCGGTATTCAGATTGCGGTTGACCATATTCTCTGCGGCAACCCGGCAATCAATATTTACGGCTCCCCTATCGGCACGTTTGTCTGCTTCTTCGTAATCTGTGCGATTAACTTCGGGTTTATCAAGGCAAAGGTTCCAAGCCCGCCGCGTGTTTTTGCAACGCTGATAAAGCCGGTTGCCATATCACTCGTTATGGGCGTCGGCGCGTACTTTACCTATGCGCTTCTCGCGCGTTTTATAACCGGAGTCAGCCGCGTTAGCTATATGCTGAGGGTTGTGCCGTCAATCGCCGTTGCGGCAGTGATTTATATTGTGCTTGTGCTTGCACTGCACGTTATAACAAAGGACGACCTTGCGGTTATACCAAAGGGCGACAAAATCGCAAAGCTTTTGCGGATAAAGTAGAGCAAGGCGCGGTGCTATTTGCCCTCGGCAATTATCCGCACTTCGCTTATCAGAGCGTCAGCGTCTTTTTTGCGCGAAAACGGCGAAAAGCTGACGCGCACCGTTCCTGTGTCTATCGTACCGACGGTTTCGTGCGCGACAGGCGCACAGTGCAGTCCCGAGCGTACGGCAATTCCGCTTGCGGCAAGCTGAGCCGCAACATCCTCGCAGTCGTGTCCGGCAAGCGTGAACGATGAAACGCCCGTGCGGTCTGAGTCAAAGCCGCCGCTGAAAGTTTCAACGCCGTGAATCTCGGCAAGCCGCCGTTCGGTGTATCGCAGGAGCTTTAGCTCGTGGGCGAGTATGTTTTTTGTGCCGACTGAACGGACATAGTTAATTCCGGCGGCAAGTCCCGCTATTCCGTGTACATTCAGCGTTCCCGGCTCGAACATATCGGGCAGGGTGTCAGGCATTTCGCGGCTTTGCGACATAGAGCCTGTGCCGCCGAAAAGCAGCAGGTTTTCTTTCAGGCGAGTTGCCAACGTTGCGTCCCGCGCGTACTTCTCGTTTACGACAAGAACACCCGTACCCTGCGGTCCGAGTAGTCCTTTATGCCCCGGCATAGCGATAAAATCCGCGCCGAGAGCCTCCATACTGACCTCGACGCTTCCGGCAGACTGCGACGCGTCTATTATCAGCGGAATGTTTTTTTCACGGCACATTTTGCTGATTTTTTCAACAGGCAGTCTGTAGCCGAACACATTTGAAACGTGGTTTACAACGACAGCCTGCGCCTTGCAAACAGCGTCTCCGAACATAAATTCGCACAGCTCCGGCTCGTACAGCCGTGCGCGCACGAACATAATGTCGCAGCCGCGCGCGTAAAGCGGGCGCACAACGGAATTGTGTTCGTAGCCCGAAACAAGCACCCTCGCACCGCGCGGCACAATTGCGTTTATCGCGGCGTTCAGCCCGTGCGTTGCGTTATGCGTGAATACAATCTGCTCCGGCGAAGCGGCGCCAAGCAGCTCCGCCGCCGCTTCCCGCGCCGAAAACACAGTTTCCTGCGCAAAGCTTGCCCATTTGTGCTGACTGCGCCCTGTGGACGCGGCTTGCTTCAGGGCGTGCCTTACGGCGCTGTGTACCTCCGTCGGGCGCACAAGGCTTGTCGCAGCGCTGTCGAGATACACGCTGTATTTTGGTTTTTTTTGTTTGGATTCATTCATAATTAATCTCTTTTTAGGGGTTGCACCGACTATCCGGCGGTTACTGTTTCTTCATAAAAGCTGCCGTCGTCAAACCGCGCAAAGACGCGGAGCGGCTGCAGACTTTTGGACGACAGCAGCTTTATTGCTTCAGTGAGCCGCGCCTCTGTAATTTTTACGCAGTACGAGCAGCCCTCAAGCGCCATTGCCTTTGGTGTTCTGTACATAACAGCTGAAATGCCGCTTGTCTCAAGTGTTTTTACAGTTTTTTGCGCGTATGTCACAGAGCGGCATACGATATAGTAGTACTTCATATATGGTTCCTTTTAGGCAAATTACTTGCGGCGCGGCGGCAAAAGCCGTCCACTGACAGGCTCAGACGGTAATTGTCCTACGGGTAATAATCAACTGACTTATAATATGAAGAGCAGTTTTTTTCGGTTATTGATACACTGAGTATACAGCGGAAAATAATCCTCCGAAATCAGCGGCAAATTTCGGAACAAAAGGCACATCAGGTTGGGTTGCGGTAAATATGAAGTATTTTTCGGCATCGGAAAAAGAAACTGAAGAGATTGCGTTCCGTCTTGCGCAGAACGCGGCGCCGGGCACAGTATTTTTGCTTGACGGCGAGCTTGGCGCGGGCAAAACCGCCTTTGTGCGCGGTCTTGCCCGCGCGCTTGCGCCGGAGGATTTTGTTTCAAGCCCCACCTTTGCGGTCGTAAACGAATACCGCTCCGGCGCCGTTCCGCTGTTTCACTTTGACCTGTACCGGTTAGGCGGAGAGGGCGAGCTTTTTGACATCGGCTTTGCAGAGTATTTGTCAGGCGGCGGCATTTTGGCAGTGGAGTGGCCGGAAATTGCGGAAAGGTGTGTGCGTGAGTACGGGAATCCGGTTGTGCGGGTGCGGTTTGTCAAGACAGGGGACGCGGAGCGGGAGCTTGAGGTGGATTAGTGTGACGGCAGGCTTTTTGTTTTTTTGGGGGGGATTTTAGGACTGGTAGTTGGTTCTGCTTATTGCTTGTTTACCAGAAGCGCTGGTGGTGGCGCGCACGTGCCAATACGCGTGGCGGCGGTTACAGTGGCGGCAGGTGCACCCAGCCGTGCGCCGTGGGTGCGGAGTTTGTAAGTATGGCGAAGCTGCGCCTCGCGACTCTGCTTTACGCCTGCGCGGCGTGCGGTTCCTTTCTTGTCTTGGCAAGAAAGGAACCAAAGAAGCCGCTTTTGGGCTTAGGTATTTGCGGTGCAGCAATTGTACGTGTCCGCACGTCCGAACCCTGACAGAATTGCCGATTGACGGGCTTGCGCCCTATGTGCAGGCAGTAGGTATCGGTGGGTGCCAACCGGAATTTGGCGAAGCCAACCCGCACCGCGCCTGCGCTGTTGCGGCGGGCAATGCCCCGCGTGTCCCGACGCGCAAAGCGCGGAGGTAGACGATAGCACCCGACCGCACCCACATAGCAGGGTGCAGTAGTCTGACGCAAACATCGGCGGCAAACCAGACAAGGGACGTCGAGGACGCCGTCCCCTACGGAAATTGTTGTGGTAACGGGGCATTGCCTTGAACCGAAAGTTTGCACCGACCGCAACGACAACGTCCGCCGCATCGGGAGACGCACCACATTGCCGCACAATGTGCGGCAGCAATCGTAGCAGCATAGTCCTTCCGGTTGGCACCCGATGGCAGTTCGCGACAAGCTACAGTCTTACCCGAGTCGCTAACGCTACGCCCGGCTTTGACCCTGTGTGCGGCGCAGCGCAAGCGTTCGCCGCTACCACCGCAATACGTCGCGGGGAAAGGCACACACCCTACGCCCACTACCGCAGTTCCCGTATAGAAAAAAGATTGCTTCTTCTAAAGAAGTCGCCCCTTTTTGGTTACTTTTTCCGGCGAAGCGGAAAAAGTAACCGCCCGCCGCGCAGGCGCTTAGCAG
>JAISLF010000012.1 GCA_031260605.1 Oscillospiraceae bacterium
GAAAAAAGATTGCTTCTTCTAAAGAAGTCGCCCCTTTTTGGTTACTTTTTCCGGCGAAGCGGAAAAAGTAACCGCCCGCCGCGTAGGCGCCCAGCAGCGCGAAGCTGCTAAGCTTCGCCGCAATTACAAACAATGCAACCTGCGCCGCAGGTCTGCGGTTGCGCCCAAATAAAAGCAAAACAACAAGGCGAAGCAGACACCGGGCGGCAGATTGCCGCCCCCACGCCCACCCAAAAGCCCGGGTGTCAACCGCAACAAGGGACGCTGAGGGCAGCGTCCCCTACAAAAAACGAAGCCCTGACAAAAGTAAAATCAAAACAGCGGGCGACCGGGGACGGTCGCCCCTACAAACGCAAAGCCTTGAAAAAAGCAAAATCCCGACAACCCGCACCCTGAGCCGCAGAAAACCACAAGCACCAAAGTAAAAGCAAACCCACAAGGCGAAGCAAGCCCCGCTATTACTCCCCTGTAATATGCTTATAATGCGGCACCGGGTTTCCCTCTGAGAGCAGCGGAGCGGCTACGCCCTTTGCCTTGTCAATATCCCACTGCAGCTGCACGCTCATCTCTACCGCCATTCGGTCAGCAAGCAAAAATCCCTTTTCCGTCGGTACCCACGTTTGCTCACCGTTCGTTTCATCCGTTTTCGGTGAAATCACGGTGTTTTCCAAAAGCCCGATTTCCGTCCACTCCGCCAGCAGCTCCTCAAAGGACTCCGGCAGACTGTCATACAATTCCTCGCATTTTTTTGAGTTTAGTCCAAAGCTCGTTCGCAGTCCCAGCATAATGTATTCCTTGAGCTGCTCAACCTGCGGAAGCTGAAAATAATCGTCGTCCATCATCAACCTGTCTTTTCCGCCGAGAACGCCGCGCGTGTACTTTTCCACATCGCTGATAAAGGAAAACCGTGTGTTGGACATACAGGACGCGGCGGAAGCACCGAAGCCAAGGTAGTTTTCGCGCAGCCAGTATTTCATATTGTGGCGGCACCTTTTGCCGGGCTTTGCGTAATTGGAAATTTCGTAGTGGTCAAAGCCCGCGTTTGTCAATATATCCGCCGCGTAGAGGAACATATCCGCCTGCAAATCCGCATCAGGCAAAAACAGGGAATCCTTATATGCCTCATAAAAAGAGGTATCGTCCTTTAACTCAAGGCAGTAGCACGACATATGGTCGGGATTCAGGTCAAGAACACGCGCAAGAGACGTTGCGTGCTCAGAGAGCGTCTGGTTCGGCAGCCCGAACATATAGTCCACGGATATGTTGTCAAATCCAACCACTCTCGCAAGCGAAACGGCGTTTGACGCCTGCCGGAAGCTATGCACCCGTCCCAAATCGCTCAGCATTTTGTCGTTTCCGGACTGAACACCGATTGAAATTCTATTTACTCCGGCGTTTTTCAGCATTGAAAGTCCGCGCATATCAACAGAATCGGGGTTCGCCTCGATTGAAATCTCGGCGTTAAGCGAAACGTGCGCCATCCTTTTCAGGTCGTCCAGCAGCGTGACAATTCTGTCCGCGCCGAAAAACGTCGGCGTTCCTCCGCCGAAATACACGGTATCTATAATATAATCGTCAAGCAGCGACGCGTATTCGCTGATATGCTCCGTCAGCGCTCTTGCGTAGCGGTCCATTTGCTCGCCGCCGCGCCCCGGCACAACGCTGCAAAAGTTACAGTACCCGCACCTCTGCCGGCAAAACGGAATGTGAATGTACACACCGAGGTTTTTTCTTTTTTCCGGCGCAAGCTTTTCTATTGTTATTTTCATTTTATTTTTACCCCAAGCCCGGCTGTAACATACCAGACCTCCGACGCTGTTTTCGCCAAAAGCAGGCTCATCGTCTCAATTTCCGAAATTGCGGCGCGCTGTGCGCCTGTCGCCGCCATAACGCCGTTGCCGACTGCCGTCACGGTTACAGCGTCGCGGCTTTGCAGCGCAGCTGCCGCCTCCTGCGGCGTTTTGCCCTCAAGAATAAGCCTCTCTGCGTTGAGAAAAACGCGCTCCGCGTCTGTCGGGTCAATCCCGAGGGACGACAAGAACGTTTTTTTTCCCGATGAAACACCGCCCTGAATGAGTATCATTTGTAAATCTCCAATACCGTTATTGCGGCAAGCCCCAAAAGCTCCGCTATGCAAAGCGAAAATCCCGCAAGGTCGCCTGAAAAGCCGCCGAATTTCGGCGCAAGGCACAATCGCGCATACAGCACTGCCGCAAGGTTTGCCGCAAGAACCGCAATCGTCGCGTCAGCATACACTCCGCCGAATAAAAACGCGCCCACAACAGCAAAAGCAAGAATCAGCGCCGTTAAAAATACCATTGTCGCGCGCCGCGCCGCGTCGGCGTGAAACTGCGCGTTAAGCCCGGCGGACGAGGACGCCTTTGCCCCAACAACAAGCCCTGCCGTCGTCACGCGCGAGACAAAAAACACCGCGCAGAGCGGAATAAGTCGTGCCACAGTCAGCGGCAGCTGCGCGTATTGCAGACACAGCGCAAAAAAGCACAGCAGATATACGCACACACCGATAACGCCGAACGCGCCGGCACGCGGGTCCTTTAGAATCTCGCGCTTTTTTTCAGGCGGCGCGTTCGAGCCGAGCGCGTCGCACGTATCGCACAGCCCGTCAAGATGAATGCCGCCGGTGAACGCAATCGGCGCCGCAAAAATGAGTATTGTCGTCAAGACAGGCGGCAGTGTCAGCGCGTTTGCCGCGAGTCCCGCAAGAAACAAAACACCCGCAAGCACCGCGCCGACAACCGGCAGAGAGCACATTAAATACCGCCGCGCTTCCTCAGACCAGTCCGGTGCGCCCACGGGAATTTTTGAAAACATACCAAAGCACAGCCGCAGTGATTTTACCACCGAGCGCGCTTGTGATTTAATTTTTCCTGAAGCTGATGGCATTTATTGTCCTTATTTTGTGCGCAAAGCGCCCGCATATTTCCGCATTGTACAGCTCTACTTGAACACCCACGGCAATCCCGCCTTCATTGTTATAACCCTGTCCGAAAAAGCCGCAATTTCACAGGAAATCCGTCCCATAAGCGCAAGATACGCCCGCGTTTCCTCGTCATACAAAAAGCCGCCGCTGAAAATTTCGTTTCCGACAATTACGGTGTTGTCCGCCTTTTGAGCAACCGCCTGCAAGCCCGAAACAACGCGCGAAATATCTCCCCCGCCGAAAAATTCGTTCGCCACAAGGTTCGACAAATCCTCAACCAGCACATCCGCGCCGCCGGGTATCTCGCTGCTGCCAATGTCGCGGCTTATCTCGATTGTCGTAAAGCCGAGGTGCTCGCGCTGGTGGCGGTGCTTGTCAACGATTTTTTGCTCGGGCGCCCCGATGTTTTCCATTGTCGCGAGGTAAATCCGCGTTGAGCCAAATCCGCCGAACAGCCCCTCTGCATACAGACTCTTTCCGGAGGATGCCCCGCCCGTTATAAAGTATACCAAAGCATAGTTCTCCACTCTAAAACCGATAAAATAGGTGTTTTGCAGGATTATCTCCGCAACTTTTCAAGTGTATAACCTATAAACCGAATAATTTCGCTGCATTATCGCTAAAACACTACAGCTCCGTATAGTTTTCCATACCAATCTCCGAAAAGGAGGACGACCCGCCGTACACACACAGCGCCATATCAAGGAGCGGCAGCAAACAGACAGCCCCCGTGCCCTCTCCGAGACGCATCTCCGCGTGAATCGGTGGCGCAAGCCCCAGCGGCTCACGCAGAACCGGCTCGGCAATCCCGGCGGAATATATCCTGAACCTGCGCGTCAGCTCGTCAAGCACTGCTTTTCCGGCTGTTTCGCCCGAAACATGCGAGGCAAGCATATAGTACAGCGATTTCGGCGCAAGAAGCGCGGCAAAAAGCGCGGCGACAGAGGAAATAAACCCGTCGATTATCACCGGAATGCCGCACCGCGCGCCGCCGATAAAAAGTCCCGCCATTTCCGCAATGTCAAACCCGCCGAGCTTCTGCAATACAGACAGCGCAGTTGCCGCGTCAATCGCGTCCGGCACAAGTCCGCCGAAACCGTTGACCTCTATTGCCTGCCGTATGACCTCGATTTTGCGCTCAAGCCCCTCATTTGAAAGACCCGCGCCGCGTCCTGCTACCTCTGCCGCGTCCTTTCCGAGCAACACTGCCGCGCAGGCAGCGGAGGTCGTCGTGTTGCCGATACCCATCTCGCCCGTTGCAAGAATCGAAAACCCGCGCGACTTTAAGTCAGACGCAAGCTCAATGCCGTACATCACGGCGGCGGACACCTGAACCGCATTCATAGCGGCGCCTACCGCAATATTTGCCGTTCCGCTTCCGGCGCGCAGTGAAATCAGCCCCTCAAAATCCGGGACAGTCACCATTCCCGCATCCACGGGAAAAACATCGCAGTTCACCGCGCGCGCCATTTTGCAGACGGAGGTCTGCTTTTTGACGAGGTTCTGCGCGACAATCATCGTGACCTCCTGCCCCGACTGGGAAATCCCCTCGGAAACAACGCCGTTGTCCGCGCAAAAAACAGCGCACGCGCGCCGTTTAAGCGAAAAATTCGGGTCGCCCGAAACGCCCGCAATTTTCACGACCGCGTCCTCTAATAGCCCAAGCGAGCCGAGCGGCTTTGCAATATCGTCCCATTTGTGCTTTGCCAGCTTCATCGCGGCAAAATCCGGCAGCGGCAGAGCCGCGTTCAGCTGTGTAAAATCCATTGTTCGGCTTACTCCAAAAATCCGTGGTCGCGCAGCCATTCGGCTGAAGAATACGCGTCTATCGACTCGATTGTAAACGTCGCCTCCGGCGCATTTTCGAGCAGGTATTCCAGCAGCGGCGCATAGTCTATCAGCCCGTCGCCAAGCGGCGCGTGATGATCCCAGGAGCGCGTGTTGTTGTGTATGTGCAGGTGCGAGATAACCGGCGCGGCGCGGCGGCACCACTCCAAAACCGGCAGTTCAGACACAATTGTGTTCGCGTGCCCGATGTCAAGGCACATACCCAGCCGCGGATCCGCAACCTGACGCACAATTTCGCATATTCCGTCCGGCTCGTCCTCCAGCACGTTTTCGACTGCAAGAGTAATCCCCCTCGGCAGCTCGTCAAGCAGCTGCTTCCAGAAAATGACGGACTGCTCGACAAAAAAGCCCTTGAAATACACAAGCGGCACATATCCGGAGTGCACTACCATTTTCTTTGCGCCGTAGTCCGCCGCAAGCTCCGCCGCCTGCAAAATCCGCTCACGCGTTATCTCGCGCACGCGCGGCTCAATCGCCGCCGGACACAGCTCATTAAACGGGGCGTGAAGCGTCAAAGGCGCGTCCGGCACGGCGGAAAGCTTTTGCCGAACCGACGCGTCAGTTTCCCCGAAATTCGGCGCATCCATATTGTATGCCGTGCAGTACTCCGCGATTTCAAGCCCAAGCCCGAAATTCCGCGCACAGTCAACCGCGTTATCGGCAACGGTCGAAACAAAAATTCTGTCTTTATGTATTTTCACTGCGGTTTGAACCTTTCCGATATAGCTTTATTTCCGTCGTCAAAAAAAACGCCCGCGCTACGCAAAAGCGCGGCCTCCTGCGCCGCGCCCCGTCCCTGCAATACGCCAAGGCTGCCCGCGTCCGAGCCGGACGCAATCATAACGCCGAGCTTTGCCGCGCTCTTTACCGCGTCAATATGCTTTGCAATAATTTCCGGCAGAGCCGGAAAGCTAAATTCCCGCCTATCCGCAAGTGCGGTCAGCGCGGTTACGGTCGACACCCAGACGCAGCCGTTCTCTCGCATAGCGCAAACGGTCTCGTCATCGGCAAAAATGCCGTGTTCAATGCTGTCTGCTCCGGCAATCGCGGCGTTTGTCGCCGCTTCACGGCCGCTTGCGTGGCACATAACGGCAAAGCCCTCGCCGTGGGCGATATTTATCATCTCGGCGGTTTCGCTGTAGGTAAGCGCAGGGCAGCTCATAAGCCCCGTTGCAAAATCCACAATTCCAGACACGGCAATTTTGATAAAATCCGCACCCGAGCTTGACAAATGACGCACCTTCAGCGCAAACTCGCGCATATCTGAAAACGCCTCACCGTACAGACTGCCGTACAGACCTTTTTTGTACAGCAAAAATCCCGGTGTGCGGTAATCAATCCCGAATTCCGGCGCAAGCGTCTTTGCCCGGCAGGACACACCAAAACGGTCTCCCCCGTCACGGTAAAAGACGACTCCTGTGTCACGCAGAGCTGACAGCGTTTTGCAAAGCTGTGTATCATCCGGCGCGGACGTATGCTTTGCAAAGCTTTGCCTTGTGTGCTCGCCGTCTGAAATTATGTGCCCGTGGCACTCAAATATCGGCTCCTGCGCCGCGCTATCTGTCGCTGTGTCCATTCACAATCGGCTTTGCGTCAGCTGCCGCGCCCCTGACGGAGCGGACAATCGCGTCAAAGCTGGAGCCGCTTATTACGTGCTCCATATTACACGCGTCGATTGCGGCGGTTTTTTCGTCCACGCCCAAACCGACAAGCCACTCGCGGATGAAAACATGCCTTGCGTACATCGTTTCGGCAATTGCTCGGCCGTCCTCAGTCAAAACAATTCCCTCGTCCGGCATTGCGGCAACAAGTCCGCCCTCGCGCAGATTTTTCATGGCAACAGACACGCTCGGGCGCGAAAAACCAAGAGCCTCCGCAACATCAACCGCGCGCACGGGACCTTTTTTTGAAAGGACGAGTATTGCCTCTAAGTAATCTTCCTGCGACTTGTGAATTTCCATACGGCTAAATCGTCATCCTATTACTTTCTCGTAGGTGGCAATTCCGCCCTGCTTTGACGGATCCGAAAAGGTCATTATCTGCGGGATAAGGCGCTGAAAATGCTCAGATTTCAGGTGGTTATCAAGGGATTCCTGTGATTCCCACTCCTCAAGCATTGTATAATGCTGCGGGTCGGCAAAATCGCGGTGCAGTGCGTAGGCGATGCAGCCCGCGTCCAGCTTGTGCGTTGCTTCAATCATCTCGCGGTTAAGCTCAAGATACTTGTCAAGCCCGTCAGCCTTAACAAAATTTTCTGCGACAACTTTAATGCTCATAGTTTTTCTCCTGTTGCGGCGCAGTACGGCGCACCGCATACTTTGGTATTTGTTTTGGTGTGCCGCACAAATGCGCGGCACACCACAGGTTTTTAGTACTTGTCGAACGAGACGACCTCGGCAAAGTCCTTGCGCGGACGCGCCGCCGGCGCTTCCGCCGGGTATCCAATTGGGAAGAAGCCAACAACCTCAACCTCTGCCGGTATACCGAGAGCCGCGCGAACCGCGTCCGCGTCAAAATGTCCGAGCCAGCACGTTCCGAGACCAAGCTCATATGCCTGAAGCAGCATATCTGTAATCGCGCAAGAACCGTCTACGACGCCTGTCTGCTCACCGCACGACATTTCACGCGACAGCGTCGCGCAGACGACAATCGCAGCGGGCGCTTCATTAACAGACGGCTGGTCATGAGACGCATGAAACAGCTTTTCCTTAACATCCGCGTCACGCGCGAGAATAAAGCGCCAGTTCTGTCCGTTTGCGGCGGAGGGACTGAGTCTGCCCGCCTCAAGCACCTGAAGCAGCAGCTCTTCCGGAACCGCTTCCGGCTTGTAGGTTCTTATGCTGCGGCGTCCGCTGATTGCTTCCTTTACTGTCATAGCCGTTTTCTCCTTGTTGTTACTTCGTTATTTCCTTGCCGCAGGTCGGACAGAATTTCGCTTCCGCCTTAACCTTTGCTCCGCAGGAGGGGCAAACCTCGCCGCCGAGCACCTTGTCTCCAAACTGCTCCGGAATCGCCGACTTGCCCGAATAAACTCTGATCACCGCAATAATGCACACCACAACAAGGGCAATATGCAGGAGCGCACTTATAACAGAGCCGATTTTGTAAAACACATTCGCTGTCTGCAAAAGCGCGAACACGTTAAACCAACCGAAAAATCCCGCAATTCCGCCGAACACCCAGTCAATAAGTATAAGTCTTACGGCATAAAACGCAGTCATAAGCACGACGGCTGCAATGACGTGCTTATTGAGCCATTTGTCCCGCTCCGCAATTAGAGCAAACGCCGCGATAAGCAGAACCGGTATCGGCTGCAACAGCGCCGCAAAAACAAACGCGAGCATTGCAACGAGCTTCAAGCTGATTCCGTATTTACCTTTATCCTGATTCATAAAAATGTACTCCTTTTTTGTAATAAATATTTTTAACAATTCTTTATTGTATTATAGCACAGTTTGGATTAAAAATCAATAGAATAATTTATTAGGACGGGGGGATTTTCTCCGCGGGGCGGGCTTGCTCTCCAAAGGTTGAAGAGTTTCGGCGGACGGAGGGGCTTTGAGGACTTTGTGCGGGTTTCCGGATTTGCTTGTTCACCAGAAGCGCTGGTGGGTGCTTGCAGCTGTGCGCCGGAGGGTGCGGAGTTTGTAATTGGGGCGAAGCTGCGCCTCGCCGCACAGCTGAGCGTCTGCGCGGCGGGCGGTTCCTTGTGAGGGGTAAAGGTGGGGTTTTAGCTTTGGCGGGGACGTTGCTTTGACTTGAGTGCTTGCAGCTGTGCGCCGGTGTTGCGGAGTTTGTAATTGCGGCGAAGCTGCGCCTCGCCACACTGCTGAGCGCCTGCGCGGCGGGCGGTTCCTTTCTTGTCTTGGCAAGAAAGGAACCAAAGAAGCCGCTTTTTGGCTTAGGCGGGTTGCGGAGCGGCAAGTGTAGGTGTCCGTACGTCCAAACCCGGACAGAGCTGCCGGGTGACGGGCTTTAGCCCTATGTGCAGACAAGTAGGTATTGGCGGGTGGCAACCAGAATTTGGCGAAGCCAACCCGCACCGCGCCCTGCGCTGTCGGGTGCGGCAATGAGTTGCGTGTCCCGACGCGCAAAGCGCGAAAGCAGACGAGGGCACCAGCCCGCACCCACACCGGACGGGTGCGTCGGTTTGACGCAAAATGCGGCGGCAAACCAAACAAGGGACGTCGAGGACGCCGTCCCCTACGGAGATTTTGCGGTAACGGGGACAATCCCGCAACGAAAGCCGCGACCCGCCGCAACAACAACCCCGACCCCGTCGGGACACGCACCATATTGCCGCACAATGTGCGGCAGCAATCGTAGCAGCAATGACCTTACGGTTGGCCCCATAGGCAGTTCGCGGCAAGCTGAAGTCTTACCCGAGTCATACAACCCCGCGATAGGCTTCGCCCCTGTGTGCGGCGGTGCGAAGCGTTCGCCGCTACCACCGCAATACGTTGCGGGGACAAGCACACGCTGCATTGTCACCACGGCAGTTCCCGTATAAAAATAAAGATTGCTTCTTCTAAAGAAGTCGCCCCTTTTTGGTTACTTTTTCCGGCGAAGCGGAAAAAGTAACCGCCCGCCGCGCAGGCGCTCTGCTTCGCGAAGCTGCCAAGCTTCGCCCCAA
>JAISLF010000055.1 GCA_031260605.1 Oscillospiraceae bacterium
GTGCCACTGCGCGTGGCGGCGGTTACTTTTTTCCGCTTCGCCGGAAAAAAGTAACCAAAAAAGGGGCGACTTCTTTGTAAAGAAGCAATCTTTTTTTATACGGGAACTGCGGAGAGATAATGCGGACTGTGCTTTTCCCCGCGACGTATTGCGGTGGTGTTGACGAACCCCTGCGCTGCGCCGCACGCAGGGGCGAAGCCTGTCGCGGCGTTGGAGACTCGTGTAAAGCTTTAGCTTGCCACACGGTACCGTCGGGTGCCAACCGGAAGGACTGGTCTGCTACGATTGCTGCCGCACATTGTGCGGCAATGTGGTGAGTCTCCCGACGCAGCGGATGTTGTCGTAGCGGCAGGTACAAACTTGCGGTTTAACTGCGTCCACCGTTACCACAACAATCTCCGTAGGGGACGGCGTCCCCTACGTCCCTTATTTGGTTTGCCACAGATGTTTGCGTCAGACTATTGCACCCTGCTACGTGGGTGCGGTCGGGTGCGACCGTCTACCTCCGCGCTTTGCGCGTCGGGACACGCGGGATATTGCCGCACCGCACAGCGCAGGGCGCGGTGCGGGGTGGCTTCGCCAAATTCCGGTTGCCACCCGCCGGACACCTACTATCCGCACATAGGGGCCTACGCCCCGTCATTCGGCAATTCTGTCTGAATTCGGACGTACGGACACGTGCAATTGCCGCAACGCAACCCGCCTAAGCCCTAAAGCGGCTTCTTTGGTTCCTTTCTTGCCAAGACAAGAAAGGAACCGCCCGCCGCGTAGGCGCTCTGCTGTGCGGCAAGGCGCAGCTTCGCCACAATTACAAACATAGCAACACCGGCAAACAGCTGTACGCACCAGAGTCAAAGCAAAACAAAGCCGCAAAGCAGCGAGGCGAGGCGAAGCTTCGCCTCGCTTACAAAGCCTGCACCCTCCCCCAAACATCCCCAGTGAAAAAAGCTTTACATTTCCCCGGACTTGTACTATAATATAGTCAGAATATTATTAAGCAGGAGCACTATACAAAATGTCTGACATAAAAACTATTTCAAACAGCACGCAGCCTCCCCTGCCCGTTGAGCCTTGGGATCGTGAGTGGGGTGTCGGCATTTCCGGGCTTACTGAAAATCCGTCGCCTTTTGAGCGCGTGAACAAGCTGCTGCGGTGGACAAAAGACACGGATTCCACTGCGGACGCGCACCGCGCTAATATCGTCACCGAGGTGTTCGAGAAATACCCGATGTACCCGCAAAACATCAAGTGGGCGCTTGCGCTGCGCGAGGTTTACCGCCGCGTGCCGATTAACATCTGGGATGATGAGCTTGTCGTCGGTGAGCTTGCCGCTCCGCCGAACGCCGCTCCGCTGTATCCGGAGTTTTCAATCGGCTGGCTGTCAGATGAGGTTCAAACCCGCCCGCTGGACACGCGAAAAAACGACCGATATGTGATTTCCGAGCAGGTCAAGCGCGATATTATTGAGCTTGGCAAAAAGTGGCAGGGCAAGACCGTCTCGGAGGCAACAGTAGCAACATATACGGAGCAGGAGGCGCGCGGGTCACACCTCGGAGCTGCTGTTCTGCTTGAGGATTTGTTCATTTACGCGGGAGTCGGTCACGTTACTGCAAATTACGAAAAGCTGTTTAGCGTCGGCTTCGGCGGACTGCGCCGGGAGGCAGAGGAGCGTATGAACGCGCTTGATATGTCGCTTCCGGAATCCGTGAAAATGCAGCAGTTTTACACGGCAGAGGTTATAATTGCCGAGGGCGCTTCGACATATATACGCCGCTACGGCGAGCTTGCACGCGATATGGCGGCAAAATGCACCGATTCCGTGCGCAAGGCAGAGCTTGAGCGTATCAGCTCAAACTGTCTGTGGGTTGCGGAAAACCCGCCGCGTGACTTTTGGGAGGCAATTCAGCTGTACCATCTCGCGACGAATATGATTATTGTCGAATCGTCGGGTCACTCCGTGACCTACGGGCGTTTTGACGTGCTGTTTACGCGCTTTTACGAGAACGACATAAAGAACAAGACACTTTCGCGTGAGCAAATGCAGGAGCTGATTGAGCTTTTCTTTGTGAAAATGCACCAGCTGCGTAAAATCCGCGACAAAAACGCGATTTTCTTCTCCAGCGGCACGATTATGGGCGGCACAGCGCTTGACGTGGGCGGCGTTGACAGAAACGGCAAGGACATAACCTCCGATGTGTCGTTTATGGTGCTGGACGCGCATGCGCACACCCGTATTCCAAACCCGTGGATGGGCGTTCGGCTGCACGAAAACTCGCCGGAGAAATTCCGGACTAAGGTTTTTAATGTTATCAGAATCGGCACAGGCGAGCCGAAAATCTTCAACGACGCACCTATGATTCAGTCCCTGCTAAACTACGGCAGAAGCTTAGAGGACGCGCGGGATTACGTCGGCGTGGGATGTGTTGAGCCGTCCGTGCCCGGCAAGACGTATGGCTGGCACGACTCCGGCTCTGTTAACCTCACAAAAATAATGCAGCTTGCGATAAACGGCGGCAAGTGCATAGGCTGCTCGGCGGCGTGCCCGCAGTACAAATCCTGCGTCGGCGCGGGCAAAACTCTCGGACCCGATAACGGCAGCATTGCGGAGTTTACGACGTTTGACGAGGTGCTGGAAAGCTACGACGCGCAGATGAAGTACTGGTGCGATACACTGGTGACGCTGATTAACAAAAACGACGTTACGCACCAGCGCCTAAAGCCCCTGCCCTACCTTTCCCTCTTAATTGACGGATGTCTTGAGTCCGGCGCGGACATTTCGACAGGCTCCGCCGAGTATAACGCCTCAGGCCCGCAGGGAGTTGGAATCGGCACCGCTTCCGACAGTCTTGTTGCCGTCAAGCAGCTTGTGTTTGACGAAAAGCGTGTTTCCGGCGAGGAGTTACTCGCGGCGCTCGGCGCGAACTGGGTCGGATATGAGCCGCTGTATCAGTATGTGAACTCAGACCGCGTTCACCACTACGGCAACGACGACGACTATGCCGACGATATTGCCCGCTTTGTGATGAGCACCTACTGCAAGTATATCGAGCACCGCCCCACGGCGCACGGCGGCGAGTTTATGCCTGGCGTGTTTTCCGTGACGAACAACGTAATGCACGGCTCCGTTGTGTCCGCAACGCCGGACGGACGGCTCTCCGGCGAGCCTGTATCTGACTGTATCGGCCCCGTGCACACCTCCTGCTGCTCGCACGACACAAAGGGGCCGACAGCAGTTGCGAATTCCGTTGCAAAGCTCGACCACAGCCGTATCGGGAACGGTATCATCCTAAACTGGAAGTTCGCACCCACCGCAGTCTCCGGAGAGACGGGACGCGACAACCTTATAGCGCTGATGGACGGCTACTATGAGCGCGGCGGAATGCAGTCGCAGTTCTCAATCGTCGGACGCGAAACAATGCTTGCGGCGCAAAAAGAGCCTGAGCAGTACAAGGATCTTGTTGTGCGTATTGCGGGGTATTCGGCGTACTTTGTCGAGCTGTCGGAGAATCTGCAAAACGACCTTATCGGAAGGACGGAGCTTAGCTTTGATTAATACACCTGACGAAACAAACACAGACACCACAACAGAGCAGAAGGAAACGCCGCAGGACATACAGGAAAACACGGACGAGTCCAAGAAAGAGGGCGACGGCAACTACCTTGCTGAGGGAATGTGTATCGGAATGTCTCTCGGCGTAGCTTTCGGTCTGCTGTTCGATAATTTGGCAATCGGTATCGGCGTCGGAATGTGCCTGGGGCTTGCCGTCGGCGTGTCTGTAAAGAAAAAGAAAAAATAATCCCGGTATTTTATCCGTGTAACGCGCATATAAATTAAGGTGCAACTGCGTTTTTTTGCACAGCATTTTCTCTAAAACAATTTTGTTCTTACACAAAAGGAGATATATCTTATGAGTAACACAACAGCCTCCCCAAACGTCCTTACGGCGGGCGACACATATAAGCAGGCAAACCTTGTTGACCCTGCGCCGCTTCCTATTGAGCCTTTTGACAAGGAATGGGGCGTTGCAATCTCCGGAAATACGCCGGAGCCGTCGCCCTTTGCCCGCGTAAACGACATTTTGAAGATTACGGCAAAGTCAACAAACGGATTTATCCCGCCGGAGGCAGCCGAGCTTATTACAGAAAGCTATGTCGAAAACGCAGGCGCACCCCCTGCCCTGCTCCGCGCGCACGCAATGGACAAAATCCTGCGCACCGCGCCGATTTTCATCTACCCGCACGAACTGGTTGTCGGAAATCTGTGCTGCGACAAAAAGGGCGCGCCGGTTTTCCCGGAATTCGGCTTTAACTGGGTCGTCGATGAAATGCGGGACGGACTTATGGGCTATTCCGAGCAGCGCACACACGATTACTTCACATACACGCCCGACACACAGCAGCGGCTTGAAAAGCTGCGTGACTTCTGGGTCGGAAAGACTGTTGAAGATCGCGTAAACTCCCTGATTAACGACGATATTCGCAAGGGCAGTCACGATGGCAAGGGCATTTTCTTTGCCGACGCGTACATATTCTGCGGCGCGGGGCATTTGGGTCTTGAGTATGAGCGGCTGATGAACCTGGGCTTCGGCGGAATCCGCGCGCTTATCCTCGCCGAGGAGGCAAAGCTGTCTATCGAAAAGCCTGAGGACACAATCAAGCGCGTGTTCTACGAGTCGGCAAAAATCTCAAACGCCGCCTGCTCGGCGCACATTCTGCGCTATGTTGACTTTGCAAAGAATATGGCGGCAGAAGAACGCGACGAAAAACGCGCGGCAGAGCTGCTTGAAATTGCGGAAACCTGCGCCTGGATTGCGGAAAATCCGCCGCGCACCTTCCGCGAGGCGCTGCAGCTTATGACATTCGCGACGGACTTCGTGCTTATGGAGTGCAACGGACACTCAATTTCCTACGGACGCTTCGACCAGTACCTGTATCCGTTCTACGAGCGCGACATACAGTTGGGCACCACGACGCGCGAGCAGGTTCAGGAGCTAATCGAGTGCTTCTTTATAAAGGTGTGGGAATTAAATAAGCTGCGCAATCATATTCTTATCAAGACCTTCGGCAACGGCGGTATCGGCGGTCCGTCGTTAACCGTCGGCGGCGTTAAAAAGGACGGCACAGACGGTACGAACGACCTAACCTTTATGTGTCTTGACGCGCACGCCCATGTGCGTATCCCCTGCCCGTGGCTTGCCGTGCGTATGCACTCGAACACGCCCTGGGAGCTAAAGGTCAAAACAGCAAACGTTATCCGTATGGGAACGGGCGAGCCAAAGATTTTCAATGACGACGTTGCGATTCCGTCTATGCTGACCTCGAATGTCGAGCTGGCGGACGCGCGGGACTATCAGGTCGTCGGCTGCGTTGAGCCTGACCCGGCAGGTAGGGCTTACGGCTGGAAGGACTGCGGACATATGAACATCGCGCGTATACTTGAGCTTGCGATAAACGACGGGCGCTGCTACAACTGCTCCGCAGAATGTCCGCGCTACGCAAAATGCGCGGGCGTCGGCGACAGGCTCGGTCTTGCAACCGGCAGCTTAGCTGACTTCACAGATTTTCAGCAGGTGCTGGACGCTTATGACAAGCAGATGGAATATTGGTGCGACCGCCAGATTGCGCTGCTGAACGCGGTTGACATCGCGCACCAGGAGCTTTATCCCCTGCCTCTCTTGTCCACACTAATGGCGGACTGCGTAGAAAACGGCGTTGACGTAACGCGCGGCGGCACTAAATATAACTTCACGGGACCGCAGGGAGTCGGTATCGGCACGGCGGGAGACGGCCTTTCCACAATAAAGCAGCTTGTGTTTGACGAAAAGCGCGTTTCCGGCGCTGAGCTGCTTGCCGCAGTCAAGGCGGACTGGGTCGGTCACGAGGATCTGTATGCATACGTCAACTCAGACCGCGTTCACCACTACGGCAACGATGACGACTATGCCGATTTGCTCACCAAGTTCGCAATGGACACGTGGTGCAAACACATTGAGCATAAGCCCAACGCGCGCGGCGGAATTTATCAGCCGGGAGCGTATTCCGTTACGGTAAATGTCGCCCACGGACAGAATCAGTGGGCCTCCGTTGAGGGGCGCAAGTCGTACGAGCCTGTTTCTGACTGCATGGGCGCTGTCCACACCAAATGCTGCTCGCACGACGTTTCAGGTCCGCTTGCAATCTGCCGCTCGGTCACAAAGCTCGATCACGCCCGCGCGACAAACGGAACGCTGCTCAACTGGAAGTTCTCGCCCGGCTCTCTCGTCGGTCAGACAGGGCGCGACAGCTTTATTGCGCTCATGGACGAATATCTGCACCGCAAGGGAATGCACAGCCAGTTCACCGTGGCAAATCAGGAAACACTGCTTGCCGCACAGAAAAACCCGGAGGAATACAGCGACCTGCTCGTGCGCGTCGCCGGATATTCCGCCTATTTTGTGGAGCTGAACCACGCCCTGCAGGACGACATTATCGGAAGAACGAGCCTGTCCTTAGATTAGAGGAAATAATGCGCAGAAAAAAAACGACGAGCGGCAAAATAACAAGCCTGCTGCTTACTTTTGCAATGGCAGTGACGATGTTTTCGGCACTGCCGGGAGCGGCAGGAGCCGCTGAAACAGTCATAATTATCGCACCGCAGGCGAACACAACACGCGCCGAGGCTGCGGCAATGTTCACTCGCTTTTTGCAGAATGTACTTGAGCTGCCCGCTCCCGACGAAACCATTCCGGCGGAGTTTCCGGACGTCAAGCCGGATGACTGGTTTTTCTTTGCCGTTGAATACGCAACGCGAGCCGGCGTTATGAGCGGCACCGGCAGCGGCTTTGCGCCGAATGAAACGCTGACACGCGCAATGACGGCGACGATTCTCTGGCGCATATCCGGCGCACCTGACGCGGAAAATGACGAACGCTTTGCGGACGTTGCGCCGGACGCGTGGTATTCAAAGGCGGTAATCTGGGCGGCAGACAGCGGCATTGCGGCAGGAAAGGGAGGCGGTCTTTTCGGTTCGGGCGACGCAATCACGCGTGAGCAGCTTGCCGTTATGCTGTACCGCTACGCGCAGCATAAAGGCGCCGTCGCAACCGACTTCGGCGACCTCTCCGGCTTTGACGACGCAGACAGCGTGTCGGCGTACGCGCTTGAGGCAATTTCCTGGGCTGTCGGCGCGGAAATTATCAGCGGCATACCGCAGGAAAAAAAGCCCGAGTTTGACGTTAAAACAGACGCGAATCTTGCGCTGCCAGGCGGAGTGACCGTTATCGGAGACTCTGTTATGCTCGGCGCAGAGGCAAAGATGAAAACCGCATTTGCGGATTTGCAGTTCGACGCAAAGGTTTCCCGCGGGATGAAAGCCGGGATGTCTATTTTGACGGAAGCCGTTAAAAAAAGTACGGCAAAGAAAAATATTGTCATCGCACTCGGCACAAACTACAATTACGACGCGGAGGAGGAGCTTGAGGCATTTCTGCAGTCGCTCGACGGCAAGGGCTACCGCGTTGTTCTGGTAACGCCCTTTTGCAAGAACGGCTCCGGCAACGATAAGCACACGCCGCCCTTTTCGGAATTTGAGCGCGGACTTACCGCAGTATATCCGTTCGTTGAGATTGCCGACTGGAACGCACTGGCGGGTTCTGATTACTCGCTGCTTTCCGGCGACAAGGTGCATTTGAACGCGGCAGGCAAGGAAGAGTACACTAAGCTTGTTATGATTGCGCTGATTGCGGTTCAGGATAAGCCCGCGTCGTGATTTGAGCTGCTGCTGCTTTCCGCGTGATTGCGCGTGAATACATATGAAAAACCGTATTATTCTCCATTGTGACTGTGACTGCTTTTTCGCGAGCGTTGAGCAGACCTTTCACCCCGAATACAAGACAGTGCCGATGGCTGTTGCCGGTGACCCGAAATCCCGGCGCGGCATTATCCTTGCGAAAAATCAGATAGCAAAGGGCTTTGGCATAAAAACGGCGGAAACTGTTTGGGCAGCACGGCAAAAATGCCCGGAGCTTGTGCTTGTTCCGCCGCGCCGGCACGCCTACGGCGAGTTTTGTGACCGCGTAAACGCGATTTACGAGCAGTACACAGACCTTGTTGAGCGCCTCGGCATAGACGAGAGCTTTTTAGACGTGACAGGCTGTCTGCACGGCTTCGGCGGCGACCCGGTTCGCCTTGCGCGGGACATTCAGCAGAGAATTGAGCGCGAAATCGGAATTACAATTTCAATCGGCATAAGCTGGAACAGGATTTTTGCAAAGCTCGGCTCAGACCGCAACAAGCCAAACGGTATTTTCGTCATAACGCGCGAGGATTATAGGCAAACCGTCTGGCCGCTGCCTGTTACGGAGTTGTTTTTAGTTGGCAGAAATACGGCGGCGGCGCTGAAAAAGCTCGGAATTACGACAATCGGCGAGCTTGCGCAGGCTGACAGGCTGTTTCTACGGCAAACCTTCGGCAAAATGGGCGACCAGCTGCATATCTACGCCGCCGGCAAGGAGAGCGGCGCCGTAAAGCGAACAGACGAAGCGGAGCAGGTCAAATCCGTCGGCAACGGGCTGACGTTTGTACGCGACCTTGTCACGCGGGACGAAATTCACACAGGCGTTCTCGCGCTGTGCCATTCTGTTGCGCGGCGGCTGCGGCGTGCGGGCTTGCGGTGCACAACCGTCCAGGTGACGATAAAGGACACCTCTCTGCGCTCAATACAGCGGCAGAAAACCATTGCGCACCCGACGTTTCTCGCGTCCGAGCTGATTGATGTTGCAATGGAGCTGATTCAGGCAAACTGGCAAATAGGAAAGCCTATACGGCTGATTGGCGTAACGGCGCAGAACCTTGTTCCGGCGGACACAGCAGCGGAGCAGCTGTCCTTATTCGGGGAGCCTGAGGGCGACTCAAAAAAAGCGGAAAGCCTTGCAAAGGCAGCCGACGAGATACGCACAAAATACGGCAAATACGCAATACTCCCCGGGGCAATGCTGCACAACGACCTCGGGATAACGGACCGCGACGAGCAAGAGGACGAGACGTGAGGTTAATTGCATATCCTTGACCAAACAAAATTGCACCATCGGGACACACTATGACAACAGCAGGGCTTATATTAGAGGGCGGCGGAATGCGCGGCATTTACACCGCCGGAGTACTGGACTTTTTTCTTGACGCGGGGCTGACGTTTCCCGCAATCTACGGCGTATCCGCAGGCGTTTGTCATGCCTGCAGCTTCGTTTCCGAGCAGCGCGGACGCGCCCGCGCAACCGTTATGGACTATGCGGGCACCCGGCAGTACGCAAGCGTGTATAACCTAATTACGACAGGCGATTTTTTCGGCTCGCAGTTTGTGTATCACGATGTGCCGGACAGGCTGCTGCCGTTTGACTACGACGCGTTTGCAGATAGCCCGCAGACGCTCTATTCTGTTGTTACGAACATCGAAACCGGGCTTCCTGAATATATCCCGCTCGGCGACCTGAGGCAGGATATGATTTGGGTGCAGGCTTCGGCTTCACTGCCGCTGCTTGCGCGCACAGTTAAACTCGGCGGCAAGAAGTATCTTGACGGCGGAATGTCTGACTCTATCCCGCTTGCAAGGTCAATTGCAGACGGCAACCAAAGAAATGTTCTGGTGCTGACACGCCATAACGGCTACCGCAAAGAGCCGTCGTCACAGTACAAGCTGATACGTATGCGGTACGGAAAATATCCGGAGTTTGTCGCTGCGGCTAAGACGCGCCACACCGCGTATAACGCGTCGCTTAATTTGGCGGAAGCCGAGGCGGCAGCAGGACGCGCGGTAATCATTCATCCGCAGGAGGAGGTTCACCTCGGACGGCTTGAGCGCGACAAGGGCAAGCTATCCGCACTGTATGAGCTTGGGTTTGCGGACGCAAGGGCGGCGGTTGAGGGAAACACGGAGTTTTTTGCGGGGTGACACACCTTGCAAATAAAAGAAACCGGACGGCACCAAACCGTCCGGCTTCTTTTTTCGTAATTCTGTTATCCCCTACCCAACCGCTCACACGCCCTCGTCCAAAATCCTGTAAATCAGATCCATATCCAGCGCGTCGCGCACACCCTGCGCCAGCAGGTCATACTGCCGCTCCTTGTACTGCGCAAAATCAAACGCGCCGTCTGTCAGGTTGACTCCGCGCTTTTTGCAAAGCGCACCGAGGATTGCGTCACGCACCGCGCC
This sequence comes from Oscillospiraceae bacterium, assembly GCA_031260605.1. GTDB lineage: Bacteria > Bacillota > Clostridia > Oscillospirales > Oscillospiraceae > JAIRRO01. The sequence goes on from JAISLF010000055.1 coordinate 10,187, forward strand.
GCTGTCAAAAAAGCCGTGCAGATATGTTCCGTAGACGCTGCCGGACTGTGCGCCGTCGTACGCGCCGCCGCCGAGCTGTATCAGCGGCTTAGAGCCTTCCTTTAGCTCCGAGCGCCCCATATGTATCTCATAGCCTGTGATTTGTGCGCCTGTGAGCGGGGCAAAAACCCCGCCGACCGGCAGTGCCTTTGCCGTGATAAGCGTGCGGCGTTTTTCGGCCGCGAACTCTGTTACGATGGGCAGCAGGCCCATACCGACAAGCTCTCCGCCGCCCTCCGCACCCTCACTGTCTGTTATGCGTTCGCCGAGCATTTGGTACCCGCCGCAAATCCCGATTACCGGCGTACCCCGCGCGGCAAGCTTCTTGATTTCGGCTTCCATTCCGGATTCGCGCAGGCGCAGCAGGTCAAAAATTGTGCTTTTTGAGCCGGGGATTATCACAAGATCGGGGTCGCCGAGCCTGTAGCTTTCCTTGACGTAGCGCACGCCGACGCCCGGCGTCGCCTCAAGCGCGGCGAAATCCGTGAAATTGCTGATGTGCGGCAGGAAAATAACCGCAATGTCAAGCACGGTATCGTGTTTTTTGCGCGCCAAACGCTCTGCCACCGAGTCTTCATCGTCAATGTCAACATCAAGGTACGGCACAACGCCCGCAACGGGCTTTTCAGAGCGCTCCTCCAAAATCCGCACGCCGTCTGAAAACAGCGAAATGTCTCCGCGAAATTTGTTTACGACAAGCGCCTTTATCATATCCGCCTCGTCTGTCGGCAGGAGTTTTACTGTCCCGATTAGCTGCGCAAATATGCCGCCTCGGTCAATATCGCCGACAATAATGACGGGTGCTTTCGCGATTTTCGCCATACCCATATTTACAAAATCGTCCTCGGCAAGGTTCAGCTCGGCGGCGGAGCCTGCGCCCTCAATTACAATTATGTCATACTCCGAGGCAAGCGAGCTGTACGCCTTTTCGACCTCCGGACGGAGCTTTTCCTTCATCTCATAGTAATTCTTCGCGGTTATTGTGTCCAGCACCTCGCCGTGCAGCACTACCTGCGAACCGCTGTCATGCTCCGGCTTCAGCAGTATCGGATTCATCCGCACATCGGGCGCGACACCAGCCGCCTCCGCCTGCGTAACCTGCGCGCGCCCCATTTCGAGTCCGTCTGCCGTGACAAAGGAGTTCAGCGCCATATTCTGCGACTTAAACGGCGCGACTTTATACCCGTCCTGACGAAAAATGCGGCAGAGCGCCGCAACAAGCAGGCTTTTTCCCGCATTTGACATTGTGCCCTGCACCATAATTGCTTTTGCCGCCATTACCGCTCCTTACCAAACGCCAAGCAGCGTTTTCATATACTCGCCGACGTCCATACCATAGACGGCGGTCAGGTTTTCCGGCGACAGCGCCTCTTCAGGCTTGCCGTCCGCAACGATTTTGCCGTTGTTCATCAGCAGCACGCGCGTGCCGTAGATTTTGGCAAGAGACAGGTCATGCACGACTGCAATCAGAGTTTTGCCGGGTATCTCAAGCCACTCATCCAGCAGCTCAAATATGCGTTTTTGGTATGTTATGTCGAGGTGGTTTGTCGGCTCGTCCAGAATCAGAATTTCAGGATTCTGCGCAAAAACCTGCGCCAAAAATGTGCGCTGAAGCTCCCCGCCCGAGAGCGTGAGTACAGACTGCCCGCGAATATCTGACAGTCCGACACGCGCAAGCGCTTCGTCCACCGCAAGGCTGTTTGTGTCCCTGTAGGCGTACCGTCCGAGACGAACGACCTCCTCGACGGAAAACGCATATCCGACAAAATTGTTCTGCGTCAGAACGCCTATCTTTCTTGCAGTCTGCACAGCTTTCATTTTGCGCAAATCCTGTTCGCCGAGCGTGATTTTTCCGGAGTACGGCACCGCGCCCGTTATCGCGCGCACGACTGTAGACTTGCCGGCTCCGTTCGGCCCGACAATCATAATGCGCTCACCCGGCGCTGCCTCGAACGAAACGCTGTCTGCAATCGCGCGGCCGAAGTATTCAACTTTTATGTTTTCAGCTTTAAGCATTGTGTATATGATATTACCCGCGCTTACTTAACTGTACGCTTTGCAAAGAAAATGCGTATGAACAAAACTGCGCCTACAAGGCTTGTGACAACGCCTATCGGCAGCTCGCGCGGTGAAAACAGCGTCCGCGCCGCAAGGTCGCACAGCATAAGAAAAATCGCGCCGCCGAAAATCGCGCCCGGCATAAGCCGCTTGTGGTTAGGACCCGTTATCATTCGCACCATATGCGGCACAACAAGCCCGACAAAGCCGATACTGCCCGACACGGACACGCAAACTCCGATTTGTATGCTGACCGCAATAAGCACGGTCAGCTTAACGCGCCAAACAGACACGCCGACATTCCGCGCGTTTTCTTCTCCGACGGCAAAGGCATTCAGTTCCTTTGCGTGCAGTAGTAAAATTCCGCCGAACACCGCCCCCGTCACGAGCAGAAGCCACATATTCGCGTAGCTTTGAGACGCAAGCGAGCCGAGTGTCCAGTGGACGATGTTTTTTGCCTTTTCCCCTGCGTAAGTTATAAGTACTGAAGTAATACTTGCGGCGAACATTGAGAAAATAACGCCGATAAGGATTATTGTGTCGGTCGAAAGACCGCGGTCAAGCCGGTAAGACAGCGCGAGAATAACGGCAAGGGACAAAAACGCGAATAGCGAAGCAAAAATCGTAGTCCCCGCAAAGGGCAGACCCGGTATTGTTATGCCAAGCGCGATTGCCGCCACAGCACCGACCGATGCGCCCGCGGACACACCGAGCGTCGTTCCGTCAGCCAGTGGGTTTTTCAGCAGTCCCTGCATTGCCGCGCCGGAAATGGACAGCGACGCGCCGACAAGCCCCGCGCATATAACGCGGGGCAGCCGAACGCCAAAGATTATCTGAGAGGTTCGCCACTCCGAAATCGGCACCATAACGCTGCCGAGACCGAGGCAAAGCCCGAAGGTAACGAGCGTTGCAACGGCAAACAGCAGGTATGTCAGCGGCAAAAAACCCTCTTTTTTTATTTTATTGCTACTTTGCGGCATTCTTTATGAAGTCATAAAGAGCCTTTGCGCCCTGCGCAAGGCGCGGGCCGGGACGCGACAGGGAGTTATCGTCAACATTTGCGATTCCCTTGTTTTTCACAGCGCTGACTTCCTGCCAGTTTGTGCGTGAGTAAATCTCCTCGTCGGGCTTTAAGCCCTCGCCGAAGTACATTCCGACTGTCAGGATATAGTCCGGATTGCGGGCAAGAACCTGCTCCTCGCTCACCTCGGCATAGTCTGTAACATCGGCAAACACATTTGTCAGTCCGATCAGATCGGCGACCTCCTGCATAAACGTCTCGCTGCCGGCTGTCCAAAGACCCCACTCAAGCGGTGAAACCTCAAAGTAGATTGAACCCGAAAGCTTGTTTTTAGAAAGCTCAGCAAAATCGGCCTTCATACCGTCTACAACAGCGGCAGCCTCTGCGGTCTTACCAAGAAGCGTTCCGATTTGTCCGATAACCGCATAGGTTTCTTCAATCGTTCTGGCGTTGGAGGTGTAAACCTGAATTCCCGCCGCGCGCAGCTGGTCTGACTGCTCTGCGGACTGCGCCATTGTGTTCATCAGAACAAGCTCCGGCTTCAGGGAAATAATCTGCTCGACATTTGTTTCGTTTCCCGAGTTTACAACCTGAACCTCGAAAATCTCGGCGGGATAGTCGCAGTATTCGCCGCGTCCAACAAGGCTTGCGCCAGCGCCGAGCGCGTAAACGATCTCTGCGTCTGATGCTGTCAGTGCGACAACCTTTTCGGCGGGCTTGTCAAGGCTAATCACGGTTCCGAGCGGGTCTGTCAGGCTGATTTTGGTGTCTGCGGGCGGTGTTGTCTTTTTGCAGCCTGCAAACAGCGTCACAACCAGCGCGGCAGCAAGCAGCAATGTTAAAATTTTGCGCATTTAATGCACTCCTAAAAAATAAAAATCCCTGCGGCTTGCTGCACAGGGATAAAAGACACAATAAACACTGTGTACCCTTACTCCGTCCGTAGCAAAGCCTTGGTTACAATCGGCAGAAAAGGCGACCCGGCTTATCCCGAGGCATATAGCCCGGGCTTCACGGTTACTGGGATAGCGCAGGAATTGCACCCGCTTCTCCGAAACTGTCGAATATTGATTATAATATCAGGTATGCGGGGGTTTGTCAAGAGGGAATTTCTTTTTGTTTTTTGGTAGGGGCGATAACATCGGTGCAAGCTTTTTCCTGCGCCGGAGGGTGCGGTGTTTGTAATTTAGGCGAAGCTGCGTCTCGCCTCTCTGCTTTATTTGGGTTGGAGGTAGGGGCGGCAGCCTGCCGCCCGTGTGTTTGCTTCGCCGCTTTGTTTTGCTTTTACTTGGGTGTAGGCGTGGGGTTGCGGCGCTGGGTGCGTGGTTTGCTGGATTTTTGTCTTTTTAAGGGCTTTGCGTTTTGTAGGGGACGCTACCCTCAGCGTCCCCTGTCGCGGTTGCGCAGGGACTTTCGGCAGGCGTAGGGGCGACCGGGATGGTCGCCCGAGGTTTGCTTCGCCACTCTGTTCTGCTTTTACTCGGGTGCAAGCGTGTTTTCTGCGGCGCAGGGTGGGGGGGGTAATTGCGGCGAAGCTTGGCAGCTTCGCACTGCAGAGCGCCTACGCGGCGGGCGGTTACTTTTTCCGCTTCGCCGGAAAAAGTAACCAAAAAGGGGCGACTTCTTTAGAAGAAGCAATCTTTTTTTTATACGGGAACTGCCGTGGTAGCAATTGGGACTGTGCCTTTCCCCGCGACGTATTGCGGTGGTCGCGGCGAACGCTTCCGCTGCGCCGCACGCAGGGGCGAAGCCTGTCGCGGGGTGGGACGACTCGGGCAAGGCTTAATGTTACCGCGAACTGCCGTCGGGTGCCAACCGGACTTGACTGTGGTTTGCCGCACCGCGCCTGCGCTGTGTTGTGTGACAAGTAGGTGCGTCGCCTGTTACCACGAGGTGTGCGGACTGACCACCGCGTTCCGCGGTGGTCTCCAGTGTGGTTTTGCGTAAGGCGAGTGTGTGTCCTGCATTGTTGCGGCAATACCCAAATCCGCGTGTCACGACGCGCAACGCGCGGAGGTAGACGGACGCCCCCAACCGCACCCACATAGTAGGGCGCAGTGGTTTGTCGCAACATGCAGCGGCAAACCCAACAAGGGACGTCGAGGACGCCGTCCCCTACGGTGATTATCATGGTTACGGGGCATTGCCTTGAACCGCAAGGTTTACCCACCGCCACAACAACGCTCGCCGCGCCGGGACACACACCGCATTGCCGCACAATGTGCGGCAGCAATCGTCCGTGCACCATCCTTCCGGTTGCCACCCCCGCCGCACCTCGCGGCAACTTACAACCTTACCTAAGTCTTTAGCCTCGAACAAGCTTCGCCCCTGTGTGCGGCGGTGCTATGGCGTTCGGACGGCACTCCGCGCCTGTCGCGGTGTGGGGACGCACCTACTTGCAGCATAACCCCGCCCGGCATAAAAAAGATTGCTTCTTCTAAAGAAGTCGCCCCTTTTTTGGTTACTTTTTTCCGGCGAAGCGGAAAAAAGTAACCGCCGCCGCGCGTAGCGGCACCTCTGCGCTGCCACC
>JAISLF010000037.1 GCA_031260605.1 Oscillospiraceae bacterium
TCGCCCCTTTTTGGTTACTTTTTCCGGCGAAGCGGAAAAAGTAACCGCCCGCCGCGCAGGCGCTCTGCAGCGCGAAGCTGCCAAGCTTCGCCCCAATTACAAACACCGCACCCTGCGCCGAAGCTCTGCGGTTGCACCCAAGCAAAAGCAAAACAAAGCGGCGAAGCAAACCCCGGGCGGCAGATTGTCGCCCCTACGCCCGACAAAAAATCCGGCGGCACCCGCCACAAGGGACGATGAGGGCATCGTCCCCTACAAATGCAAAGCCCTAAAAAAAGCAAAAATCCAGCCAAACCCGGCACCCTGCGCCGCAGGTCAACGCTTGCACCAGAATAAAAAGCCAAACCAAACAGCGGGCGACCGAGGACGGTCTCCCCTACACCCGCCGAAAGTCCCGCCGGCAATTGCATAAACAAGTCCGTGCAAGCGGTAGGAGAAAATCACCCTGCCCCCGCATAAACCCGCCCGCAGCTGCCAAAAATAAAAACAGCCGTTTCTGCCCCGCCAAATCACCCGATTCACACTCTCACTTGCCAAACGCCACCCCAAAGTTTATTGTTTCTTATTCTCTTGTTCATTTTTTCGACATAAAGGCTTGATATAATCCGAATAATCAATAAAGGAACGCCTTTGCCGCCCTTTAACAAAAAAATGGAGTAACTCAATGAGCAGCTTCGATTTCTACGACGAATATGAGAGCCTGAACGGCTCAGAAAACACAAACACACCGCCGCAAGAGCCGGATAGTGTGCCGCAAACCGAATATCCGCCTTTGCCGGATGTGTCGGCGTACTCTGCTTACCGGGCGGAGCTGGAACCTGCAGAGCCGACGCAGGACGGCGAGCCGCCTGTATACGGCGCAGCAGAGCAGCTATACGGAAATCCCGCGCCGTGGGACAGCGCCGCTTTGTCCGGGACGGGCGACGGCGGTTTTCCGGATGAGCCGATTGTCCGCGTAATTCCGGACATCCCGGCAAGCGCGATACCGGAGCGCAAGACGGTGGACTACACCGGCGCGTTCCGCGACACTGCAAGTGTGTACAGCCCGCAGAACGCGGCTGCCGAAGAACCGCCGGTTGCTGCGCCTTTTGTAGCGGAAGCTCCGGAAAAGACACCTGAGCCTGAGGAATACAGCGCGCCCTACACGCAGGGAGCAGGTGTGCCGCAGCGCCAGTTTACGCCTTATTCAACAGGCACGAACCGCAGCTATTTTGCCCAGCCGAACACACCGCCGGCACCGCCTCCGCGTGAGCCGGTAAATTACGGCGGCAGCGGCGGCAATGGCGGCAACAACAACGGAAGACGCCCGAAGTTCGGATTTTTCCGTACGGTTGCGGTTATCATTGTGTGCGTGATTCTTTCATCCTTCGGCACATACGGACTTATATGGGCGGAGCGCGAGGGATATATAGATGTTTTCCCGACAAGCGCAGTCTCAGAGCTGCCGCCGGCAATTCCGTCGCAAACGCCGCTGGATACGCCGACGCCGCTTCCGGCAGAAACGCCGGTTACCATAACAACGCCTAAGGCTGACGGTACCGGGATAACACCTGAGGAAATTTACGAGAACGCGTGCAAATTCGTTGTGTCGGTATCCAGCGAGCTGACCTCGACGACGTACTGGGGCACAGAGCAGGGCACGGTTTACGGCTCCGGCTTTATCATCTCAGAGGACGGGTATATTCTGACCAATTACCACGTTATTGAAAACGCGTCGCAGAACGACAGCGAGGTTGTCGTTACAATGAACGACGGCTCGGAGTACACGGCAAAAATTGTCGGGTATGAAAAGGACAATGACGTTGCGGTGCTGAAGATTGAGGCAAAGGGTCTGCCGTTTGCGTCAATCGGAAATTCGGATTTGCTTACCGTCGGCAATCAGGTTTATGTCGTCGGCAATCCGCAAATGCTCAACTATACAATGACCGAGGGAATCGTCTCCGCGCTCAACCGCCAGATTACGATTTCAAGCGACATAACGATTAATATGTTCCAGACCTCCGCCGCCGTCAATTCAGGCAACTCGGGCGGCCCGATATTCAACAGCCGCGGAGACGTCGTCGGTATTGTTTCGGCAAAATACAAGGAAACGGGCGTTGAGGGACTCGGCTTTGCAATCCCGATTAACGACGCTATGGCAATAACAAACGAGCTTATTACAAAGGGTCATGTAACCGGAAAGGCAAGCCTCGGAATTGAGGCGACGACGGTCGATAAACAGGCGGCGCTGTACTATAATATGGTCGAGGGCGCGTTTGTAAACAAGATTAACTCCGGTTCTGCCGCAGAAAAAGCCGGCATACAGCAGGGCGATATTATCACGCAGCTCGGAGACGCGCCGGTAACAAGCAGTGAAACGCTTATTGCCGCAAAGAAAAAATTCCAGGCAGGAGATTCGACGAAAATCGTAATCAACAGGCAGGGAAGAGAGATTACGCTGACGATTGTGTTTGATGAGGCGCAGAGCTGAGCGCAGTAATAATTTGATAAGATGAACAGCCCCGCAGAAATTTTGTTTCTGCGGGGCTGCTTTTTTGTTTTGCTTCAATTTGGGCGTAACTGTAGACCTTTGGCGCAGAGTGCGGGGTTTGGTTGGATTTTTGCTTTTTTCAGGGCTTAACCTTTTGTAGGGGATGCTGCCCTCATCGTCCCTTGTCGCGGGTGACGCCGGATTTTTTGTCAGGTGCAGGGGCGGCAATCTGCCGCCCGCCGTCGTGGGGCGGAATTTTCGTGGGGAACATCGTAGGGGCGACCGTCCCGGTCGCCCGCTGTTTTGGAGATTCGCCGTTTAGGTTCTGCGTTTACTCGGGTGCAACCGTAGACCTGCGGCGCAGGGTGCTGTGTTTGAAATTGGGGCGAAGCTTGGCAGCTTCGCGCTGCTTCACGCCTGCGCGGCGGGCGGTTACTTTTTCCGCTTCGCCGGAAAAAGTAACCAAAAAGGGGCGACTTCTTTAGAAGAAGCAATCT
>JAISLF010000004.1 GCA_031260605.1 Oscillospiraceae bacterium
GTTCTGTCAGGGTTCGGACGTGCGGACACGTACAATTGCCGCAACGCTACCCGCCTAAGCCCAAAAGCGGCTTCTTTGGTTCCTTTCTTGCCAAGACAAGAAAGGAACCGCCCGCCGCGCAGGCGCTCAGCAGCGCGGCGAGGCGCAGCTTCGCCGCAATTACAAATGCCGCAACCTGCGGCAAACAGTTGTACGCACCCAAGTCAAACAACAAACCCCGCCCCCCGGCGCACAGCTGCACGCACCTAAGTCAAACACTAAGCCCCGCCTAAGCGTAAACCGCCCATTTTCAATCCCCTCACCAAGACAAAAAAACCAAGAGGTTAAACTATGCCCCCGGCAAAAAAACCAACATTATCCTTCGAGCAGCAGCTCGCCCGCATTGAAGAAATTGTCCGCGCACTGGACTCCGGCGCAAGCCTTGATGAATCGCTCAAGCTCTTTGAGGAGGGCACAAAGCTCATTCGTCAGGCGCAGGAGACGCTTCAAAAAGCGGAGCAAACCGTCGTGCGCCTGTCAAAGGGTGCGGACGGGGGGCCTGTCGAAACACCGTTCCCGGACCTGGAGGGCTAACCTTGAAGCGCGAGGAAAATGCGTTCTCAGAACGTATGGCGCGGTATGTTTCGGCTGTTGAAAATGCTGCCCGCACCGCGTTTCCGGAGGACGAACACGGCTTGCGCGAGCCTATGCGGTACAGTCTGCTTGCGGGGGGCAAACGCATACGCCCTGCGCTTGTTCTGGCGTTTGCGGAGCATTTCGGCGCGGGAGCAGAGGATGCAATGCCGTACGCGCTTGCGATTGAAGCGCTGCACACCTACACCCTTGTTCACGATGACCTGCCCGCGATGGATAACGACACGCTGCGACGCGGCAAACCGACATGTCACGTCGCTTTCGGCGAGTGGCAGGCAATCCTTGCGGGGGACGCGCTTCAGGCGGAGAGCTTTGCACTTGCCGCCTCTGCCGAAAGCATGACGGCGGGGCAGACACGCCGTGCAGTTTCTGCGCTTGCCGAGGCGGCCTCGCGCGTTTGCGTTGGGCAATATATGGATCTTTCCAACGAGAGTGGCGGCGAACGTACTTTTCCGCCGGACGTTGTTGCAACGCTCAAGACCTGCGAGCTGTTTTCCGTCGCGTGTCAGCTCGGAGCAATCGCGGCGACACCTGATTTTGACGAGCTTACGGAGGAAGCGGCGCGGGCTTTCGGCTACCGGCTCGGAATGGCGTTTCAGATACAGGACGATATTTTGAACGCGGTCGGTGATGAAAAAACGCTCGGCAAAAACGCGGGCACAGACGGTGAGCGTGGCAAGCTCAACTTTGTAACAGTGTTTGGTCTTGAAAAAGCGCAGGAGCTGGCAGACGCAGAATTCCGCGAGCTTGCGCTTCTTATCACGGAAAACCTCGGAAAAGACGCATTTTTGTCGGACTTGTGCGACAGCTTGCAGCGTCGCCGCACTTGACAGGAGCGCCGCAGTGGTGTAAAATAGCTTGCGCACGTTTGAGGCGGCGCATTTTCGGCAAAACGCGAAAGCACTGCCGATAAAGTCCTTTGCACCTCAATTAAACTGATAACCACGACGTCACAGCCGCTGTTCGCGCGGTTAGAGGCGGACAAAAGCTGCCGCACAGCTTACCAGTGCCACAGCGCAGACTGAAGCTTGCTTCAAATAAATTACTATATCATCATTTCATCTCGGAGAACACACAAAAATATGGCAAAATCAAAAGCTCAGCAGTTTGACCCGCGCGCAGAGCGCTATAAAATGACCGAATCAGGACGTACCCGCCTTAAAGAGGCGCTGTTCACCCTTGAAACAGAGGAGCTGCCCAAGGTGCTTGAGGCTCTCGGTGAGGCGCGCAGCTACGGCGACCTTTCAGAAAACAGCGAGTACAAGGCGGCGCGGGAGGAGCAGGCGCAGCTTGAGACGCGCCGCCGCGACCTTGAGGATCTTATCTCAAACGCGGTAATCGTCGAGTATCAGCACAAGGAGGGTGAGTGCACCCTCGGCTCAACCGTAACGGTTGAGATCGGCAAAGCGACTGCGGTTTACACAATTGTAAACTCCCTTGATGCGAATCCGTTTGAGTGCAAAATCTCAGACGTGTCGCCGCTCGGGCGTGCGCTTATCGGCAAGGTTGTCGGAGAATCGGCGGAGTATGAAGCGCCGGGCGGCAAGACCGTTGCAAAAATTAAGAAAATTGAGCATAAGCAAAATTAGCTCACACTAAGATTACAGCTTACAATATTTACGTGCCGCACAAGCCTTTGCGCCCTGCGGCGTGTCTACAGGGATAATAATGACCACACCCGAACAAACAACAACAGAAAACACACAGCCGTTATCTGAGCTTTTGCAGATTCGCCGCGACAAGCTCACGGCATTGCAGGACGCGGGGCAGAACCCGTATGAAATCACAACCTTTGCGCGTACGCATTTTTCGGCGCAGGTTAAGGCGGATTTTGACGCGCTGGAAAACAGCGACGTTTCAGTCTGCGGGCGCATTATGGCAAAACGCGGAATGGGCAAGGCGATTTTTGCCGATATTGCGGACGACCGCGGACGTATTCAGATTTACGTCCGGCGCGACGATGTCGGAGAAGAGGCGTTTGACGGCTTTAAGAAATGGGATATCGGCGACTTTGCGGGATTTTCCGGCTTTGTGTTTAAGACGAAGATGGGCGAGATTTCTGTCCACGCAAAAACCGTTACCCTGCTTTCAAAATCACTGCGTCCGCTCCCCGAAAAGCACCACGGTCTGACTGACGTTGAGACAAAATACCGCAAGCGGTACCTTGACCTGATTATGGACGAGGACTCACGGCGCGTATTTGAGATTCGCTCAAAATACGTGTCGCACCTGCGTGCGTTTCTCGATTCGCGCGGGTTTCTTGAGGTTGATACGCCTGTACTGAACACGATTTCGGGCGGAGCCTCCGCGCGTCCGTTTGTAACTCACCACAACGCGCAGGGGATCGATATGTACCTGCGTATAGCGACGGAGCTGCACCTGAAGCGGCTGATTGTCGGCGGAATTGAGCGTGTGTACGAGGTCGGGCGCATATTCCGCAACGAGGGTATGGACACAAAGCACAACCCGGAGTTTACAACAGTCGAATGGTATCAGGCGTACGCGGACTACAACGTGATTATGGACGAGTTCCGTGAGCTGCTGTCCTCCGCCGCAAAGAGCATTCTCGGCACATACACCATTGAGTGGCTCGGACATGAGATTGATCTTGCACCCGAAAACTGGCGCTCAATCACAATGACGGACGCCGTAAAGCAGTACGCAGGTATTGACTTTACCGCGTTTTCGGACACGGAATCCTCGCTTGCCGCGGCAAAGGCGGCGGGCGTTGTGCTTGACAAGACGCAGGAGCCCTCCTGGGGACGGCTGCTGTACGAGTGCTTTGACGTTTTGGTTGAGGGTCAGCTGGTTCAGCCGACATTTATTACGGAATACCCGGTTGAGGTGTCGCCCTTAGCCAAGCGCAAGCCGGGCGACGCGCGCGTTACCGAGCGGTTTGAGTGCTTTGTCGCGGGCTGCGAGATGAGCAACGGTTTTTCCGAGCTTAACGACCCGATCGACCAGCGCGGCAGGTTCGAGGCACAGCTTCGCGCCCGTGAGCGCGGGGACGAGGAAGCCGAAATGCTTGACGAGGACTTTCTGGAGGCGCTGGAATACGGGATGCCGCCGACAGGCGGTATCGGCAGCGGAGTGGACCGCTGCGCAATGCTGCTCGCGGGAGCGTCGTCAATTCGGGACGTGCTGTTTTTCCCGACGATGAAGCCGATACAGGGGCAGTAAGCCCCCCTAAATGACAATCACCTCACGGCAAAATCCAAAAATCCGGCACTTGCGCCGCCTTTGCTCTGACTCGGCTTATCGCCGCGAAACGGGGCTGTTTATCGCCGACGGGGAAAAATGCCTGCAGGAGGCTGTATCTCGCGGGATTGAGCTTGCGGAAATTGTCACGCTCGAAGAATTGCCGGAGTATTCCGGGTACGAACTGACAGTCGTCACGGCGGAGCTTTTGGAGTATATCTCGCCGCTGAAAACGGCGCGGGATGTTCTGTTTGTCGGGAAAATCCCTGCGCCGCTGGCGCAAATTGCGCCTGCCACGCGGTATGTCATACTGGACGGCATTCAGGATTCCGGCAATGTCGGTACTATCATACGCACCGGTGTTGCGTTTGGGCTGAACCGGTTTATCCTAACGCCCGGCTGTGCGGATATATTCAGCCCGAGGACGATTCGCGCCTCTATGGGCACGGTTTTCTCGGCGGAATACATTTACACAGACTGCGCGGCGATTGCGGCCGCAAAAGCGCGGGGTCTGCGCATTGCGGGAACGGCGCTGTACTCGGAAGCAAAGCAGCCGCGCGATTCGGAGCTGCTGCGCGGCGGGTACTCCGCAGCGTTCGGCGCGGAGGGGCGCGGCTTAACGGTGGAAATGACAGAGCTGTGCGATGAGTTTGTGAAAATCCCGATTTACGGCGCGGAGTCGCTGAATGTCGCCGTTGCTGCAGGGATTATTCTGTATGAAATGTTCTCCGAAAAACCAGGAGGTAAGTAACCGATGCTGAAATATTGGGTTTGGCTTTCGGCGCAAAGCAAAATATCGCCGCTGCGAAAGGTTGAACTGCTGTCTCGCTACGGCTCACCTGAGGAGCTTTACTATCTCACGGAAAAAGAGCTTTCCGACAGGGCGGTATTTACGCCGAATGAGCGGGAAAGTCTGCTTGTCAAGGATTTTACATACGCAAAGGCGATAATAGACCGCGCCGCCGCGCTGAACATCCGCATAATCACGCTGACTGACGCGGAGTATCCGCAAAGTCTGCGGGCAATCACAGACCCGCCGGTTGTGCTGTACGCCGTCGGCAAGCCGCTGCCCACGTCCGACGAGGCGCACATTGCCGTCGTCGGTACGCGAAAGTCCTCCGCCTACGGGGCAAAAAGCACGCAGGACATCAGCTATGCGCTGTCTAAAGCGGGGTTTGTTATTGTAACGGGGCTTGCCAAGGGCATTGACTCTGACGGGGCGATCGGCGCTCTTCGCGCAAACGGCGCGTGCGTCGGCGTTCTGGGATGCGGAGTTGACATTGTTTATCCTAAGGAAAACCGCGCACTTTTTGCGGACGTTATCAAGAACGGAACGATTATCTCGGAGTACCCGCCCGGTGTTTTGCCGGAGGGTCAGCATTTCCCGGAAAGAAACCGCATAATATCGGGATTATCGCTGGGTGTCGCGATAATGGAAGCACCTGAAAAGAGCGGTGCGCTTATCACGGCGGAGCTTGCACTTGAACAGGGGCGGGACGTGTTTGTTCTGCCGCACAATATCGACTCAAAGACAGCACGCGGCGGCAACCTACTCTTGCGCGACGGCGCGATTCCATTGCTGTCCGCCGAGGACATTACGGAGCTGTACATAAAAAAGGCAGTGCTGAAAGCCCCCGAGTCGCCGAATTATTATGACGGCGAAGCGCAAAGCCCGGCGTCTGCACCGAAAAAGAAAGCGGCGGAAAAACCCGAACCCGAACCGGAGCTTATTGACATAACGGAAATTCTCGCGTCCCTGCCGGAAAATGAAGCGGCAGTGCTTCGCGTAATTGCGGAGGGCGGCGCAGAGGGCGTGGACTTTGAGCATATTGCGGAAACCACGGGACTTGCGCCGGACGTTCTGCAAAAAACAATAACAATGCTCGAGATTGAGGGCGCTGCCGTCAGTCTGGGCTTTGGCGTTTACTGCTTAGCACGGGAAAATTAGGCGCAAAACGGCGCACCGACCGTACACTTTACTTTTACGAATTAAACATTACCGATTGGAACATACTACAACACAATGGCAAAAAAATCAGAAAATCTTGTAATCGTCGAGTCGCCCGCAAAGGCGAAAACGATTGAAAAATACTTAGGTCCCGGTTACACGGTCACGGCATCTATGGGGCATTTGCGCGATTTGCCGAAGTCCACGATGGGCGTTGACATTGAGCGGAATTTCGCCCCGGCATACACCTCCGTCAAGGGGCGCGAGGCGCTTATAGGTTCACTGCGCTCCGCCGCGAAATCCGCGAATACAGTCTTTCTCGCAACTGACCCGGACCGCGAGGGTGAGGCTATTTCGTGGCACCTAAAGGAGCTACTCGGCCTGTCGGACGAAAAGGCAAAGCGCGTTACGTTTAACGAGATAACCAAAAAGGTTGTGCTGGACGCGATAACGCACCCGCGCGCGCTTGATATGGGTCTGGTGGACGCGCAGCAGGCGCGGAGAGTGCTTGACCGGCTTGTCGGTTATGAGCTGTCGCCTTTTATCTGGAAGAAAATAAAGTACGGCCTGTCAGCCGGGCGTGTTCAATCCGCCGCGCTGCGAATTGTGGTTGACCGTGAGGAGGAAATCCGCGCCTTTATTCCCGAGGAGTACTGGCTTTTAGAGGCGAATCTGCTCCCGGACGGTTCCACCGCCGTCGTCACGGCAAAGTACTTCGGCCGAAACGGCAAAAAAGAGGAGCTTCATTCAGAAGAAGAGGTTCTGGCGATTATCTCGGCAACGGAAAAGTCGCCGTTTATCGTCACCGGCATTAAGCATACGGAGCGGCAGAGCCGTCCGCAGCCGCCGTTTACAACGTCGTCCCTCCAGCAGGCGGCGACGAACCGAATCGGTATGACGCCGAAAAAATGTATGGCAATCGCGCAAATGCTCTATGAGGGCGTCGATATTGGAGGAGAGGGCGCTGTCGGACTCATAACGTATATGAGAACAGACAGCCTGCGTCTTTCGGAGGACGCGCTTTCCGACGCGGCAAAATTTATCCCCGCGACCTACGGGCAGGAAAACTACCCCGGACAGCCCACGCGATACAAGACAAAAGCGGGCGCGCAGGACGCGCATGAGGCAATCCGCCCGTCAAACGTGTTTTTAACGCCGGAAAAAATCAGAAAAAGCCTGACCTCCGACCAGTACAAGCTGTACCGCCTTATTTGGGCGCGGTTTGTAGCCTCCCAGATGAGCCCGGCGAGGTACGCGGGAACCGCGATTGGGTTTGACAACAACGGATATGAGTTCCGCGCAACGCACTCGCACCTGATTTTTCGCGGATACCTGAATGTTTATGCGGACGATGAGGAGTCAGTTGCGGGAGCGGCGCTGCCTGAGCTGCCCGAGGGCGGAGTTTGCCGGCTTGACAAGTTTATCAAGGAGCAAAAGTTCACGCAGCCGCCCGCGCGATACACCGAAAGCTCGCTTATTCGCGAGATGGAGGAGACCGGAATCGGCCGGCCCTCCACCTACGCGCCGACAATCGGAACGATAACCTCCCGCGAATATGTTGTTAAAGAGGGGCGCACTCTGCGCCCGACGCCGCTGGGAGAGGTTATAACCGCGCTGTTAAAGGAGCGGTTTTCAGACATTGTAAACCTGCAGTTCACCGCGAATATGGAAGAGCGGTTTGACGAGATTGAGAGCGGCAAGGAGGTCTGGACAGACGTAATCTCCGGGTTTTACGGCGGCTTCCACAAGTCAATCGAGACGGCGGAGACCGAAATGGACGGTCAGCGCATAAAGGTGCCGGACGAGGTGTCCGACGAGATTTGCGACGTTTGCGGCAAGCCTATGGTGTTCAAGTCCGGCAAGTTCGGGCGGTTTCTCGGCTGCTCCGGCTTCCCCGACTGCACGTTTACAAAGCCGATTGTCGTCAAAATGCCGGGTGTTTGCCCGAATTGCGGCGGCGAGCTGTTCAAGCGCACGTCAAAGACGGGTCACGCGTACTATTCGTGTGACAAGCGTGTTGAGGAGGGTAAGTTCTGCTTTATAACGTGGGACGTTCCCGTTGCGGACAACTGCCCTATCTGCGGCAAAACGATGTTCAAGCCGTCCGGCAAGGGCGCGAAAAAGCCGTACTGCATTAACGCCGAATGCCCCGAATTTGTCCCCGAGGACAAGCGCGGCTGGCGCAAGAAGGCGACGACAGACGGCGCGGCGGATAAAAAGCCCGCCGCCAAAAAGACGGCGGCGAAAAAGGCAACCGGAGCAAAATCCGCCGCTAAAAAGACAACAACTACTGCCACAAAAACAAAAACAACTGCGGCAAAAAAGACGGCAACGGCGAAAAAGACTGCGGCAAAGCTGAATACCGCGCCGAAAAACACCGTGAAAAAGGCGACTTCGGCAAAGCGGTCGTCTAAAGACAAGAATGCCGCCGCACTGTCGGCTCTGGGCAAGTAGCAAGCGGCGCGTTTCGCGCTACATTAGGGGACATTTGCGTCCCGCGACTTAATGAATTTTACCGGAGGGCGGTTTTGGGAACTGAAATCGACGCTGAACTGAATATACAAAACACAGCTGATGATCGCCGCTCCGTCACCGTTATCGGCGCGGGACTTGCAGGGAGCGAGGCAGCGTATCAGCTTGCGCGTCGCGGCATACACGTTGACCTGTACGAAATGCGCCCGGAGAACTCGACTCCGGCGCACAAGACGGATAAATTCGCCGAGCTTGTGTGCTCAAACTCCCTGCGCGGAGACGACCTGTCAAACGCCGTCGGCCTCTTGAAAGAGGAGCTGCGGCGGCTTGGCAGCGTCATTATGGAGTGCGCGGAAGCTACGCGCGTTCCGGCGGGCGGGGCGCACGCGGTGGACCGTGAGCTGTTTTCGCAGGGCGTGACAGAGCGTATTTTGGCAGAGCCGAACATCACGGTGCACCGCCACGAGCTGACCGAGCTTCCCGACGGCCGCGTCATTATCGCGACAGGACCGCTGACCTCCGACAAGCTCACGGCAGCAATCGGACAGCTCTTAACAGAGCTTGAGCCGAGCGTGCAATTTTTGAATTTTTACGACGCGGCGGCTCCTATTCTGACCGGTGCGAGCATTGATATGCAGAGCGCGTATCGCAAGTCGCGCTACGACAAATCGGGAGACGACTACATAAACTGCCCGATGAACAAGGAAGAATACATCGCCTTTTGGCGCGAGCTTTGCGCGGCGGAGCAGGCCGAGGTTCACGGGTTTGACGACGGCGGCGTTTTTGAGGGCTGTATGCCCGTTGAGGTTATGGCGCGGCGGGGAGAGGACGCGCTGCGTTACGGCCCGCTAAAGCCGGTCGGTCTGCGCGACCCGCGCACGGGTCAGACGCCCTACGCCGTGGTTCAATTGCGGCAGGACAATCGAGAGGGCACGCTGTTTAATATCGTCGGCTTTCAGACTCACCTCAAATTCGGCGAGCAAAAGCGCGTTTTCGGTATGATTCCGGCGCTTGCGGGAGCGGAGTTCGTGCGCTACGGCGTGATGCACAGAAACACGTTTATCAATTCGCCGCTGCTGCTCGACGAGTATTACAGGCTGCGAAAGCTGACGCGCGTGGCCTTTGCGGGGCAGATAACGGGCGTTGAGGGTTATGTTGAAAGCACGGCATCGGGGTACCTCGCCGCGTCGGCTACAGCGGCGGAGCTTTTGGGACGACCGCTGCCGCGTGTTACGCGGCAAACGGCGATTGGGGCGCTGGCGCGGTACGTTTCAGGCGGCGCGGTGTCGGATTTTCAGCCGATGAACATTAATTTCGGGATAATTGAGCCGCTGGGTGAGAGGATAAGGAATAAGAAAGAGAAGAATACTGCTATTGCGGAGCGGGGGCTGGCGGCGTTGGCGCTTTGCGGACTTTAGGGGTGGGCGTTAGGACTACGTTTGCTTTTACTTTATTGCAAGCGTGTTACCTGCGGCGCAGGGTGCGGTGTTTGTAATTGCGGCGAAGCGTCGCCACGCCGCGCTGCTTTGCGCCTACGCGGCGGGCGGTTACTTTTTACGCTTCGCCGGAAAAAGTAACCAAAAAGGGGCGACTTCTTTAGAAGAAGCAATCTTATTTTATACGGGAACTGCGGTGGTGAGCGTAAGGCGTGTGCTGTTCCCCGCGACGTATTGCGGTGGAGTGCGCGAACGCTTGCGCACCGCCGCACGCAGGGGCGCAGCCTGTCGCGGCGTTGGTGACTCGGGTAAGGCGGTTGGTTACCGCAAACTGCCTACGGGTGCTAACCGGAAGGATGTTGCTGCTACGATTGCTGACGCGTGTTGTGCGGCAATTGGTTGCGTCACCTGACGGGGCGGGCGTTGGTGTGGCGGTGGGTGCAAACTTACGGTTCAAGGCAATGCCCCGTAACCACAACAATCTCCGTAGGGGACGGCGTCCTCGATGTCCCTTGTTTTGTTTGCCGCCGCACTTTGCGTCAGACTAACGCACCCGTCCGCTGTGGGTGCGGTCAGGTGCCCTCGTCTACCTCCGCGCTTTGCGCGTCGGGACACGCGGGGCATTGCCCGCCGCAACAGCGCAGGGCGCGGTGCGGGTGGGCTTTGCCAAATTCCGGTTGCCACCCGCCGACACCTATCTCTGGCAAATAGGGCTAAAGCCCGTCAGTCGGCTATTCTGTCTGGATTCGGACGTACGGACACGTACACTTGCCGCAACGCGATCGCCTAAGCCCAAAAGCGGCTTCTTTGGTTCCTTTCTTGCCAAGACAAGAAAGGAACCGCCCGCCGCGTAGGCGCTCAGCAGTGCGGCGAGGCGCAGCTTCGCCCCAATTACAAACAACGCACCCTCCGGCGTACAGCTGAACGCACATAAATCAAAGCAACATCACTGCGTAAGCCCAAACACACACCTTTAATTCCTCCCTCACTAAGACAGGAAAGGAACCGCCCGCCGCGCAGGCGTAAAGCAGAGAGGCGAGGCGAAGCTTCGCCGCAATTACAAACGCCGCACCCCCGGCGCACGGTAGGACGCACCTGTCTCCGCCGCCAAAAGCCGTGCTGCATAGCAGCCCCCCAAAAAACTACCCTTTCAATAACCGCACCTGAAAAGGTGCAAGAGGTAAATATGCAAACCAAAATCACAATAGCAATTGACGCGATGGGCGGCGACAACGCACCCGAAAGCTGCGTCGGCGGAGTTTTAGCAGCCGCCAAAAGCTTTCTGTCGGAATTTCCGGGACGGCAGATAAAATACATTCTCTGCGGCCGTTCGGAGGCTATACTTTCCTCGCTTCAGGGATTTGGCGCGTCTGTTTTGCCCGAAAACGTCGAGATTTTCGGCGCGGACGAGGTTATTGATATGCACGACGAGCCGAGTGACGCTATCCGCACGAAGAAAAACGCGTCGATGGTCGCGGCGTTTTCGCTTTTGCGCGACGGCACGGCGGACGCCTTTGTTTCGGCAGGCTCGACAGGCGCGGTTCTTGCCGGGGCGACGCTTTTGGTGCGGCGTGTGCGCGGAATCCGCCGTGCGGCAATTTCGCCTCTTATCCCGACAAAAGGCGGCGGCGTGTGCGTTTTGATTGACGCGGGCGCGACGGTTGTCTGTACGCCCGAGTACCTTTTGCAGTACGCGTATATGGGCAGATTTTATCTTGAGGGCGCTTACGGAATCAAAAATCCGCGAATCGGTTTGCTCAACAACGGCGCGGAGGACACGAAGGGCGGCGAGCTTCAGCTTGCCACATACAAGCTGCTGACCGAGGCGAAAAACGCCGGTGCGCTGAACTTTATCGGAAACGTCGAGGCGCGCGACCCGATACTCGGCTTGTGCGACGTTGTTGTGTCAGACGGGTTCACGGGTAACATTTTGCTCAAGGCATATGAGGGCGCGTCCGCCTTTGTGCTGTCGGAAATTAAGAATATCTTCACAACGGGGCTGCTCGGCCGCATTTCGGCGGGACTGGTGTATAAAAGGCTTGCGGCAACCCGCAAAAAGGTAAGCCCTGAAGCAATCGGAGGCACAATTTTGCTCGGCATTTCAAAGCCTGTTATCAAGGCGCACGGAAACTCCTCTGCGGCAGCGATAACGGCCTCCTTGCGTCAGGCGATTCACGCGGTGGACGCTGACGTTGCGGGCAAGCTCAAGGACAATATTGACAAAATGAAGTCGGACACTTCAGGGGGCGAGGAATAAGAGCTTTGCGCAAAAAAAACGCAGTCGGGGCACAAACGCTATGACGGCTGCCTTAAACAAGCTGCAAAACGACCTCGGATACATGTTCCGCGACGAATCGCTGCTGGAGCTTGCCCTGACGCATTCCTCCTACGCGCACGAACACGGCGGAGACTGCAATGAGAGGCTCGAATTCCTGGGCGACGCGCTTTTAGACCTTGCCGCGGCGGAATTTTTGTTCACCGCGCACCCCGATTTGCCGGAGGGACAGCTGACGCGTATGCGTGCGGCGCTCGTATGTGAGAGTAGCCTGTGCCGTGCGGAAAAGGCGCTGGGACTCGGTCCGATTTTGCGAATGGGACGGGGTGAGGACAAAACAGGCGGGCGCAAGCGGCCGTCAATCTTAGCTGACTGTATGGAGGCGCTTTTTGCCGCCGTATATCTTGACAGCCGGGACGGGCAAAATGCGGCGGATACCGTTTTTGCCGTAATAATCAGGCTCGTTTTTTCGGAAGCCGAGAGCGTAATCGCGGAAAATACGGATTATAAAACGCTTTTGCAGGAGACAGCGCAAAAAACAGCCGGCGTTGCGGTTGAGTACAAAATAGCGGGAACAGAAGGGCCTGAGCACAGGCTCGAATTTGTCGCCGAGGTGTATGTCGGAGGGGCTGTTGCCGGAACGGGACGGGGGCGCTCGAAGAAAGACGCGGAGACGGCTGCCGCAAAGGATGCGCTGCGCGGGCTTTCGGGCAGTGCCGGCAATGGCGCATAGCTGCGCCGAGGGGCTGACGATCTTGGAAAAACACTGTCCGTGGGAGGGGGTTTCTGCGGGGGTGTTTTTGTTTTTTTGGAGGACTGGTGGGCGGTTCAGCTTAATGCTTATTCACCAGTAGCGTTGGTGCGTGCTGCTGTTTGCCGCAGGCTGCGGAGTTTGTAATAGGGGCGAAGCTGCGCCTCGCGACACTGCTATACGCCTACGCGGCGGGCGGTTCCTTTCTTGTCTTGGCAAGAAAGGAACCAAAGAAGCCGCTTTAGGGCTTAGGTATTCGCGTTGCGGCAAGTGTACATGTCCGTGCGTCCGAACCCGGACAGAATT
>JAISLF010000040.1 GCA_031260605.1 Oscillospiraceae bacterium
ATTGCTTCTTCTAAAGAAGTCGCCCCTTTTTTGGTTACTTTTTTCCGGCGAAGCGGAAAAAAGTAACCGCCGCCGCGCGTAGCGGCACCTCTGCGCTGCCACCAGCGCCCCTGGTGAACAAGCATAAAGCAATGATAACCAAAACCAAAAAGGCAGCCTCCGCAAAAAGAAGCTGCCTTTTCAAGGTTTTATCTCCCCGCTGACTCAGGAGCCTACCGAGACTTGATTTTCCTAATCGAATCCAGCAGCCGCAGGTGTACAAACCACAGCGCAAGCAGCACCTGAATCGCGCCGCAGACCGTGAACAGCAGGAAAGACGACGGGTTTTTCAGCAGCATAAGAAAAATAAATACGCCGATTGACCAGACAAAAAGGCTTACCGAAATCAGCAGACCGAGACGCTTTTTCCAGACTGCCGTCAGTACAGTGCACACAACGCAGCACACAGGAACGGCGACAACAAAGGCGTACCACGCGTGTTTAATTGCGGGGTTTATAAGGCGAATTGTTGTGAAGGCAATCAGCGCAACAATAGTTATCAGCGCTATGCACTCAAGGCAGATTATTATCATATTTTTTGCCTTGACCGTGTGCCGCCGCGGCGGCTGCACCTCAGACTGAACAAGCAGGTCGTCTACCTTAACGCCGAAAATTGCGGCGAGGCGCACGAGCACAAAAATGTCGGGCGTGCCGAGTCCGCGCTCCCATTTCGAGACAGACTTGTCGGAGTATTTTATTTCTTCAGCAAGCTCGGTCTGCGTCAGACCGTAGAGCTTTCTGTATCCGGCAATATTCTCTCCGATATTGTGTGATATATATCTTTGATCGTCAATAGGCTGATACATAGGCAAAATCTCCATAAATGCAAGGTGCCGGAGCACCGAAAAAAGGCAGGTATACTCACGGTAGAGTAGAAAAAAGTCATTCTATTACGGTGTGTCCGGGATAGGAGAGCCGGCTTTTGCACGCGTAGGTTGAAAAAAATCAGTTTTTGTAATATACTAATAACAAACGGACGGACTTGTCGTACCGAATGGAAAAACTAACGAAAACAAATCAAGAAGGAAGGACTAATCCCTTGAACAACTTTATCTTAACCTGCTGCTCAACAGCCGATATGACGAGAGAATACTTTGCCGAAAGGAACATTCCGTATGCGCTGTTTCACTATGACCTCGACGGCGTAAGCTATCCGGATGATCTCGGATTGACAATGCCGAGTGCGGAATTTTTCAAGAAAATAGCGGCAGGCGCAGCTCCGATAACAAGTCAGGTTAACGCGGAGGAATATATCGCCCTTATTGAGCCGCATCTTGCCGCAGGAACAGACGTTTTACACCTCACGCTCTCGTCGGGTATCTCAGGCTCGTATAACTCGGCGAAGATTGCCCAGCAGGTTTTGAATAAGCGCTATCCCGACAGGAAGTTCTTTGTCGTGGATTCACTTGCGGCATCCTCCGGCTTCGGACTGCTTGTAGACCGCGTCGCCGATTTGCGGGACGAGGGCTGGACAGCGGAGGACGCGTATAACTGGACCGAGCAGAACAAGCTGAAGCTCCACCACTGGTTTACGCCGCAAGACCTGAAGCACCTGCGCCGTGGAGGACGCGTTTCGGGCGCCGCCGCCATTGTCGGCACACTGCTGAATATCTGCCCGATACTCAACGTCGATAATGTCGGTCACCTCACGCCGCGCTCTAAGTCGCGCGGAATCAAAAACGCACTTGAGGCGCTGGTAAAGCGGATGGAGGACAACGCGCAGGATATAAAGAATCCCGAGAACAAGGGTCTTGACTATTCAGGAAAATGCTATATATGTAATTCAGCCTGCCTTGATGAGGCAAAGGAGCTTGCCGCGCTTGTGGAAAGCAAATTCCCGAAGCTTGACGGCAAGGTTGAAATATTCGACATCGGAACCGTTATCGGTTCACACACAGGCTGCGGAACAATCGCGCTGTTCTTCTGGGGCAGTGAGCGCAAGGATTAAGAAGCGGACGGTTAACGCAATTTATTGCGGTGTTTGCAGGTGCAAGACGCGGACAGTGCAAGCGGCGGCGTAAATTCAAGGCGCAGAAGCGGTTTTACACTTCGCAAAGACTTTAACCAAGCGAATAACCCGATAATAAGCGGGCGGACTTCGGTCCGCCCGCTTTTTTGCGCAGTCCAGCGGCGTTTTACGCCGCTAAACTGCTATCTTCTTGTTATCACGCTCAGAGTCAGGTTGCCGTACGGGGAGGACAGCAGAACTTCGTCGCTTCCTGCCTCGCCGCTGTATATGCCGCCCATTGAAAAGTCAGCCTGACCGAATTTCACGCAGTCCAGAAGACGCGCGCGCGGCACCTCGATAATATTCAGCCCCAGATTAAGTCTGCGGCAGATAAACTGCGCAAGCTCAACATCAATTCCGGCATAGCCGAGCGGAGCGTTTTCGTCAGGATAGCCGTAGGGGTAAAAGCCGCCCTCAATAACGGCAAGTGTAAGGAAATTCTCGGTTCCGGAAAGATCCGGCGGTGAAATTCCGTTGCCTTTGCCGTTAATATACTTGTCCTCAAGGTCGGCGACATTGCCTGCCGCAATGCAGCTGCTAAGCGCTGCCTGCAGGTCGCGCAGCATATCGCTCATCTCCTGCGCAACGCAAATGCGCAGCTGAATATCAAAAAACGGCTCCTTTACTATATACAAAGAGCTGCCCTGCCGTGTAATACTCTTTGCAAGGCGGCTGTCGGCAAAGCCGCAGTCAACGGTTCCGGCGGTAATGGCAAGAGCAAGCTCCTTTGCAGTGGCGTATGACTCGGGTTTGCCGAAGGTGCCGTTATAATACCCGCCGACGGTGAACGCAACTCCGCCGATGGTTTTTCCGCGAACATCGTCAACCGTGAAAACCGTCGGGTTTGCAGCACCGCAGGAGGCAAGAGTAAAGACTGTTGCGGTAAGCAGCGCCGTGCTAATTGCTGTCTTAAATTTTCTTTTTCTGAAAAACATAGGTGTGTTCTCCGGGAAAGTAAAATTAGTGGGGTAGGGGATTTGTTGACTTCAGGATAAAGCAGCGAGGTCGGACTTTTCGTAGCGATTATGACCCGGCATACTCTTTTTATGCTTCCAGCAGGAAATGGCGGCGTCTATGGATAGCCCTTTATTGTCTGCAAAGAAATCCCGAATGTAAGTATTGTATTCAAACTGCTTATCAATCAACGCTTTCCCGGTTTTCTTTTCTTCTGAAATTTGATGATAGGCTGTTATTGCGTCCCGATAGGTCTTTCCGGCATTACTTTTCAACCATTTCTGAAAAGCAACGTTGAACTTAAAGCTTTTGCCGATTTTACTTATAAAAAAGGCGCGATGCTTTTCAGTGCAGACAAAGCCGGTTTCGATTTCTGCAGCTTCACTGATGACGCCGACAGATGTCGTCGATTTTGTTTTCTTTGAAGCGGGTATCACGGTGCCGGTTTTAAGAAAACAAGCAACCCTATCAGTCAGTTCAATTTTGCCGCCGGTGGCAGGCAGGTTGTTTTCCCGGCAGAAACCGAGCAATTCACTTTTCAAATAATAGAAGCTGCGAAATGTCTTTTCGTCCAATTCTATATTAAGCTTTGGACGTTCAGTCATTTGGCTTGCCACCTGTAAGTTACGATTTGCCAGCGTCACAATAGCGGCTCATTTCATTCCTGAACGGTCCTTCCCGCCCTTCACCGCAAACACTATGAGGAGCGCACGGAGCGCATTGCCGGACTGCGGAACCTTAGAGATACAAACTTGAAGCGGCGACTATCCGTCCGTAAATCTGAATTACGACTGCTTTTGGAAAGCTACAGCTCCGCAAAGTCGCCGTCTGCAAACACGGGGACTTCCCGTCCGTCAGCCGTTATGCCCGTAATCGAAAGGTCGGGCGTGCCTATCATAAAGTCAATGTGCGTCATACTGCTGTTTGCGCCGCGCGCCGCGATTTCGTCCTTGCTTAGCTCGGTAACGTCCGTAAAGAGCGGATATGCCTCGCCGAAAGCGAGGTGACAGGCGGCATTTTCGTCAAACAGTGTGTTGTAAAACAGCACGCCGAGCGCCGAGATAGGGGAGTGGTATGGCACAAGCGCAACCTCGCCGAGATAGCGCGCGCCCTCGTCCAAATCAAGCTCCGCGTCAAGAAATTCCTGCCCCTCAGAGGCGTAGGACTCCACAATTTTGCCGTTCCTAAAGGTGAGGCGAATGTCGCGGATAATGTTGCCGCTCAGCACAAGCGGAAGCGCGGCGTACACAACGCCGTCGGCAGTGCTGCGGTCAGGGAGCGTGAACACCTCCTCCGTCGGGATATTCGCGACAAACCTAACACCGTCTGCCGCAAGCTCGCCCGCCGCCGACCACATATGATTTTTCGGCAATCCGACGGTAAAATCGGTGCCGAGAGAGTTTTTGTAATGCAGCTTAGTGAAGTTGTACGCCGTGAGCTTTTCGGCAAAGCCGCCGAGCCGCTTGACCTTATCTTGCCAAACAGCGACTGTCTCTTCCGGCGTACCGCGCAGGTCTGCGGCACGGCAGATTGCGTCCCAGAGCGCCGCGTTTTTGTCCTCACGGCCGGGGAATACCTTTTCTGCCCACGCGTCAACAGGCGCGGACACGACACACCAGCGAAAATCGTTTCGCATTTGGCGCTCGTAATAATCCTTGAGCTTTGCGTGAGACGCTTTTTGCCACCGCGCAATACGGTTCGGGTCAACGCCGAGCAGCGTCTCAGGGTCCTCCGCAAAAACAGAGATAATCGCCGCGCCGCGGTCTGCGTGTTCGTAGAAAAACTTCTCCAGCCACTGCGGAAGCGTGTCGAATACCGCGTCGTCCGCGCGCAGATATTTCTGGCGCGTGATATTATCGTCCGACCACCGCACAACGACCTCGGATGCGCCTGCGTCATACGCCTTTTCCGCGATTAGACGCGCAAAATCAGCGCAGTCTACCGGGCAGGAGATAACAAGCGGCTGCCCCGGCTGGAGGTTAACGCCGACCGCGACGGCAAGCGCCGCATATGAATCAAGTTTTGGAAGCATTTATGTAGTACCCTTAGAAGAAAACAGCAGCGGCGAATATACAAAATAGAGCCGCACCGCGCGTCAGTATATTATGCTTTCGTGTTTGCGCCGCTGTCTGAAGCGGCGCATACAAAAATGGCTAAGCCGGTCTTTTTTTAAGATTGAGATTGCGGCCGTTTGTCGTTATATTGGACTTTCCGTGTGAATCATTTAGCCTGTCGCGTATTGCCTGAGTCTCCTCGGCGGTTCGGCGCACAATAGTCGGCTCTTCGCCGTCTGTCACACAGCTTGCCGTAATAATAATTTCCTTGACGGAAAGGTCTCCCGGTGCGGAATACATAACAGGAATCAGCAGCTCCTCGACAATGGAGCGCAGACTTCTTGCGCCGCCGCCGAGATGTATTGCCTTTTTCGCAATCTCAATCAGGGAGGGGCGCTCAAAAATGAGCTTTACCCCGTCGAACTCAAGCAGCTTTTCGTACTGCCTTATAATCGAGTTTTTCGGTTCAACAAGAATCCTGACAAGGTCCTCCTCAGAAAGCGACTTCAGCGTTCTGATTATCGGCATTCTTCCGACGATTTCGGGAATAAGTCCGAACTTAACCAAATCGTCCGGCTCGACCTTTGAAAAAAGCTCACCGACGTTCAGATTATCCCTGGCGCTGACCTTTCCGCCAAAGCCGATTGTCGATTTTTCCGTGCGGTGACTGATTATTTTGTCAAGCCCGTCGAAAGCTCCGCCGAGAATGAACAGAATATTCGTAGTGTCAATCGGGACGGTTTCAGCCTGCGGGTGTTTTCTGCCGCCGCGCGGCGATACATTGGAAACAGTGCCCTCAAGGATTTTCAGCAGAGCCTGCTGAACGCCCTCGCCGGAAACATCGCGCGTTATAGATGTGTTTTCGGATTTTCTCGCGATTTTGTCAATTTCGTCAACATAGATTATGCCGTTTTGCGCACGCTGTGAGTCGTAATCCGCCGCCGCAAGAAGCCGCACGAGGATATTCTCAACGTCGTCTCCGACATAGCCCGCTTCTGTAAGCGTCGTTGCGTCGGCAATGGCAAACGGCACGTTCAGCATTTTCGCCAGCGACTGCGCGAGAAGCGTTTTGCCCGTTCCCGTGCCGCCGATCAGCAGAATATTGCTCTTTTGAATGTCGCCTGAAACGTCGTACAGCAAACGCTTGTAATGGTTGTATACAGCAACCGATATTGCGACCTTTGCGTCGTCCTGACCTATGACATAATCGTCGAGATAAGCCTTAATCTCAACCGGAACGGGAATTTCACCGTCGGTCGAGATATGCGTGCCGGGGGCGGCGTCCGCGCTGAGCTGTTGGTTCATATTAATATGCGTCAGATGAGCGCCGAGTGCAATGCAGCTGCTGCAAATGAACGCATTAATGCCGATGAGGTATTCTTCCGACGGTGTAAGTGTTTTTCCGCAAAAATCACAGCTAATTTCGTCGCGGTTATTTTTTTTATTTGGCAATTTTAATTATCCTCTGCAATGCCGAGCGCGCTGACAAAAAATGCCCGCGCCCATATTTTTGGCTGAGTCTTTGCTTTTCGGTTTGTGTCCATGCACTCAAATGACTCTGTGCACGAATGCCGGCGTTTATGCGAACGCCCCCCGGATTCGCATAAACGCCGATATGCTGCGGCTTACTGCCGCTTGGAAATGATTGTGTCGATCAGACCGAAGTCTTTTGCCTCTTCCGCCGTCAGGAAATTGTCGCGCTCCGTTGCGTCGCGCACCTTTTCAATCGGCTGGCTCGTGTTCTCCGCGAGAATCTTGTTAAGGCGCTCTTTTACCTTTAATATATTCTCCGCGTGAATCTGAATATCCGTCGCCTGTCCGCGGAAGCCGCCGGACGGCTGATGAATCATAATTTCGGCATTCGGAAGTGCGATTCTCTTGCCCTTTGCGCCGGACGAGAGCAAAAACGCGCCCATTGAAGCCGCCATACCGATACAAATCGTCGAGACGTCCGCCTTTATATACTGCATTGTGTCGTAAATCGCAAGACCTGACGTGACTGAGCCGCCGGGTGAATTGATGTAAAACTGTATGTCCTTGTCAGGGTCCTGCGCCTCTAAAAACAGAAGCTGCGCAACGACAAGGCTTGCCGTTGTGTCGTTGACTTCCTCGCCTAAAAAGACTATACGGTCGTTTAACAGACGCGAAAAAATGTCATAGCTGCGCTCACCGCGCGCTGTTTGTTCTACTACATAGGGCACTAAGCTCATTATATTGTCTCCTTTTTTTCTGTAGATATTTATGTAAAGTCAAAAAATCAAATCCGCGCCGTCCGGTTAGTATAGACGGCTTTTGTCCTGCATATTCGGCGGCGCAAGCAATATTTTTGTCGATACCGTACGGCGGAATGTGTAGACGTCTTTGTAATTATTCCGCAGACTCGGCGGTGTCTGTAGCTTCCGCGTCTTCCTTGCCGAGATCGGCGTCGGGCAGCGGCAGGTCGTCCTCGCTTTCGGCCTCAGGCGGTGCCTCTGTTGCGACTGAAGCTTCACGCAGGAAATCGCGCGCCTTTTGCATAAGAATGTCAGACTTCAAATCGTCGTCGTCGTAATAGTCGCGAACAGTGTCCGCGTCAATGCCGTATTTCTCGGCAACCTCGGCGACGTACTTCTCAATATCCTCGGCGGTAGCTTCGAACGCCTCGACTTCGGCAATCTTGCGCATTGCAAGGCGCGCCTTGACCAGCCGCTCGGCGGAGGGACGCATTTGCTCCTGAAGCTTCTCGACCGTCATACCCATCATCTGGAGGTACTGCTCAAACGCGATGCCGTACTGCTGCATATTGCTGCGCTCGTTGTTCAGGCGGTTTTCAACCTCCGCATCTACCATTGCCGGAGGAATATCCGCCGTCATATTCTCAACGACCTTGTCGATTATGTTGTTCTCAAAGTCGGAATCCGCCTTTTCCTTTGCTTCCACCGCTTTTTTCTCGCGGATAGAGGCTTTCAGCTCGTCCAGCGTGTCGAACTCCGAAACGTCCTTTGCAAGCTCGTCGTCCGCGTCGGGCAGAATCTTAGACTTAATGTCCTTAACCGCAACGTGGAACACAACGTCCTTACCGGCAAGGTCCTCCGCGTGATATTCCGCCGGGAACGTCAGGTCAATGTCGCGCTCCTCGCCGATTACCATACCCTGAATTTTTGTCTCAAAGCCGGGGATAAAGGTGTTTGAGCCGAGCGTTAACTCATAGTCCTCGTCGGCTCCGCCGTCAAACGGCACTCCGTCCTTTGAGCCGAGATAGTCAATTGTAACGGTGTCGCCGCCGATTGCCGGGCGCGTGACGGACTCCGTTCGCGCGTTTTGCAGGCGGTAGCTCTCGATTTCCGCGTCAATAACGCTGTCCTTAACCTCTTCTGACGGGCGGACTGCCTCAACGCCCTTGTACTCGCCGAGCGTTACCTCAGGATAAATCGAGACGGTGAGCGAAAAGTCCACCGTGCCGTCCTCCTGACGCTCAAAGCCCTCAAACTGCGGATAACCGACAGTTTTGATGTCTTTTTCTTTCGCGATGTAAATGTAAACCTCAGGGAAAAGCAAATCCAGCGCGTCCGGATAAAACATTTCCGCGCCGTACATTGACTCGACAAGCTTGCGCGGCGCTTTGCCGGGGCGGAAACCGGGGACGCTGACGCGTCTTCTTTCTTTCTTGTAAACAGTATTGAGCGTATCCTCAAGCTTTTGTTTATCAATTGTGACTGTGACAAGAGCTGTTGAGTGCTCTTTCTGTTCGTATGACTTAATCTCCAAGTGAAGCCTCCGTAAAATGACTGCGGACTAAGCCGCATTTGGCGTTGAATAGCAAGACGAGTGCGGCGAACAGCCGCGAACACGTCTAAAAAACGCATTATACACCACTATAACACAAATGTTTGAAAAAATCAATACTGCGCGGGGTGGGTTTTTTTTAACAGTCGGTAAACTTTTTGACTGTGACCTGCGGCGCGGCTCCGCGCAGAAATACGTTCGGCGCACTGCTGCCACTGCCGCAAAATCGCTTCCGGCGTACCGGTTATTGCGCGTTTTTAGCAAATCGCCTGCAAACTCCTGTGCCATAAACCAACAAGAACTGCTAATGCTTATTCAAATTAACTAAAACGGCAATCGCAACACGCTGACATTTTATCCAACACGCCAAATCCAAAAAAATTTCAATTTTCCTATTGACAAACTAAACATATATGCATATAATGAATTAGGTAAGCATACAATACATATCAGAATAATATGAATTAACAAAGGAGACAGCACAATGCGCGGATACATTAACAGCAAAGCAAATACAGTGACGTGTACCGGCATATATTCGCCCGAATGTTCGTGTTCGGAGCGCTGCTGTCTTTATGTTTGCTGAAATAGTTGTAAAAAAATTATTCCAATGGCTAATCGGACAACCGAAGGCCGAGGGGATTTCCTCGGTCTTTGTTTTTTTATAAGAACTGCCGGGCTTCGTTAACAAACAAAAGTATTTAACGAATAATAAGGAGACAGTTATGAAACGCTTTTTGACTGCTTTCAACGATAAAGCCATTAAGTTTTACCTGATAATCGCGTTTGTGCTGCTGTGGCAGTTCGCGCCGAAGCTGGGACTCACAAACCCGACCTTTGTTCCGCCGTTCACCGCGGTAATTGCCGACGGGGCGGAGCTTGGTATCGTAAAGATACTCGTTCATTTCTGCATAAGTATGAAGCGCGTTATTATCGGCTTTGCGGTATCCGCCGCACTGGCGCTGCCGCTGGGATTTATCCTGAACGGCGGACTGCCGAAGGTATCCGCTTTCTTAAGACCGCTGTTCGCCTTTCTGCAGCAAATCCCGCCCTACATATTGTACCCCGTGTTTCTGCTCGTGTTCGGACCGGGCGAAAACGGAATTTACCTCGTAATCTTCTGGAGCGTATTCTTTCCGGTGCTGTTCACAACAATGCAGGGCGTTTCCGAAATTGACGCGAAGCTGATTCGCGCCGCAAGGGCGATGAACTGCGGCGGACTGCGCGTGTTCTTTAAGGTGGTTCTTCCGGCGACGTTCCCAAGTCTTATGCGCGGCATTCGCTCCGGTCTTTCAATGGCGTTTCTGATGCTGATAGGCGCGGAGAGCATGGGCGCTGACAGCGGAATCGGCTGGATGATAAACAACGCGCAAAAGCTCGGCTGGATAACACGCGTATATCTCGGAGCGCTGATAGTGTGCGTCGTCGGCTTTGCGCTGAATTACGGACTCGGCGTTATTGAGCGAGTGTTTGTGGGCTGGAAGCCCGCGGCAGAACTGGAGGCGTAGGAAGAGCGATATGAAAGCACTTAAATTCATCAGAAAAGTTGTAGTTGCGGCTCTGCCTATTATCGCGTTCTTCCTGCTGTGGCAGCTGGCGTCGGCATATGTGCCGCGCGGAGTAATCAGCTCGCCGGTGAAAATCGCGCAGGCGATGTGGAAGGAGCTGATACGCGTAAAGCCCGCGATGAATATGGGCGGACTGACGCTGTTGCAGCACACGGCAAGAAGTCTGTGGCGCATTGCAAAGGGATTCGCGCTCTCCGGCTCTGTCGGAATTGTGTTTGGGTTTTTGCTCGGTACATACTTCAAGTCTCTTGAAAAGCTGTTTCTGCCGTTTTTTCAGGTGTGCGAAAAGCTGAACCCGTTTGCGATAATCCCCGTGTTTATGATTATCTTTGGTATAGACGAGTCCGAAAAGGTCGCAATCGTGTTTTGGGCGGCAATCTGGCCGATACTGTTTAACACTCACGCGGGCGCAAAAAGCGTCGATCCCGCACTTGTAAAGGCCGCAAGGACAATGGGCGCGAGCCGCTTCAAGGTTTTTGTCGGGGTAATACTGCCGTCAACGCTGCCCAGTGTGTTCACGGGACTGAAGCTTGCGATACGCGTTGCGTTCTTTATGATAATCGCGGCGGAGCTGGCGGGCGCTACCTCCGGAATCGGCTGGTTCTATATTCAGCAAAAGGTTGCGTATAAGCTGGCGCTGGTTTACGGCTCAATCCTGCTGATAACGCTGATTGCGATAATATTCAACGCCCTGTTCACGCGGCTTGAAAAGCATTTTCTTAAATGGAAGGAGCATGCGTTCGTATGAGTAAGAAGAAAATAACAACACTTGCAGTAACGGCGGCAATCGTCGTTGCGCTGCTGGTGGGAGCCGAACTTGGGAAAACGCAAAAGACGATTCTCGACCCCGGAATGCTGGACAAGTATACAAACGAACAGCAAAACAGCTGATTCGATTGCTATAAACAATTAATTATAGGAGAAACAGAAAATGAAAAATTCGACAAAAAGACTGTCAGCCCTCTTGCTTGCGCTGCTGCTTATCGCGGCACTCGCAGTAACGGGATGTAAAAAGACGCCCGAAGCAGCGCCGACACCGACACCTGCCGAAACTGTGACCGGAAATCCCGGAGCAGACGAAACCACCGCCGCTCCGCTTGAAATAATAACACTGCGTACAAGCACAAAGAAGAACTGCACCTCGACGCCTTGGGTCGTCGGCGAAGCACAGGGAATCTTTGCAAAGCACGGAATCAAAATTGAGTACACCGGAGAAATCGACGACACGCTTCCGGCAGTTCTCTCCGGCGCAAACGACCTTGACGTTGACTCGCCGGGAACACTTGCTCTGCAGGTTGCAGAGGGCACAGAAATCGTCGGCGTGGGCTTTAACCAGGTTGACCCGGACAACGACTCAATCGACCGCAAGTATCAGCATATGCGCTTTTACGTTTCGCCGGATCTCGGAATCAAGACTATTGAGGACCTGAAAACCTTCAATAACGGCGGACAGATTAAAATCAGCGGCGTCGGCTCGGCAAACTGCCTTACCTTTATCCCGCAGCAGGTTCTGGTTCATGCCGGACTTGACCCGGAGCGCCTCTCCTTTATCGGATATGACAGCGACACCGCCGCAATCCAGCTTGTAGAGCAGGGCGACCTTGACATCGCGGGAATTCACCCCCCGTTCTACTATCTGGCGGAAGAGGAAGGACTGATTCAGCTCTTTGACTCGCGTGACGCAGGTCTGGGCGCCGCAACGGGCGTTGAAATCTTCTACTTCACAAAGGACTTTGTTGAAAAGAATCCCGAAGCTGTTCAGCGCTTTGTTGACGCGATAACAGAAGCGCAGCAGTGGGGACTTGAGCATCCGGAGGAGGCAGTTAAGCTTACGGGCGAGTACATAGGCCGCGAGGTTAACGCAGTGCACTACTTCTTCAACGGCAGCAATGTCTCAGGCTCAGACGTCCCCGGCAAGCTCATCCAGCCCTGGATTGACGCGCTTGTTGACTTCGGTTCACTCGAGAAGGATCAGGTTAAGGTCGGCGATCTGTTTGACGCGCGCTTTATCAGCAACCTGAACATCAACTAAAGAAACGATACATCGAAAAACAATACGGACGGGCAGACTCTCTGCCCGTCCGAGGAGTCTATTATGGCAAAAATCGAAATTAGTAACCTCGGCCGCTCGTTCAGAAAAAAAGGCTCGAACGCGGAGAGGTTTTGGGCATTACAGGACTTTAACCTGTCAATTGAGCAGGGAGAGTTTGTAACGGTCGTCGGCCCGTCAGGCTGCGGAAAGTCAACGCTTCTTGACCTGCTTGTGGGACTGACAAAGCCCGACGAGGGCAGCATTTCAATTGACGGAAAGCCCATTGACGGCCCCGCGCTTGACCGCGGCATTGTATTGCAGGGCTACGCTCTGTTTCCGTGGCGCAACGTGCGCAAAAATATTGAATTCGGGCTTGAAATTAAAAAAGTACCAAAAAACGAGCGCAAGGATATAGTAGACCATTTTATTAAGCTCGTTGACCTTGAAGGCTTTGAAAACCACTTCCCGTTTGAGTTGTCCGGCGGAATGCAGCAGCGCGTTGCAATTGCCCGCGCGCTTGCCTATGACCCGGAGGTTCTGCTGATGGACGAGCCGTTTGCGGCGGTTGACGCGCAGACGCGTGAGACAATGCAGGACGAGATACTCAGCATATGGGAGAAAACAAATAAAACAGTCGTATTTGTCACGCACAGCATAGAAGAGGCCGTCGGACTTGCCGACCGCGTGGCGGTTATGTCTAAAAATCCGGGAAAGGTTAAGGAGGTTGTAACCGTAAACCTGCCGAGACCGCGCCGCATAGCGGATGTGCGCAATACAACGGATTTTTCACTGATTACGCACCACGTTTGGGAGCTGCTTCAGGACAAGGAGCCGGCGCCGCTGAATCTCGGAACAAACCCCGTGGACGTCGGCGAAGCTATCCTCGCCGAAGCGGCAATATAAGGAGTGTACGGCAGCATTATGGCAAACGCAAGAGAGCTTACCCCAAAATCGGTTGAAAACGTGATCTCAGAGGACGATTTTCAAAAGCTGCTCGCGGTTCTCGGCGAGGTAAAGTACGGCACGGTCACGCTGTTCATACAGGACGGCAAGGTTGTGCAGATTGACAAGCTGGAGAAAATCAGATTCAGGCAAAAAGAAGCGTAAGCCTCAGGAAAAAGCGTGTTGAAGGCTGCGCATATTAATAAATCGGAGGACAGGAATGTCAACATTCATTGAACGACCCAAATCGAGCTGCGCCTTGGGCGGCGCACTTACAACGCTTGCCGGGCTTAACCGCGTTGTGCCGATAGTGCACGCGGCGGGAGGCTGTGCGGCGGGACTTTCCGGCGTATACAGCACGGCGGCCGGCTACAGCGGCACAGGCTATTGCGGCGGAAATATGATGCCCACTACAAACATCGCTGAAAACAACGTCGTTTTCGGCGGAGAGGATCGCCTTGCCGAGCAGATTGAAAACACGCTTTTCGCGATGGACGGCGACCTTTATGTTGTCGTAACGGGCTGTCAGGTTGAGATAATCGGCGACGACGCAAAGGCAATCGCGCGGCAGTACGCCGACAAAAACGTAATCGGCGTCAGCACGCCGGGCTTTTTGGGCAATACGCTTCGCGGTTACGACGCGGTTGTGTCCGCGCTTGCAGAGTTCGTCATTGCGCCGCAGGAGAAAAAAGACCCCAAAACCGTCAATATTCTCGGAGTAGTTCCGGGACACGACGTGTTTTATCGCGGCAACCTTGAGGAAATCAAGCGCCTGCTGTGGCTTATCGGCGTCCGCGCGAACACATTCTTCAGCGTCACCGATACTGTCGAGGACATTCGCGGTTACGGCGACGCGGCGCTGAGCGTTGTGCTTGCGCCGAACGTCGGTATTCTGCCCGCCGAGAAAATACAGGACGTTCACGGAACGCCGTATATTTTGAGTGAAATCCCCGTCGGTCCGAGCGGCACAGCGGCTTTTTTGCGTCAGGTAGGCGCGGCAGTCGGCGCTGACCCGAAGCGAATTGAAGAGGTTATCGCTTTTGAGTCGGGATATTATTACAGCTACCTAAACGGACTTGTTGATACATATTCAGACCTCGACTTCGGACGCTACGCAATAATCAGCGCGGACGGTTACTATGCCCACGCCCTGACGCGCTTTATAGCAAACGACTTCGGTTGGGTTCCGCACCTGACGACGATTAACGACATCACGGAGGAGGCAGACCAGGCGCGCTATAAAAAGCTTTTCGATGATATTACCTCGGAAACAAAGCCTGTTGTAGTGTTCGAGCAGCAGGCGGGGCAGATAATTAAGCACGTTAGGAGCAGCTGGGCGCTTAACCATAACGAAAAGTACTATGATGCGCTGGCTCCCGCCTATGTCATCGGCTCCGGCATAGACGCGGGACTTGCCGAAAAGCTCGGCGCAAACTTTTTGGCGGTTCCTTTCCCGGTAAGCAACAGAGTTGTGCTTAACAAGGGAATTGCGGGCTTCCGCGGCGGGCTTACGCTCATCGAGGACCTTATTACACAGCTTGTGTCGGCTCGATAGGAGGAAACTATCAATGTCAAAATATTCAGAAGAACTATCATACGGCTTTGCGGGGCAGGTTGCTCCTCCCGTGCGCGAAACGCGTATCGGCGTATGCTCGGCGTACTGCGGAGAGTGCGGTCAGCTTGTGGCGGACGTTCAGAGCGGCTGCGCACAGCTCCAGTCGCGCAAATTCGCGCAGAGCGGAGGGTGTCAGCTTATGCTTGCCGTCGGAATCGTCAGCAGCCTGACAAATGTCGTTATTATCGTACACAGTCCGCTGGGCTGCTGCTCCGGCTTTACGGGAACCGGCGGAACGCGCAAGACGACGCGCTCGTCACGCGGAAAAGCGTCTGAGGATTTTGTTTGGATTCACACGAATCTTGACGAGCAGGATGTTGTTCAGGGCGGCGTTGACAAGCTGCGCGACGCGGTGCTGTACGCCGAAAAGGAATATCACCCGGACGCGATTATTATCGCAAACGGCTGTGTTCCCGGCATTATCGGAGACGATATAGACTCGCTTGTGTCAGAGCTGGACAGCCGCCTTTCGGCGAAAATCGTCCCGGTGCACTGCGAGGGCTTTAAGTCCCGCTATGTCGCGAGCGGCTACGACTCCGCGTATCACGGCGTTCTGCGCCACTTGGTTGACCCCGTCGTCAAAGAGCGCAGCGCGATTGCCGAGGAAAACGAGCAGCGCGACGCGCTTGAGCAGTACCAAATCTCCCGCACGGTCAATATCTTCAACGTCGGCTCCAACAGCAACGGCGACGAGGTTGAGCTGAGCCGCATTGTCGCGTCACTGGGGCTTATCCCGCGCGTGCTGCCGCTGAACGCGACGCTTGATGATTTGTCGCACATCGGAGAAGCGGCGCTGAACGTCTCAATCTGCGCAACGCACGACGACTACCTTCTCGGACACCTGCACGAGCGTTTCGGCACACCGTATATAATTGATACGCTGCCAATCGGAATAAAAAGCACAAACCGCTGGCTGCGCGAGATTGCAAAGTACTTCCATCTTGAGGAAGAAGCCGAGCGCGTGATTAAGCTCGAAAACGACGTGCTGAATATGGCTCTCGCGCCGTACCGCGAGTTTTTGCGCGGCAAAAAGGTATATGTCGGCGGCGGAGAGACAAGAATCCTCACAACGGCGGCGTTTTTCAAGGACGACCTCGGTATGGAGCTTGTCGGCGTAAAGGCGCACAACGTAGACCGCTTCGTCGAGGAAATCGTAGAGGAGCTGCACGAACCGCAGCTGCACATTACGGTTGCGGCGGGACAGCCGGCAGAGGAGCTTGCCGTTATACGGCAGCTGAAGCCCGACCTTTATGTAGGGCATATGGGTGCGAACGGCTGGGTTACAAGGCTCGGCGTTCCGAACATTCCGTTGTTCGGTATGTCGTTTAACTTTATGGGCTATTCGGGAGCATTTGAGCTTGCAAGAAAGTCCGCAAAGGCTCTCAAAAACACTAATTTTATCAAAAATGTCTCGCAAAACGTCGCTCTTCCGCTGTCAAAGGAGTGGTTCGAGCGCGACGTGAGACTGAATATTAAGGAGACCGAACAGATATGAGCAGCATTACAGTAAATAATCTGACGCAGCTTATCGGCAACACACCGATTTTGCGTCCGCAGAATTTCAGCAAACTCGCGGGGATTGAAGAATCCGATCTGCTGCTGAAGCTGGAGTATTTCAACCCGCTGGGCAGCGTCAAGGACCGCATTGCGTACTCGATGGTGGTTGATGCAGAGAAAAAGGGTCTGCTGACTCAGCAGAGCGTAATAATCGAGCCGTCCAGCGGCAACACGGGCGTCGGACTTGCATTTGTCGCGGCGGCGAAGCACTACAAAATAGTGGTCGTAATGCCGGACACGATGAGCAAGGAGCGGCGTGCGCTTGTCACGGCTCTGGGCGCGGAGCTTGTGCTCACGCCGGGAGCTGCGGGAATGAAGGGCGCAATCCGCAAGGCGGAGGAGCTGCAAACGCAGATTCCGCACGGGATTATTCTGCAGCAGTTTGAAAACCCGGCAAACCCGGAGATTCACCGCGCGACGACAGGCCCTGAAATCTGGGACGCGACAGAGGGCAAGGTTGACATTCTGGTTGGCGGAGTCGGCACAGGCGGAACAATCACCGGTGCGGGACTTTACCTGAAAGAGCGCAAGCCTGAGGTTCAGCTTGTGGCGGTTGAGCCGTCGGCTTCACCGGTGCTTTCCGGAGGAAATCCGTCGCCGCACAGAATTCAGGGTATCGGCGCGGGCTTTGTGCCGAGTGTACTGGATTTGTCGATTGTAGACGAGATCTACAAGGTTCTCGACGACGAGGCGATCGACACCGCGCGCACGCTCGCGCAGGAAGAGGGGCTGCTTGTGGGCATATCGTCAGGTGCGGCGGCGTTTGCGGCGGCAAGAATTGCCCGCCGTCCCGAAAACACCGGCAAGACAGTAGTCGCGATACTGCCCGACACAGGTGAGCGCTACCTCTCAACAGGAATATTCGACGCGCGCGAGGAAAAATCGCGCTACTGGTACAAGTAACTGTTGAGGCTTGTACAATCAAGCCAAAGCCCGAATAATTGCGCTGTGTATGCGGCAAACACCACCATATTTAAGCTAAACATATCGTCTCGGGTACAAGCTGTAGTCACATCAAGTGTATGGCGGCAAGAAAAGTATGGCGGAAATGAAAAAAACCAAATCGGACAACCGAAAGGAAAGTAAAAGTGGCAAAAAAGATTAAGCAAATCGCAATCTACGGCAAGGGCGGCATAGGTAAGTCTACAACGACCTCGAACCTGTCCGCCGCCCTTTCAAAGCTCGGCTTTAAGGTTATGCAGTTCGGCTGCGACCCTAAGGCGGACTCAACAAACACACTGCGCGACGGCAGCTACATACCGACAGTGCTGGACACGCTGCGCGAAAAGGGAACCGCCAAGGCAAGCGACATTGTGTTTGACGGCTTCAACGGTATTTACTGCGTTGAGGCAGGCGGCCCGGCACCCGGCGTAGGCTGTGCCGGACGCGGCATTATTACGGCGGTGGAGCTGTTTAAGCAGCAGAAAACCTTTGACGACCTTGACCTCGACTATGTAATCTACGACGTTCTCGGTGACGTTGTGTGCGGCGGCTTTGCAATGCCGATTCGCGAGGGTATAGCGCAGCACGTGTTCACGGTCAGCTCAGGCGATTTTATGAGTATTTACGCCTCGAACAACCTGTTCAAGGGTATCAAAAAGTACTCGAACTCGGGCGGCGCGCTTCTCGGCGGAATTATCGCAAATTCTATGAACGTCGGCTACGCGCGCGAGATTGTAGACGATTTTGCGGCTAAAACGCAGACGCAGATTATATCGCATATCCCGCGCTCCGTTACCGTTACGCAGTGCGAGCTGAAGGGCAAAACCGTTATTGAAGCCGCGCCGGATTCCGAGCAGGCAAAGGTTTATACCGAGCTTGCCGGGCGCATTGCGGCGCACGACAACAGCAAGGTGCCGAACCCGCTGGAGCTTCAGGAGCTTCGCGACTGGGCGGCAGGCTGGAGTGACAAGCTCCTGGAGCTTGAGACAGGAACAGTCGTCGGCGGCACAGCGGCCGGAATTTAGTGTGGCAACCTGCATTTACGGCCGCGAACAGCTTGCTTTTCGCGGCTTTTTGCGCAGTAAGCACCATTTTACACACACCCGGTATTTCCGCGTCGCACAGACTCGTGCGGCGCAAAAATCCATAAAAACAGAACCATCAGGCTCTGAACAGGACTGATTATGAGTATAAAAATTGCCCTTGCATCAAGCGACGGCGTTTCCGTAAACCGCCATTTCGGCAACACGCCGTATCTGTACGTTTACGAGGCGGACGGCGCGGGATATAAATTTCTTGAAAGCCGGGAAAATGACGCGGGCTGCGGACTTACCGATAAGGAAATGAACCACAATTGCTTCGACGAAACGATTGCGCTGATCGGCGACTGCCGTGTTGTCATTGCGGCAAAAATCGGCAGGGCTGCCGTCAGCGAGCTTACGCGCGGCGGAGTTCAGGCGCTGGAGCAGGCAGGAAATATTGACGACCTGCTTGCAAAATACGTCAAATACCTCGCAAAAGGCGGCTTTAAGGCAAATGCGGCGGCGGCTCCGGCAGTATCAGCACCGCTGACACCGAGAACCGCAAAGCTCTCGCTTGAGCATCCGTGTTTTTCTGAGGGCAAGCCGAATAACAAGGGCAGAATTCACCTGCCTGTTTCTCCGGCGTGCAATATCGCGTGCGCGTTTTGCTCGCGCGCAATGAACGCTGACCGTGATGTGCAGCGTCCCGGCGTTACCGGCGAGGTGCTTACGCCGCAGGAGGCACTGGAGCTTGTGCGCCGCGCGGTCGCGATTGCGCCGGAGATTACCGTTGTCGGAATCGCGGGCCCGGGAGATACGCTTGCAACGCCGCACGCGCTTGAGACATTTCGGCTTGTGAAGCGGGAATTTCCGAATCTTCTGCGCTGTATGAGCACAAACGGACTGCTTTTGCCGGAAAAGACGAAGGAAATTATTGAGGTCGGAATCGACACGCTGACTGTGACGGTAAACGCCGTTGACCCGGATATTCTGCGGCAAATCGTGTACGGCGTGCGCCCCGAAATACTCATACGCAATCAGCTTGAAGGCATACGCCGGCTTTCGGCGGCGGGCGTTACCGTTAAGGTAAACACCGTGCTTGTTCCGGGCGTAAACGACCGGCATATTGAGGTTACAGCGTGTACCGTTGCCGAAGCCGGCGCGACTGTGTACAATATAATTCCTCTGATTCCGCAAAATAAGCTCTCTCACCTCGACGCGCCGACCTGCGCGGAGATTGACGAGGCAAGGTTGCTTGCCGAAAAGCACCTCCGCGTGTTCAGGCACTGCCAGCACTGCCGGGCGGACGCCGTCGGCGTGCCCGGAGGCAAGGACTACGGGGAGGCGCTTTACGCGAAGAGGGTTAGTCAGGAGAATACTTTTTCACACGGGTGAGGGGGGGGTGTTTTGGTTTCAGGGCTTAACCTTTTGTTGGGGACGCTGTCCCCAGGGCGGTAGCTGCCAGATTTTTTGTTGGGCGTAGGGGCGACCGTCCCGGTCGCCCGCTGTCTGCCAGCGCGGATTCTCTACGGCGCACACCGTAGGGGCGACCGTCCTCGGTCGCCCGTCGTTTGCTTCGCCGTTCTGTTTTGCTTTTACTTGGGTGCAACCGAAGACCTGCGGCGCGAGTTGCCATGTTTGTAATTGGGGCGAAGCTTGGCAGCTTCGCGCTGCTTCACGCCTGCGCGGCGGGCGGTTACTTTTTCCGCTTCGCCGGAAAAAGTAACCAAAAAGGGGCGACTTCTTTAGAAGAAGCAATCT
>JAISLF010000042.1 GCA_031260605.1 Oscillospiraceae bacterium
AAAAAAGATTGCTTCTTCTAAAGAAGTCGCCCCTTTTTGGTTACTTTTTCCGGCGAAGCGGAAAAAGTAACCGCCCGCCGCGCAGGCGCTCTGCAGCGCGAAGCTGCCAAGCTTCGCCGCAATTACAAACATAGCACCCTGCGCCGCAGGTCAACGGTTGCACCAGAATAAAAGCCAAACCAAACAGCGGGCGGCAGGTTGCCGCCCCTACGCCCGCCGAAAGTCCCGGTGGCAACCACAACAAGGGACGCTGGGGGCAGCGTCCCATACAAACACTAAGCCTTGAAAGAAGCAAAAACGCCCCCGCAAGGAACAGATTCCGTCATTTCGCGCCCCTGAAACGTATTAACAACAGAATTCCCCGAAAAAGAGGTAAAAAAGTGCGCAGAAAAAAACTTGAAATAATGATAGGCGTTTTTACCGTCGCGGTTATCGCCGCCTTTGTTGTTCTCGCCGCAATCGGCGCGGCAGAACACAGACAGAATGACGATGAAAAGTTAGCTGACGGGCTTTTTGCCGTTGTTCAAAAGTTTATCGGTGAAACTCCCGAATTAAATGAGAACAACAGGTATTTTGTAATAGAATATGAAACAATACCCGGAAACGCAGGAGCACGCCTAAAGGAAAAATTTGAAGCGTGGCTTACGGAATTTAATGACGGCGACATTGAAACAGACTACAACACACTTCTTGGGCGCGGAGCAATTCCGGAAATCGAAGGCAATCCTGTCGATGCGGAATTCGACGCTATGGGCGGATTCGTGCTGAGACTTAGTAATATATCGCTAAAAGACAGCAGCCTTTCGGTTTCTGCCGGGTTTTGGCGTGGACCGCTGTGGGGCAGGTGGGCTGAGTATAGTGCCAGGTATGTTAGCGGTGTATGGATTGTTGACGAGCCGGAGAATGAGATTTTATCTTAGGCAGTATACCTTACAGCCCGTATTTCTGCCGGTAATGCTCAAACGCGTAGTAAAACTCGGTGTTAGACTCAACTCTTGTTTCGCGCATATAGTCGTGCGAGGAAAACGCGCCGTCCGGCAGTGTAATAACCGTCAGGGCAAGGTTTGAGCAGTGGTCTGAAATGCGCTCCATGTTCACCAGAATGTCGTTCCACACAAAGCCCTGCTCTATGCCGCATTCGCCGCGCTGCATACGCAAAATGTGGTTGTCCCGCGCGTTTCTGACAAGCAGGTCAATGACCTGCTCAAGAGGCTCAACCTGCTTTGCCGTTGACTCGTTGTTTTCACGGAAAGCGTCCGTTGTCATCACGATAATTTCATCAAGTGCGGCGGTCAGCCTTTCAAAATCAGCCACTGCCGCCTGTGAAAATGAGATTTTTTTGTTGTTAAGCTCCTCTGCAGACTGCAAAATGTTCAGTGCGTGGTCGCCGATTCGCTCAAGGTCGCCTATTGCGCGCAGGAACTTTGCCGCCTGCGAGGAATCGGAAATAGTCAGGTCGCGCGCCGAGAGCTTTACAAGATAGGTGCCGAGTTTGTCCTCGCAAAGGTCAAGTATACCCTCCTGTTCGCGCACGGCAACGGCCTTTGCCTCAACGTATTTGCCGACAAGCGACAGCGCCTCTGTCACAGCGGTTTTGGCGGAATCGCACATATTCAGGATAATGTCGTGGCAGGAGGTAAGCGCAAGCGACGGTGAGTTTAGCAGGCGTTCGTCCAGCAGGAGCGTTGCGGTGCCGTCCTTCTGCTTGTCGCGCACCATCAGGAGCGCCAGCTTTTCCAGCAGGCTTGCAAAGGGGAACAGTATCGCGGTTACCGTAATATTGAAGATGCTGTGGAAAATCGCTATTGCGAGCGGTGAAATCGGATTGTCAAGAAACGTGAAGTTGAAAATAAGATTCAGCCCGTAGATAATGACAAAGTAAATAGCCGTACCGACGACGTTGAACATAATGTGCACAACCGCAACGCGCTTTGCGGGCTTTGAAACGCCGATGCTTGAGATAAGAGCGGTGACGCAGGTTCCGATGTTCTGCCCCATAATAATCGGGATTGCCGCGCCGTAGGTCAGCCCGCCGCCGCCGGCAAACGCCTGCAGTATGCCGACGGAGGCAGCTGAGCTTTGTATAATGCCTGTAACGACGGTTCCGGCAAGCAGACCGAGAAACGGATTTTTGAACGCGGTGAGTATACTGGCAAACTCCGGCGACGCCTTGAGCGGCGCAACGGCGTTTGACATCATCACCATACCGTACATCAAAACAGCGAAGCCGCAGATAATTCCTCCGGCGTTCTTTACCTTTTGCTTTCTGGAGAACATCAGAAGAACAGCGCCGAGGACGGCAAAAAGCGGTGAGAAGTTCTCCGGGTTCACCAGCTGCAGCAGGAAATTGCCCTCCGAGTCAAGACCTGCAAGGGAGGTTATCCACGCCGTGAGCGTTGTGCCGACATTTGAGCCCATAATAACGCCGATTGTCTGGCGCAGCGTCATAAGTCCGGAGTTTACAAGCCCGACCAGCAGGACGGTAACGGCAGAGGACGACTGCAGCGCAACCGTGAACCCTGCGCCGAGCATAAAGCTCCTGCCGCGTGAGGCATTTGCGGTGTTCAGCATTTTGCCGAGCTTTCCGCCGGACACTTTTTCAAGCGAGGAGGACATTACGCTCATTCCGAACAGGAAAAACGCAACTCCGCCGATTAATGTGACAAAATTAAAAAAATTCATAACCTCTCTATAGCTCCCTTGCAAAAATTGCACGCGTTTAACTTACGCGGTTGTTCTCTCAATAAAAGGCCGGTATAAGCGATTGTGATTCGCTAATACCGGCCCCCTGTTTATGCCCTAATATGTGCGCCGAGCTTTTCAGTCAGCGTCTTTAGTATTTTTTCGATAGCCGCGTCAACCTCGCCGTCAGTCAG
This sequence comes from Oscillospiraceae bacterium, assembly GCA_031260605.1. Taxonomy (GTDB): domain Bacteria; phylum Bacillota; class Clostridia; order Oscillospirales; family Oscillospiraceae; genus JAIRRO01. The sequence continues at coordinate 2,877 of JAISLF010000042.1, forward strand.
CGTTCTGTTATCTGCGCGGAAGATGAGCGAGAATGCGGCGCTTTTTTTACCTTCGCCGATGTTTGCGCCCTCGTATACGTCAAAAAGCTCTGCGGATACGATAAATTCGCCGCCGTTTTCAAGTATGCACTGCCTAAGCTGCGCCGCCGTGACGCTGTGCTGCGCTACAATCGCCAAATCACGCGCAACCGCCGGGAATTTCGGCAGCGGCGAGTAGGTTTTAACGGAAAGGCTGTTCTCAATGAGTGCGTCAAACGAAAGCTCCGCCAGGAAACAGTCGTCAAGTCCGTATCTCCCGGCAACAGACGGGTGCGTCTGTCCGATTATGCCGGATTTTTTGCCGCCGATTATAATATCCGCGCAGCGCCCGGGGTGAAAGCTCGGAAACCCGCGCTGTGCCGCGTACTCCGCGCCCGAAATGCCGAACTCCGCAAGAACCGCCTCAATTGCGCCCTTGACGTCGTAAAAATCCGTGTCGCCGTAGCTGCCGAGCGTCAGGATTTTTGTTTCCTCCGCCGGTTGATTTTCAATATTACTGTTCTTGCGGTAGACACGCGCAAGCTCAAACAGGCGGGCTTCGGGATTGCCCGCGTTTTTGTTGTTTTCGAGAATCTCCAGCATTGAGGGCAGGGGAGTTGTGCGCATAACGGCGCGCTCCGCACCCAGCGGGTTCAGGATTGTTACGGAATCGCGAAGCGGCTCGTCTTTTGGCATATCAATCTTGTCATAGTCCTCTGTGCCGATAAAGGAGTAGGTATACACCTCGGAATACCCTGCGGCGCGCAGACAGGACGACACGCGGCGTTCCGCTGACTGACGGGAGTTCAATCCGCCGCTTGCTTCGCGTCCGAGATACAGACGCGGTGTGATTTTATCGTAACCGTAAAAACGCGCAGCCTCTTCGGCAAGGTCGGAGTAGTGCTCAACGTCGCCGCGCCAAGACGGAATTCGAACGCTGTCGCCGTCAAACAAAAAGCCGAGGGCGGTGAGCGTTGTGCGCATAAACTCCGCCGGAATGTCAGTGCCCAAAAGTGCGTTGATTCTCTCCGGCTCAAACGCGATTTCCCTCACGGTCTGCGCCTGCGTCCGCACGTCAATCGTACCGCCGAGGACTGTTCCCGCGCCCAGCAGCTCAACAAGCTCGCAGGCGCGCTCGACGGCGGGAAGCGTGTTTTCAATGTCCAGCCCCTTTTCAAAACGTGAGGAAGCGTCCGTGCGCATACCGAGGGCGGAGGCGGCGCGGCGAATCGAAACGCCGTCAAACAGCGCGGACTCAAACACCGCGTATTTGGTGTCCTCCGTAATCTCGGAGTTCTCGCCGCCCATAACGCCCGCAAGACCGACAGGACGTGCGCTGTCCGCAATCACGAGCATATCGGGCGTAATTTCGCGAACGTTTCCGTCAAGCGTCGTTATCGTTTCGCCCGGCGCGGCGGAGCGGACGACGATTTCGCCGCCAGTCAGGCACTTATAGTCAAACGCGTGCATAGGCTGACCGTACTCAAGCATAACAAGGTTTGTAATATCGACGATGTTGTTGATAGGACGCACGCCGGAGGCGCGCAAGAAACGCCGCAGCCATACGGGGGACGGCGCAATTTTAATGTCCTTAATCATCTTGGCGGTGTAGCGCGGACAAAGCGCCGCGTCCTTTACCGTGATTTTCAGGTGGTTTTGGATAGCATCCGCCGTGTCGGCGGACGTTATCTCCGGCGTAGGCACATTCAGCTGCGCGCCGAACGTCACCGCCGCCTCGCGCGCAAGTCCGATTACGGAAAGACAGTCCGGGCGGTTGTTTGTTATCTCAAAGTCGGTGATAACATCGTCAAGCCCCAAAGCCTCGCGAATATCCGCGCCGGGCAGAATCTCCTCACCTGTGACGGAGGACTGATTTGCCCCCGCGAGAATCATAATGCCGTCCTCTATGCACTCGGGATAGTCGTGCGTATCAAGGCACAGCTCGGACAAGCTGCAAAGCATACCCTCGCTCTTAATCCCGCGCAGCTTGCCCTTTTCAATCTTCTGTCCCGTTGGAAGCAGCGACTTGTGCCTTGCAACAGGCACGGTATCGCCGAGCGACACATTTTGCGCGCCTGTGACGATTGTAATCGGCTCGTCCTCGCCGACGTCAATTTCCGTGACCCACATATGATCGGAATCCGGGTGCCGCTCGATTTTCGTGACGCGCCCCGCGACGACGTTTTTCATCTGTGCGGACTGGTCAATAAAGTCCTCGACCTTTGAGCCGGACATTGTCATTCTGTCCGCGAATTCTTTCGGGAGAGCCGAGATTTTTACGTATTCATTAAGCCATTTGTTAGATAATTTCATTTTTATTGTCGCTCATCTTGGAGTGTATTATATAATTTAAGCCCGAATTGTTTCTGCGGCTTTAATATTGGGGTTTCGATTTATTTGGGTTTTTGCCGAAGAAAAAGAACTAAAACTGCGACAAAAAGCGCATATCATTTTCATAGAGCAGTCGCATATCCTCAATGCCGAAGCGCAGCATTGTCATGCGCTCAAGCCCCATACCAAAGGCAAAGCCGGAATATACGTCGGGGTCAATCCCCGCTCCCGCAAGCACCTTCGGGTGTACAACGCCGGAGCCGAGCAGCTCAATCCAGCCCTCGCCCTTGCATACGCGGCAACCGCTGCCGCCGCAGACAAAGCACTGCACGTCCACCTCGCAGGACGGCTCCGTAAACGGAAAATGGTGCGGGCGAAAACGCGTTAAGGTATGCTCGCCGTATAGCTTTTTCATAACCGCTGCAAGCGTGCCCTTGAGGTCGGCAAGGGTTATGCCCTTATCGACGACAAGCCCCTCGATCTGGTGGAACATCGGCGAATGCGTCGCGTCCACCTCGTCCTTGCGATAAACTCTGCCGGGGGATATTATGCGAATCGGCGGCTCGTGCTTTTCCATATAGCGAACCTGAACCGGGCTTGTCTGGCAGCGCAGGTGAATGCTCTCGTCCTCTTCTGTGTAGAACGTGTCGCTCCACTCGCGGACAGTGTGCCCCCACGGGATGTTCAGCTTGTCAAAATCGTATACGGAATACTCAATTTCGGGTCCCTCGGCAACGGAAAAGCCCATACCGAGGAAAATGTCCACCGCCTCGTCAAGCACCGTTGAAATCGGGTGTCGATGTCCGATTGAAACGGGCTTTGCGGGAACCGTCACGTCAATTTCCTCTGCTAAAAGCCGCGCCGAAAGCTCCTTTGCGGAAAGCTCCGCGCGTTTTTCTGCAAGCGCGGCTTCAATTGCCTCGCGAACGGAGTTTGCAAGCGCGCCAATAACGGGGCGCTCCTCGTTTGACAAGCCGCCCATTTGCTTTAATATCGCGGTTATCTCGCCCTTTTTGCCGAGGTATTTGACGCGTAAAAGCTCCAAATCCGCAAGAGATTGGCAATCGGATATTTCACCGCTTGCCGCAAGCTGTATTTTTTCAAGCTGTTCTTTCATTTGTGTGTTTTGTATCTCCTGAACTGGTGCGTTATCGCGTACGAACCGACGCAAATAACGTAATTAACGATGTTGTTTTCTTAGCGGTGCGGTTACACCGTAAAGAAATTGTCCTCCGCGCCGTCCTTAACATAGGACACCGCGCCTGACGCTGAAAAATGGATTATCGGGCTGTTCATCTCCGGTACGATAATCGGCGCGTGGTCAATCCCCGCCGGAATGCAGATGAGCGCGGGGCGATCAATGACTGCGTACTCCTCGCCGAAGTAAAACCGCACGTTTGCGCCGAGTGTACTCGGATTGCTTGCGTCGCTGCCGAAAAAGCCGATTATTTCGGGGAATTCGTGCGTGTGCGGAGCGGGACCCGTATCGTTTTTCGTCAGGAACCACATCAGCTCGCAGTACGGCGCACCTTGGATTCGGTGACTGCCGGAGTACAGCAGCAGACGCAAAAAGCCCTCCGGCGCCTCCGGATATTTGCCGTCCGGCGGGACGTAGCCGTCCTGGCTTCCCCAGACATACGCATTTGCGGCAAGCTCCGCTTCGTTTACCGGAAGCTCCGTAAAGTCGCCGCCTGTCGCCGCGATTCTGATGAAGATAACAGGCGCGGTAAGCCCCGACACCGCATTTATCCTGTGCGGCGCGTTCTCCGGGACGTACACGCTTGTGGTACGTGCAAGCATTACGGTCTCGCCGCCGACCTGAAACTCGACCTGCGCATTCAGACTCTCGGGACTTCCCCTGTCCGAGCCGACAAACATATACAAAAATGCGGTGTCGGCACGCGTTTGTGGCGCGGTATTCACGAAATCCGCCGTCAAAAAGCCGCCCTCAGCCGCAAGGCAGCCGGGAAACCTGCCGCTGGACAAGGACGCCGTCGGCAGATAGTCGGGGAGCGCGATTTTTGCGGCGGAGGTATCATTTATTGATATGTATTTGCTGAATTCGGGCATTTTAGTTCACCCCGATGTTTGCGGCGGTAAAATACCCCGAGCGTGTTGCCTCACGGATGTTTTTCGGTGCCGAGCAGTCGCCGATTATGTGGAATTCCGGAGCGCATTTCGCGAACTCAATCGCTTCAAGCTGAAGCGGCTTCTGACCGACCGCATAAATTACCGTATCGGCAGGCAAAAGCTCCTCCGCGCCGTCCTCAGGCGACACGCGAGGGCCGCCGTCCTCAATCGCAAGCACGCGCGTGCTTGTGCGCACCGCAACCTTGTTCTCGCGCAGCTGGACAGACAGCGCCAGTCCGTGCAGGAAATTGCCGCCGTCGGTCAAGGTAGGCAGCGCCTCGACTATTGTCACCGCGCGGCCGAGCTGGGCAAGGTAAATCGCAAGCTCCGTTCCGACAAGACCGCCGCCGATTATAACGGCAGTCTGCCCCGACAGAGAAGCGTCCCTGTAAACCTGCTCCGCGGAATAGACATTCGCGCGGTTGTATCCCGGGATAAACGCGGGTACAACAGGCGCGGCTCCGATTGCCGCAATGATAACGTCCGGGCTTTCGGTTGCGGCAAGCTCCTCCGAAAAGGCGGTGTTTGTCAGCACCTTTGTTCCGCCGTGCTTTGTGCGCCGCGCCATAAGCGACAGATACTCAGCCGTTTTTTTCTTGAACGGCACAGACTCCTCGCACATAAGCGCGCCGCCGAGCCGCGCGTTTTTCTCAATAAGCGTGACCTCGTGTCCGCGCTTTGTTGCGGTTATCGCTGCCTGCATTCCGGCAGGGCCGCCGCCGATAACAAGCACCTTCTTTTTACGCGAGACTGGAGGCAAAATGCGTATCTCTTCTTCCTCTCCGATTTCGGGGTTTACTGCGCAGCAAAACTGCGAGGTGTTCAGCAAATTTGAAAAGCAGGTAAAACAGCGAACGCACTTTGTAACATCGTCCTCGCGTCCGTCAATTGCCTTTTGCGCAAAATCGGGGTCAGCCAGCAGCTCACGCGCAAGATATATAACGTCCGCGCGACCGGAGGCGATGACCTCCTCGCAGAACGCGGGGTCGGTAAATGCGCCGACTGTCGCAACAGGCGTGTTTTTGACACGTTTTTTGACAGCCTCCGCCAAATACAGGTTCGTTCCGTCCGGCAGGAACATAGACGGGTGCGTCACGACAAACGCGCTCTGCACCTCGTGGTGTCCCGCCGAGCAGTGGATAAGGTCTGCAATGCCGTCCAGCTTTTCCGCGATTGCAACGCCCTCGTCCATGCCGTAGCCGTCGGGGTTTGCTTCCGTAACAGACATACGAAAGTCTACGGGAAAGCCCTTGCCGCAAAGCTTGTGGATTCTTTCGATAACGGCAATCGGAAAGCGGACGCGGTTTTCAAGCGAACCGCCCCACTTATCGCGACGGTTGTTTATGTGCGGCGACAGAAACTGGCTCATCAGCCAGCCGTGTCCGCCGTGCACCAGCACCATACCGAAGCCGGCTTTCTTCGCGTTCAGCGCCGCCTCCGCGTATTTTTGGATTGTGTATTCAATCTCGTCCTCGGTCATTTCGAGCACTGCGTCGCCCGCTCCCTCGCCGCCGTGCACATTGTCCGAAACAGAGCCTCCGCCGGCGTGCGCAACCTCGCCCTTGACGGACGCGCGCGCTACAGGCGAAAAGACCTTATTGCCGTCGTCCCGCGAATAGTCGGCAAAAGCGCCTGCGTGCTGCAGCTCCGCGCACGCAACCGCGCCGTACCGGGAAATACCGTTTGTGAGCAGAGTCAGCTTGCCGATTGCGCCGGGATCGTCCAGCGGCATATTGACAGGTCCGCCGCGCCCGTGCTTCCAGTCAACCATCATCTCGCCGACGGTGACTGTCGCCGCGCCGCCGCGCGCCTTGCGCGAGTAGTATGCAACGCAGTTAGCTTCAGGGTAACATTTTGCGTCGCCGAAATCCTGCCAGCCCGTGGGTGCGCAGAAAATACGGTTTTTGAATACGGCGGAGCCGAGGGTGATAGGGGATAGTAGGTGCGGGAATTTATTCTGCTGGGGCATAGTAGCGGCTCCTGCTTAGAAAAGTAGTTTTCTTATATTATAAGGCAGAGCGACGATATTTGCAAGGGGGAAATGAGGCGTAAATCTAAAAATTTGCAGGCAGGGCTTTTGGGGGCGGGTTTTGGCTTTTGGCGGGGTGTTGCTTTTGCGTGTCGGTTTGCTTTTATTTGGGTGCGTTCAGCTGTGCGCCGGGGCTGCGGTGTTTGTAAGAGAGGCGAAGCAGCGCCTCGTCTCTCTGCTAAGCGCCTACGCGGCGGGCGGTTCCTTTCTTGTCTTGGCAAGAAAGGAACCAAAGAAGCCGCTTTTGGGCTTAGGTATTTGCGGTGCTGCAAGTGAACGTGTCCGTGCGTCCGAATTCAGACAGAATTGCCGAATGACGGGCTTGCGCCCTATGAGCGGGAAGTAGGTGTCGGCGGGTGGCAACCAGAATTTGGCGAAGCCCACCCGCACCGCGCCCTGCGCTGTGTGGTGCGGCAAGCAGTTGCGTGTCCCGACGCGCAAAGCGCGGAGGTAGACGGATGCACCCAACGCACCCACATAGCAGGGTGCAGTGGTTCGACGCAAACATTTGCGG
>JAISLF010000043.1 GCA_031260605.1 Oscillospiraceae bacterium
CTTCTTCTAAAGAAGTCGCCCCTTTTTGGTTACTTTTTCCGGCGAAGCGGAAAAAGTAACCGCCCGCCGCGCAGGCGCTTTGCTGCGCGAAGCTGCCAAGCTTCGCCCCAATTACAAACTCCGCACCCTGCGCCGCAGGTAAACGCTTGCACCCGAGTAAAAGCAGAACCTAAACGGCGAATCCCCGCGACGGCGGGCGGCAGGTTGCCGCCCCTACATCCGCCGAAAATCTCGGCGGCAATTGCGACAGGGGACGCTACGGACAGCGTCCCCTACAAACGCAAAGCCTAAGAAAGCAACAAGCCCCCGGGGAACAACTGTTCCCCGGGGGCTTGCCAAACAAGAGCACTTTAGAATAAGTTTATTTATTCGTCCTGCAAAGCAGCATACCCTGATTCGCCGGTGCGGACCTTTACAACATCCTCAACGTCGTAGATGAAGATCTTACCGTCGCCGATATTGCCTGTATGCAGCGCTTTCTGCACGGTGCCTACAAGCAGCTCCGTCGGAATCTTGCTTACAACAACGTCTACCTTAACCTTGGGTAGCAGCTTGGACTCAACAGGAGCTCCGCGATAATACTCTGTGTTGCCCTTTTGCTGACCATAGCCCTGAACGCTCGTAACCGTGATACCGGTAATGCCGATTTCCTCAAGCGCCGACTGGAGCTTGCCGAACCGCGCCTGATTTGCGATAATCGTAACCTTTGTGAGCTTGGCGCCCTTTGTCGAGGTGTCGCTGACGCTGACTGTCTCTGAAGGCTCCGTTATTCCGGTGATTTCTGCAACCTCGCCGTCGTCAATAACTTCGGGCTGTTCCGCAAAGTTCGGGTAAGCGCGGTTTCCGTGCTCTCCGATGTCAAGGCCTTCAACCTCTTCCTTGCGGGAAACGCGGATGCCCATAGTCTTTTTCAGGATGAACCACACAAGAAGCGTTGAGCCGAAGGTGAATGCGCCTACTACAACGATACCGAGAAGCTGAATTCCGAGCTGATGAACGCCGCCGCCGAAGAACAGTCCGTTGAAGCCGCTCTCAACTGAATTCAGGCTCGACACGCCTTTTTCCGCGAACAGACCAATGCAGATTGTGCCGAAGATACCGCAGCCGAGGTGGACAGATGTTGCGCCGACCGGGTCGTCGATTTTCAGCTTGTCAAAGAGAATGACAAACAGAACAACTATGACGCCCGCGATAAGACCGATGATGAAGGACGAGAGTACGGAAACAGCCTGTGCGCCGCCTGTTATTGCGACAAGTCCTGCGAGGCAGCCGTTGACCGTCATACCGAGGTCAGGCTTTCCGATTATAATCCACGCTGTAATTGTGGAGGTGAGCACGGCGGCGATTGCGGCTGTATTCGTCGTCATTACAACGTGCGCAACGTCTGAGGTGTTTGAGAATGTCAGCGTGGAGCCGGGGTTAAAGCCGAACCAGCCGAGCCACAGAACAAACAGTCCGATAACCGCGAGAGACATATTGTGTCCCGGAATTGCGTTTGCCTTTGTCTTTCCTGTCTTTTTGTTTTTGGTGTACTTTCCGATACGCGGTCCGAGGACGATAACGCCCGCCAGAGCCGCCCAGCCGCCGACAGAGTGAACAACCGTGTCACCCGCAAAGTCTGAGAAGCCGAGCTTTGCAAGCCAGCCGCCGCCCCAGATCCAGTGACCGACGATGGGGTAGATAACAAGCGTCAGGATAAGTGAGAAGATGATGAACGCTATGTATTTGATACGCTCCGCAACCGCTCCGGAGACAATTGTCGCCGCCGTTCCGCAGAATACAAGCTGGAAGAAGAACTTTGCCCAGAACGGAATCTGATCCGTCAGCGTCCCGCCGTAGATACCCTCGAGCGCTTCCGTTGATTTGCCGAGAATCCACAGGTTCTGTGTTCCGACAAAGCCGGCGTCACTTCCGAACATAAGCCCCCAGCCAAGGAATAGAAAGCCGAGTGAGGATACTGCAAAGACGATAAAGTTCTTTGACAGTATGTTGACTGTGTTCTTAGAGCGTGCGAATCCCGCTTCGACTGACGCAAAGCCGAGATTCATGAAGAACACTAAGAAGGCGCAGAATAGCACCCAAAAAGTGTCCAAAATGTTAAAGCCTAAAAAATCCATTTTATTTCCTCCAAAAATTTTTTTGATTTACCTTTTGAGTAACCGTTGATTGCCGAGAATTACTCATTTCCCGTTCAAAACATCCAATAGATGTAATTGATAGTTTAATTGCGGAATTTTTCCGCCGAGTTAGTATAAAAAATAATAAAGCTATATATGCTTGCGTTTCGAAAACCGCCGGTTATCAGCCCGTGCCCTCTTTTTTTCACAGTCATTAGTCAAAGAAGTGCGTTACCTGCAATGACCGTGACTTTGGAGGGCGGAACACGGCAAAACCGAGAACGCACTTCCTTGAGTTTTCAAAGAGCCGTACTTCTGGCTCTTTTCTGCCGCCGGGAACCTGCTTTTCAGGTTCCCGGCGGGACTGTACTCCTTGTCCTGTTATATGACCGAGTACAGTATTTGTCCGTATGTCGGCAGCGGCCAGAGCTTTTCCGGAACAAGCAGCTCAAGCTCATCCGCCACTGCGCGAAGCTCGTTCATCGCGGCAAAAACCTTGTTGCGGTAAGCATTTGCCTGCTCCGCCGCGTCCTCTATGCCGGAGACCTCGACGACCGCGTCCTGCAGAGTCTCGAGCTTTGCGCCGAGCGCCGAGCCGAGTCCTGAAACCTTGTCGAGAAGCTTTCTTTCAAGTGAAGCCTCCGCCGTGCCGATCTTCGACTTGCGCACAAGCAGCTCCGCCAGCTCATTTTCATATGCAATAACAGCCGGGATAATGTCGCGCGAGATAATGTCGGACAGCGTGAGCGCCTCAATGTTGATAATCTTGGAGTAGTTCTCCAGATGAATCTCATAACGGCTCTCAAGCTCTTTTCCTGTGTAAACGCCGTGCTTTTTGAACAGCGCAATGTTCTTTTCGGTGAGAAGCTTTGCAAGAGCGGCAGGCGTTGTCTTTAGATTTGACAGACCGCGCTTTTCCGCTTCTGCAAGCCAGGAATCATCATAGCCGTTTCCGTTGAAGATGATTCTGCGGTGCTTGATTATCGTCTTTTTAACGAGAGCCTGCAGCGCCGGAAGGAAATCAGCCGCGCCCTCAAGCTCGTCGGCAAACTCAGAGAGGATTTCGGCGACAGCCGTGTTCAGGATAATGTTCGGCTCCGCAATGGAGACCGTTGAGCCGAGCATACGGAACTCGAACTTGTTGCCGGTGAACGCAAACGGCGAGGTGCGGTTACGATCCGTCGTGTCCTTCGGGAAGTGCGGCAGAACCTGCGCCCCGATGTGGGCGAGAATGCGCTCTACGCCGTTATACGGCGCGTCGTCAGCAATTGCGTTAAGAACGCCGTCCAGCTCTTCTCCGAGAAAGATTGAAACTACTGCCGGGGGAGCTTCGTTGGCTCCGAGGCGATGGTCGTTTCCGGCAGAGGCAACAGATATACGCATAGCGTCCTGATATTCGTCAACCGCCTTGATGACGGCGACGAGGAACAGCAGGAACTGCGCGTTTTCATGCGGCGTTGTGCCGGGGTCGAGCAGGTTTTCGCCCGCGTCTGTTGAAATTGACCAGTTGTTGTGCTTTCCCGAGCCGTTGATTCCGGCAAAGGGCTTTTCGTGTAGCAGGCAGGTGAGTCCGTGCTTGTCCGCAACCTTGCGCATAACCTCCATCGTCAGCTGATTGTGATCCGCCGCGATATTTGTTGTGGAGAATATCGGAGCAAGCTCATGCTGCGCGGGGGCAACCTCGTTATGCTTCGTCTTGGCAAGAATCCCGAGCTTCCACAGCTCTTCGTCAAGCTCTGCCATATATGCCGCAATCTGCGGCTTGAGTGCGCCGAAATAGTGGTCCTCAAGCTCTTGTCCTTTCGGCGGGCGCGCTCCGACGAGTGTACGTCCTGTATAAATAAGGTCGGGGCGCTGCAGATACACCTTTTTGTCTATTATAAAGTATTCCTGCTCGGGGCCGACAGTCGTCAGCACGCGCTTTACGTCTTTGCCGAACAGCTTGAGTACGCGCTTTGCCTGCTTGTTGATTGCGTCCATTGAGCGCAGAAGCGGCGTTTTCTTGTCCAGCGCCTCACCCGTGTAGGAGGAGAACGCCGTCGGAATGCACAGTGTGCCGTCTTTAATGAAAGCGTAGCTTGTCGGATCCCAAACGGTGTAGCCTCTTGCCTCAAACGTCGCGCGGATTCCGCCTGACGGGAAGCTGGACGCGTCCGGCTCTCCGCGAACAAGCTCTTTGCCCGAAAATTCGAGTGCGATTTTGCCGCCCTCAACCGGAGCTATGAAGCTGTCGTGCTTTTCGGCTGTGATTCCGGTCATTGGCTGGAACCAATGCGTAAAGTGTGTCGCGCCTTTTTCCACCGCCCACTCTTTCATAGCGGCGGCAACGACATTTGCAACGTCAAGCTCCAGATGCGTCCCCTGAGAAATTGTTTTCTTCAGTGCCTTATAAACGTCCTTTGGCAGCTTGTCGCGCATTACCTCGTCGTTAAATACGAGGCTGCCGAAAAGCTCCGGAACGTTTTTTTCTTGCGTCGATGACATATTATTTTGCCCTCCAAAATAAAAATAAGACGCTGCATTTCGAACCCGGCTTTTAGCCATAAGTAAATTCGAAAGCAAACGTCTTTGTTCACTTGGGCAATTATATCAAACGTGAAACGCTATGTCAAGTCGGCGAAAGCAACAAATTATTGTGGCTTTTTTGCGGGTATATTGGTGGAGATGAACAATATGTGAACACGAGGGAGGGGCGGTTACCCGCTGTTGCGGGGGATTTGCCGATTTGATTTGTTTTCGCGTGTATGCAAGTGTTGTGTTGGATTTTGCTTTTTCAGAGCTTGCGGTTGCAGGGAACGCTGCCCCCCGGCGTCCCTTGTTGCGGTTGTCACCCGGACTATTCGGCGGACGACGGGGCGGCAATCTGCCGCCCTCCCTCGCGGGGCGGATTTTTCACGGCGCACACCGTAGGGGCGACCGGGACGGTCGCCCGCTGTTTGGTTTGGTACGCTGTTCTGCTTTTACTCAGGTGCAAGCGTGTTACCTGCGGCGCAGGGTGCCGGTGTTCGGCTGGATTTTTGCCTTTTTCCGGGGTTTTGCGTTTGTAGGGGGCGATGCCCTCATCGTCCCGTTGTTGCGGTTACCGGCGGGATTTTTGCGGACGTAGGGGCGGCAGGCTGCCGCCCGGGGATTGCTTCGCCGCTTTGTTTTGCTTTTACTTGGGTGCAACCGTTGACCTGCGGCGCAGGGTGCGTTGTTTGGCTGGATTTTTGCCTTTTTCAGGGCTTCGCCTTTGTAGGGGATGCTGCCCTCAGCGTCCCTTGTGGCGGTTACCGCCGGAACTTTTGGCGGACGTAGGGGCGGCGATTGCTCCGCCAGCCATTTTGTTCTATTTTCGAAGACGAACCGCAGCGCTGCGGTGCAGGTTGCTATGTTTGAAATTGGGGCGAAGCTTGGCAGCTTCGCGCTGCAGAGCGCCTGCGCGGCGGGCGGTTACTTTTTCCGCTTCGCCGGAAAAAGTAACCAAAAAGGGGCGACTTCTTTAGAAGAAGCAATCTTTTTT
>JAISLF010000045.1 GCA_031260605.1 Oscillospiraceae bacterium
GGCGAACGCTTGCGCACCGCCGCACGCAGGGTCAAAGCCTGTCGCGGGGTGGGAGAATTAGGTCAGCCACCTACTTGCCACAAACTGCCGTCGGGCGCCAACCGGAAGGTAATTGCTGCTACGATTGCTGCCGCACATTGTGCGGCAATTGGGTGCGTGTCACGACGCGGTAGGTATTGTTGTGGCGGTTGGAGCGCACTTGCGGTTCAAGGCGTTGCCCCGTTACCACGACAATCTCCGTAGGGGACGACGTCCTCGACGTCCCTTGTTTGGTTTGCCGCAGATGTTTGCGTCAGACCATTGCACCCTGCTATGTGGGTGCGTCGGGTGCGTCCGTCTACCTCCGCGCTTTGCGCGTCGGGACACGCGGCGGATTGCCCGCCGCAACAGCGCAGGGCGCGGTGAGGGTTGGCTTCGCCAAATTCTGGTTGCCACCCGCCGATACCTACTGCCTGCACATAGGGCACAAGCCCGTCCGTCGCCAGTTCTGTCCGGGTTCGGACGCACGGATACGTTCATTTGCAGCTTTGCAACCCGCCTAAGCCCAAAAGCGGCTTCTTTGGTTCCTTTCTTGCCAAGACAAGAAAGGAACCGCCCGCCGCGCAGGCGTAAAGCAGAGAGGCGAGGCAAAGCTTCGCCGCAATTACAAACATCGCAACCCCCGGCGCACGGCAGCACGCACCTAAGTAAAAGCCAAACAAAGCGCCAAACCAACTCCCGGGCGGCAGCCTGCCACGCCCCTGCGCCCGACAAAAAATCTGCCCACAACCGCGATAAGGGACGCTGAGGGCAGCGTCCCCTACAGAGACGAAGCCTTAAAAAAGATAAATCCCGCCAAACACTGCAACCCGCGCCGCAGGTCTGCGGTTGCACCTAAGTTAAAGCAAAACCAAAACGACTAAGCCCCGCAACAGGGGGCGTCGAGGACGCCGTCCCCTACAAAAGCCAATCCCTGTGGCAACAGGGAACGCCCCGCCACAGCTCACCCGCAACGCCCCAAATCCCCCTTCAAAAAGGATACTATACAATGCAAAACCACCCACCCGCTGACGAATTCATCCGCCGTGCGCTCCTTGAGGACGCGCCTTTTGGCGACATCACAACCGAGGCGTGCATTCCCGGGAATGCAGTGTCCTTCGGGCGGTTTATAGTAAAAGCCCCCGGCGTTATCTGCGGGCTGGAGCTTGCCGAACGCGTGTTTGAGCTTGCCGGAGGCGGCGTTCAGACAGAGCTTTTAGCTAAGGACGGCGATTTTGCCGAAAAGGGCGCGGTCATAATGACGGTTTCAGGCTCCTCGCGCGTGATTTTGACCGCCGAGAGAATTGCGCTCAACATAATGCAGCACCTTTCCGGCGTTGCAACGGCGACGCGCGCGTTCGCAGAGCAGGTTGCGGGGACAACGGCGCGGGTTATCGACACGCGCAAAACGACTCCGGGCTTTCGCACGCTTGAAAAATACGCGGTACGCTGCGGCGGCGGGGCAAACCACAGGTTTTCCCTGTCAGACGGGGTGCTGCTTAAGGACAACCACATTAAGGCGGCGGGCGGCATAAAAAACGCCGTTGCGGCGGCAAAACGCGCCGCGCCGCACACGCTGAAAATAGAGGTTGAGTGCGAGACGCAGGACGAGGTTTTGCAGGCGATAGACGCCGGTGCGGACATTATTATGCTCGACAATATGAGCTGTGCGGATATGACGGCGGCGGTCACGGCAATCGGCGGGCGCGCCCTGACGGAGGCTTCAGGCAATATGGACGAAAAGAACCTGCGCGAGGTTGCGGCGTGCGGAGTTGACTTTATTTCAATCGGCGCGCTGACGCACTCGGTCAAGGCGCTGGATATTAGTCTGAAATTTGAGTAGCGCAGGGGACAGCCTATGCACATAATCGACATCACGCAGCCGCTCCTTTCCTGCGAGGTTTATCCCGGAGATACGGCGCCGAGCAGCAAGCGCGTCAAAACAATTGAGCGCGACGGATATAATCTGACGGATATTACAATATGCGTGCACAACGGAACGCATATTGACGCGCCGCTTCATTTTATTGCCGGCGGTGCGGGTGCGGACGGGCTTGACCTTTCCGCGTTTTACGGCGGCTGCACCGTGGCGCAGTTTTCGGGCGAGATAGGTGCGGCGGAGCTTGCGCCCGTTCTCGCAGACTGCGCCGAAAGGCTGCTGCTGAAAGGCGGAGTGCTGACACTTGCGGCGGCTGAGCTGCTTGCCGAATCGCGCGTGCGGCTTGTCGGTGTTGAGACGCAGAGCGTCGGCACGGACGGCGATATGGCGGCTGTGCACAAAACGCTGCTTGCGGCGGGAATTATTCCGCTGGAGGGGCTGCGCTTAGGCGAAGCTGAGACCGGCAACGGCAAATACACGCTTGCGGCGTTTCCGCTGAACCTTGCGGGGGCGGACGGCTCACCTGTACGCGCGGTGCTTGTTGAAAGGAAATAGGGTACACAAACAAAGCGAGGACGAATGCAAATTCGTCCTCGCTTTAGTATGAGTATATGGAGCCGCAGTCTACACACCGCCCTCGACCGTGTCTGTTCCGACGATTGAGGTTCCGAAATAGTCCAGCAAAACGGTGCGCGCGACGGCTATGACGTTTTTGCCGGCGCCTGCCTTTTCGATTACAACGGAAATTGCAAGCTGCGGGTCTTCCGACGGCGCGAAGCACATAAACACGCCGTTATCAACCGATGAGGTTGAGGACTGCGTTGTTCCCGTTTTGGCGGAAACGTGGAACGACAGGTCTGAAAGACCGATTGTCGTTGCAGTCGTGCGCGCGGTTCCGCGCGTAACGACCTGACGCATACCGTCCTTAATCAAATAAAGAAATTCAGGGTGCTTAATTTGCCACTTGGCTGTCGGCTGCCACTCAAGTATTGTCTTTTCGTATCCTGCCGACTTGATTGCGTGCAGAATCGTAACATTGTTCAGTGTGCCGCCGTTTGCGATTGTCGAGCAGTAGTTTGCTATTTGCAGGGGGGTGTAGTAGCTTATGCCCTGCCCAATGGAAACCTGAACCGTATCTCCGCTAACCCAGTAGCCCTCTTTTTCGCTGCTCGGAATGTCCTCATACGCCATGCCGGGGTGCGACGCCAGGTCGATTGCCTTGAACAGCTCAAGCTTAGCCTCCGGCGTTGCGACAATGCCTTTTCTCTCGGCAATTTCAATACCGGTATTGTCGCCGAAGCCGAATTCCCTTGCAGCTTCGGCAAGCTTATAGCGTCCGACAGTGTCGTCATCACCGACGGTGAAGAAGAATACATTGCAGGATTCGCGTATCGCGCCGACGACATTCAGGAAGCCGTGGGTGACGCGTGCCTGAGAATAAATCCAGCAGCGCGGGGCGTAGCCGGAATCAATATACCTGCGGTAAATTCCGGTGTCCTCAATCTCCGTTTCTGCCGTGATACGTCCCGCAACAAGCCCTGCATATGCGGTTATCGGTTTGAAGGTTGAACCGGGGTTGTACGTTCCCGAAACGGCACGATTAAACAGCGGGCGGTTCGGATCCTTGCTCAGCTCTTCATATTGCTCGGTGAATTTTGCGGGGTCAAACGTCGGCACGGAGGCAAGCGCAAAAATCTCGCCCGTATACGGGTCTATAACAACAACGGAGCCGCCGGGGATTTTCTTGTCGTCCTCACGCTCGGAGTTGATTAGGTCGATATGCTCAATCAGCGCGTCCTCCGCCGTTTTTTGCATATCAATGTCAATTGACAGATAGACGTTGTTTCCCGGAACGGGGTCTACGCGCTCAAGGATTGACACAACGGCGCCGTTCGGCGCAATCTCCTGCTTCTCATAGCCGTCTACGCCGTGGAGCTGCTCTTCAAATGCCTGCTCAACGCCTGTTTTTCCGACAAAAGAGCCGAAGGAGTAGTTCGGGTTGGACTCATATCCGTCTCCGTCGCCCTTTAGCTTTCCGTCTCCGTCAACATCCTCGCCGTACCACTCCGTGTCGGTCATCTTGCCGATATAGCCGAGTAAATGCCCCGCGCTTTGCGTGTGATAAGTGCGCGTGAAGGTTTCGTTTATGACGACGCCGGGAAACTTGCGCTCGCGGATTATCGTTATAAATTCCGGCGTGAGGTTCTTTGAGAAAACATACGGGTCGAGAAAAAAGCCCTCTAAAAGACGAAGCTCCAGCTCGTAGCGTATGCCGATTATAATGCGCGCGTCGGCAATATTCGTTACATAAGGAATCTTGTAGTGCTCCTTAAAGTACACAAGAAGCTCCGGCGCCGAAAGACTGCCGTTTTCATCCTTTGAGAAATAATCTACAGTTTTTGTGGGGTCGTTCTCGTCTGTCTTTTTCTTTTCCCTCAGCTTGAAATAGTCGAGATACCGGTTAAACCTGATCATTTCCTGGCTGCCGGAGGTGAAGCGGTACACAAACGGAGCGGAGCTTGTAATCGGCAGCGTGTCCGTCGGGAAAATACCCATCTCGGCGGCGAGATACGTCAGCTCGCGGATATACTCGTTCATGTCCCCGCTGGAGGCAAGCTCCGAGTGCGACAGAAGCAGCTCATAGGAGGGCTTCGAGGATATAAGCAGCTTGCCGTTCCTGTCGAGAACGTCTCCGCGTTTTGCGGTGAGTGTGACTATTTTTATTGTCGTCTGAATGTCGCTATCGACGGAGGCGGCGGTGCCTGCACCGTCAAAAATCTGGATTTTGTACAGGAAAATTGAAAAAATCAAAACGGGTATGACAATAAAAATGCCTATGACAAACCTTATTCGTGCCTGGTTGTGCTTAAATAAACGCATGGTTAGATTCCTCCTTTATGCGGCTATGCCCGCGCCAGGGTGCGCGGCGGTACAGCTTATCGGCAGCGCGGCAATAACGGCTGCCGGAATATGTTGCTTTTGCTCTGCGATGAACTCACCGCGTTTCTTTTTTTCGTGAAAACGGCTTTGCCAAAAAGTATACGAGCGGTGAAAACGGCAGGGATATTAACGTCTGGCGGAAAATAACGGCGATGCAGGAGAACGGGCTAAGCTGCAGAAGCAGCATATATACAAGCGCCTGTGCAATTCCGCAGGCGACAAGCGCACCGGCAGACATCAGCAGGAACGTCCAGAATCCGCGTCTTAGAATGTCCCCGTCAACTGCCGCCGCAACAATTGCGATGAGCGTCAGCATAACAGTGAAGATTCCCGGCGGGCCGCCGTTTGCAAGGTCGCACAGAACACCCGCGATAAGCCCGAACGCCGCGCCCTGCCAGTCACGCTCACGTCCTACCTTTGAGCCGGGCGGTGTTTTTTCATTTATGCCGATAGCAACGGCAAGCATAGGCAAAAGCATTGGAATGGTCTTAAAAACATTCAGAAACGGAAAGATTACGCCCTGAAGAATGTATACAACAGCAATCAGAAGCAGAGAAAAAATCACACGGAAAACACGCTTGGTGCCGCCGCCTATATCTGTTACTCTTATCTGTCTTCTGAAAAAAACCATATTACTTCCGTTTGCCGAGATTATTTTTGATAGTCTGTGATTATGTTAATGTCCATTGCGTTGCCGAGCATAGCTTTCGGCGTTACTATTGCGTACATACCGAGTCCGGACTTGTTCGCCACAACAGCCTCAACGTACCCGATTACAAGCCCCTCCGGCAAAACGCCCGCCGCACCGGAGGTCATAACAACGTCGCCGTTACGAATCGGCGTTGCCTCCTCCAGATACGGTATCATCAGCTTGCCCTGCTGCGCAAGGTCGAAATTCCCCTGAACAAGGGCGGCTATCTTCTGGTCGCCGACGTAAACGCCGGCGCTGAAGGTTGTGTCTATAATCGAGGTGCAGGAGGAGGTTGTGGTGTTGACAGAGTCAACAATGCCGACAAGGTCGCCTGTTGTGGACACAATCGCGTTGCCCTGCGCAATATCTGAATACTGAGTGCCGCGGCTGACGGTGAAGGTTTTGGACCAGCTTGATGCCGACCACGTGAGTATTCTGCCTGTGTCCCAGTGAAAGTCAGCATGGCGCTGCTTTAGGTCAAGCAGATTGCGGAACTGCTCATTTTCGTACATAATGTCCGTGTAGTTGAGGGACTCCTGCTCATACTGGCGCAGCTGTGCTTCAAGCTCCTGCTTTTCACGCTGGAGTGTTTCATATTCAAAGGTGTAGCCGTAAACGCTCTCGACAAAGCGCGCGATAGACGCAATGGGGCGCTTCCAGAGTGTTGAAACATCCGAAAGAAACCCTCCGACGGGACCGCCGCCCTTGCCCGCGCCGATTGAAACAGCGGAAATGATTGCAAGTAAAACAGCGACGGCGATAACCGTTATTTTCTTTTTAGTAAGTTTGAATCTTTTCATTTGCCGTGTCTCCTTGTAGATGCGTGCGAGGACTAAATAATGTCCGCGTCCTCGAAGCCGCCGCGCAGAATATCTGCCGGGCGATAGTCATTTTTGCCTTGAAAGCGGTTTAGCACAGTCACGCATTCGGGCGGACTTTCTGTTGTAAAGTGTATTCCGCGGGACGGGACAAAGGTCTTTGCCGTTTCGTCCGTTCTGTCCGCCAGGAACATTTTTTTTGAGGAAAACAAGGTTGCGCCGGAATCCCCGTCACGCAAAATACGGAAGCTCTCGCCGGTGTGTCCGTAAAGTATGTCGCTTGAGGTAACGGCGGAGGGAATGACCATTTCGGGTATGCGCCCAAATGCCATTATCTCCGTTTCAATGTCCTTTGAAACAGCCAGAGCCGCCGCACGGGGAATCGAGTATTTCAGGCAAACGCCGGAAAGTCCGAGCCTGCGCGCGGCCTTGACGGCAAGGGAGGACGCAACTGCCATCTGCGGTCCGCCATAAACGGAAAAGCCGAGTTTTCTGGCAAAGAGCGCCGCGCCGGGTCCCGGCGCCGAGACGCGGGTAAGTCCGAGACGCAAAAGCGCCGTCAGCCCGTCTGAAAACGGCTCAAGTGCCGCCGTTTGCGGCAGACTTATGCCAATGACGACTTCGTTTTCGCGGGCAAGCCTTAATATTTCGCGCAGGCGGGTAGTTTTTTTCGTCTCCCAGAGCGGCAGATAGATGACGTCCGGCTTTGCTTTAATAAATGCGTCTGAAACCTGGGTGATTTTTTCGACGTAAGCCGTATAGCGTATTTTGTCCGGCGCTTCCGGATAAACGCTCTTTTCGGCGGCATAATCATAAGCGGCTACGCGCGGGCGGGCGGCGGCAGCCCGCTCTCTCCGGCGCTCAATGACGCGGAAGGCGGTCTTCAGTGAACGCAAAACAGCGTCCGGGTCTGTGTAAACGCCGGGGTCAAGCTTAAACTTTACAGAGCGCGGGTAAAAAATAGTACCCTCTGTTTGCGTGAGCTGTTTTGTAAGCGAATTGCGCACTGTGATTTCGTTTTTATCCTGCCCCGCCAGCATATCAGAAAATGCGTTTGAGGTTTTGTCCTCAATAAAGCCGCGCATCATAACATCCTCGGCGTATGTGTTTGAATCGACGGCGGCGGTGTTGCCTGACGCGTCTGAAACCGCGATTTTAACGGTTTGCTGCCGCTCCGCGACACAGAAAATATCCAGCGGGACGTTGCCGTTTTCCTTGTTTGTGTACTCGCGCTCAGCCGTAATAACAGCTGAATGCGCAATCGCGCGAGGGTGTTCCTGAAAAAAATCCGTCTCCTGCTCGTCCCAGACAAACCCGCAGCGGTCCCGCTCTGACAGACGCTCTAAAAACTCAATGTCCTCCGGGCGCGTTACGCCGAAACGGCAGAGATTTGACCAGCACCTGACCGCCGCGAATATAAATGACGGAGGGTCCGCAAAATTGCCGACCTCAAGCGCCGTTATGCCGGAAAGCCCGTCCATACAGTGCAGCAGACATCTGTTTTTCAGCCGCAGAACATAGTTTTCGCCGTCGCGGTTTATGCTGTGCAGGTCGTGCGGGTCAAAGGTCAATTCGCCTGCGGACTTTATCAGGCGCGGCAGAACATTTCCGTGCGCGAAAAGTGCGGTTTCAAGTCCGAGCGCTACGGCGGACGCGATAATCGGCGCCGCCTGCTCTTGTGACAGGTCGGTCGGGATTGTAATGCGTTTGCTTCCGGCGCCCGCCGCAAACCGCAGCTCCTCATCTGTGCGCAGACAAAACTGCTCCGTCAGGTGAATAGGCGTTTGCGGAAAGCTGCGCCGCATTTCAAGCAAAAGTCCGAAGTCCGAGACGCGCAGCGCGTCCGCACCTGTGCGCACGCATGCCGCCGCCGTCTGCATAGCGCGAGTGGAACCAGCGGAGGTGGGCGTGCCCGAAAAGTCCGCAAAAATCTTGCAGTTTCTGTAGTGCGCATAAGGCACGGCGCGGCGAAAGTCCGAAAAGGACGTTTCAAGCGCGGAAGCGCTTTTTGCGACACGGCAGTAAACCGCGTCTGCTCCGCCCTGAACCGCCGCCGTCACCCCGGCAATGCCGACAGCGGGCGCGGTTATCTGATACGGGTAAAAAGAACGGCTCTCCTCCGCAGTATTAAGTTGTGGCAAGAGATTATCTTTTGTCATAATTCAGGGGAGTAGTGCGCCGCTATAGGCACACAGGGATACAGCCGATTACACACGGGCAAATCGGCGCGTTGCGCTATGCAGAGGGCTAAAGCTGCTCCGCGCTTAAATACTCACGCAGCATTTCCGCAATGACCTCGTCCCGGTCGAGCTTTACAACCAGTGCGCGTGCGCCGTTGTGGCTTGTTATATACTGCGGGTCTTCTGATACGAGATAGCCGACGATTTGGTTCTCGGCACTGTAGCCCTTTTCCTGCAGTGCGCGAAAAACGTGAGCGAGAATTGCGCGCGAGCCTGAGGAGGTGGGTGCTTTTTCAATTTTCTTTGTTCCGTCAAACATTTTAGCTTACCTGCCGTTTATATGTATAACTTTAGATTAGATTTTATAATATGCCGCCGCGCTCTCAAACACGGGCATTGCCTTATTCCCGTGAATGTTCTTTCCGACGAATCTGCCGGAGCGCTCCGTGTGTCCCATTTTGCCGAAAACGCGCCCGTCTGGTGAGTAAATACCCTCGATGTTCCACATAGAGCCGTTCGGGTTTACGGAAATATCGGGTGAAACCGCGCCGTCCGCACTGCAATACCTCGTCGCGAGCTGACCGTTTGCGGCGAGTGCCGCAAGGCATTCCGGTGAGGCTGTAAATCTGCCTTCGCCGTGCGATACCGGTACGGCGTACACCTGCCCCGGCTCTAAAAGTATCGCCCACGGAGATTTGACTGACGACACGCGCGTGTACACATACCGCGCCGTGTGACGGCCGATGTCGTTGTGCGCAAGCGTCGGGTCGGAGCCCGTCAGGCCGCGAATGCGCCCGTCAGGCAGCAGCCCCGACTTGACAAGCGCCTGAAAGCCGTTGCAGATGCCGAGGGCAAGCCCGTCGTTTTGATAAAGCAGCCCGTGCACCGCGTCCGCAATTTCGGGTGAGCGCAAAAAAGCCGCGATAAACTTCGCCGAGCCGTCAGGCTCGTCTCCGGCGGAAAATCCGCCGGGCAAAAGCAGTACCTTTGACTCCCGAATTGCTGATGCTGCCGCTTTTACGGACTCCGCAAGATCCTGCTGCGTCTGGTTTCGCACCACGAGGATTCGGCTGCCGAGACCCGCCCGCAAAAGCGCGCTGTGCGTGTCTATCTCGCTGTTTGTCCCGGGGAACGACAGAACTAACGCCTGCGGCTTGTGCTTTAACATCGCCGCGCTTGCCGGAATATGCTCGCCGCAGTCCGGAATTTCCGGTGCTGCCGGCGCGGGCTTGTTCTGCCCCGTCGGGAATACAGCCGCGAGTGTGTTTTCAGACGCGGCAAGCAGGTCTGTTACTTTCGCCGTGCCGCCGCCAAGCGCAATTTCGCCTGTGTCCGCCGTGTATCCGAGCAGAAGCGCGCCCGCTATCGGCTCCGACGCCTCGGCGACGATTGCGCCGGGGAGCGGCGCGTGCAGGTCAAGGTCAAGCCCCTGCTCCGCCGAAAAGCCGATTCTGTTGCCGAAGGACATTTTTATTATGCATTCGGCGACCCCGCCGCCGGACACCGCGTAAGCCGAAAGGATTTTGCCTGATTTAACAGCCGTGTGAACCTGCCGCCAAACGGACATTGCGTTTTTGGGTTCCGCGCCGGGATTTATGAGGTAAACCGCGTTTTTTGCCGCCTTGAATTCGGGGGAGATAATGTCGCCCGCGCTTCCCGGCGCGATTGCAAAGGAAATAAGCGTCGGCGGAACGTCTATGCTCTCGAACGTGCCGGACATACTGTCCTTGCCGCCGATTGCCGCAAGTCCGAGCGCTTCCTGCGCGTCAAGCGCGCCGAGCAGCGCCGCGAACGGCTTGCCCCAGCGCGCCGGATCAGTGCCGAGCTTGCCGAAATACTCCTGAAAGGACAGATACGCGCCGTCCGGGTTTGCGCCTGCCGCGACGAGCTTTGCAACAGACACAAGCACAGCCGCCTGCGCTCCGCGATATGGGTTTTGCTTTGAAATTTCTGGCAAAAAGCCGTATGAAAACACAGAGCAGGTGTCTGTTTCACGGTAGTCCTGCGCCTGACTTGTCGTTACCGGAATGAGGTTCACGGCAGCCTGAACAGGCGTTGCGCTGTATCTGCCGGAATACGGCGCAAGAACCGTTCCCGCGCCGACAGAGCAGTCAAACATCTCGGCAAGGCCGCGCCGTGAGGAAACGTTCAGCGCCGCCGCCGTGTCCGTCAGGGACTGCGGCAGACGGTATTCAAGCGTTTTTGGAGCGGGAGCCTGTATCGACACGCCCGCGTATTTCTTTGCGCCGTTTGACGCAAGCAGCTCGCGCGGCAGGTCGCACACCGCACTGCCCGCGTAGGTCATCACAACGCGCGGTTCGCGCGTTACCTGCGCAATAACTGTGCTTTCAAGATTTTCGGACTCTGCAAGAGCCGTGAATGCCGCGAGGTCGGTCGGCGCAATACACACCGCCATACGCTCCTGCGACTCGGAGATTGCTATTTCCACGGGGTTCAGTCCGCGATACTTGAGCGGCACCGCCGAAAGGTCAATCGTCAGCCCGTCAGCCAGCTCACCGACGGCGACGGACACGCCGCCCGCGCCGAAGTCGTTGCAGCGCTTTATCATACGGCGCAGCCCGGGGATTGAAAACAGCAGCTGAAGCTTGCGCTCCTCCGGCGCGTTGCCCTTTTGAACCTCGCTTGCCATTGTATCAAGCGCAGTTGTGCTGTGCGTTTTGGAGGAGCCTGTTGCGCCGCCGATTCCGTCACGCCCGGTGCGTCCGCCGACGAGCAGGACAATATCGCCCGGCTGAGGCTCCTCGCGCCGTACCTCCGCAAACGGGACGGCTCCCGCGACAGCGCCGACCTCCATTCGCTTTGCTATATACCCTTCGTCGTACACCTCGTCAACAAGGCCGGTTGAAAGTCCGATTTGGTTGCCATAGGAGGAAAAGCCCTTTGCCGCCGTCGTCGTAATGACGCGCTGCGGAAGCTTGCCCGCAAGCGTATCCTCTATATCCGCGCGCGGGTCGCCTGAGCCTGTCACGCGCATTGCCTGAAACACATAGCTGCGGCCTGAGAGCGGGTCACGAATCGCGCCGCCAATGCAGGTCGCCGCGCCGCCGAAAGGCTCAACCTCCGTCGGGTGATTGTGCGTCTCGTTTTTGAACATCAGGAGCCAGTCCTCGAGCGTATTGCCGACGCGCACATCTATATGTATCGAGCAGGCGTTTATCTCCTCCGATACGTCGAGATTCTGCAAGAATCCACGTTTTTTGAGCACTTTTGCCCCGATTGTGGCGACGTCCATAAGCGTAACAGGGCGTGTTGCGGCTCTCTCGCCGTAAACCTCGCGCCGCAGGGCAAGGTATCTGTCAAACGCCGCCTGAATTTCCGGGTCGCCGATAGCTTCAACGGTCAGCTCCGTGTTAAACGTCGTGTGGCGGCAGTGGTCTGACCAGTAGGTGTCGAGCAGGCGCAGCTCCAAAAGCGTGGGGTCGCGTCGTAGGCTTTCAGCGAAATAGCCGCGCACGAACGCCGCGTCGCCGAGGTCCATTGCAAGCCCGAGGGATGCGGACAGCTCCGCAAGCTCGCCGTCAGTCATTTTCGTAAAGCCGGAGAGAACGGGAACCGCCTCAAGCTCCTGCGCTGCCGCCGCGAGTGTTTCGGGCAGATGAAAATCGCCCTCGCGCGCCTCCACGGGATTTATAAGATATTTTTTCAGCGCCGCGCAATCATTTTCCGTCAGCTCGCCGAAAAACGCGTACACATCGGCGGTTTTGACGGCAACGTCTCCTGCGGATTCCGCAGAGGTCTCAATGCACTGCCTCGCACTGTCCGCCCGCTGGTCAAACTGACCCGGCAGAGGCTCGGCAACCAGCAGAAACGCGCTGTTCAGCTCCGGCAAGCGGCTCTCGTATACAATATCCGTCGGCGGCTCGGACAAAACACCGGAAATAATATCTTTGCCCGGCTGTATGCCCTCCATGTCGTACCTGACAAAGGCGCGGACGCCGGTTATGCTCTTTACGGACAAAAAACCGCGCGCGACCGAAAGCAGCGACTCCGATTTTACGTCAAACTCCGGTTTTTTTTCTGTGTAGTATCTGTAAACCATAGAAATCCCCAAGCTTCGCGGCGTATGCCGCGCGTGTGTTGTGTTATTCCCCGCCGTCCGGCAGAGCCGTTCCGTCAGTGTCAGGCGGTGTCGGCTCCGTCTCTTCATCTTCCGCATTGCCGCTGTCCGCCGGGCCGAAGCTGCCGAATGTCCAGTCCCCGACATATCTGAAAACGCCGCTCGGCGAAATGGTGACGTTTGAAATGACATTGCGCCCCGACTTAACCTCGTTTCGGATGTACACAAGCGGAACAAACGGGATGTAATCGTCAAAATCCAGGCAAAAATACAGCGCGGCCTTTTGCTTTTCCTCGGTGGTGTTTGCCGCGAAAAGATCCATTTGAGAATCGGCGAGGCTCTGTGAATAAAGGTGCCCGTAGTTCAGAGCGCCGTTTTCGGAGATAAGCGGCAGAAAGTTCATATCGGGCGGGATTTTCGTCGTCGCGATATAAAGGTGAAAGTTGCCCTCTGTCAGCTGAGTTTTGAAAACGGAGGGGGTAAGCTCCTCAAGCCTTACGTCAATTCCGATATTAATGAGGTTTTGCGTTATGATATATGCGGCGGCGACCTCGGCGGTATTGCTGTTGTTCACGATAAACGTCAGCGAAAACGGCTGATAATTGCCGTAATACGGGTATTCCAGGAACAAGTCCTCGTTTGCGTCCTCCATACCAATATCCTGAAAGAGCGCCGAGGTTTTTGCAATGCAGTCATTATCGTCAACTGTTTCCCAGCGTTTTTCGTAGAGCTTCCAGTCAGGATTCAGCGGAGTTGCGGCGGGCAGAGCGTATCCGCCGAATATCTCGTCCGCAATGCGCGTACGTCCGGAGGCGTAGGACAGAACCAGACGGAACCGCTCATCGTCCAGCGCGGCGCGCGACGGGTTTATGCCGATAAACATCAGGTCGTTTGTTACGAGGTTTGCACGCTCGTGGTCGCGGCGAATCTGGGTGTTTTTCGCCTCGGCTCCGCGAACCTCCATAAGGTCAATGCGCAGCTCGGAAAACTCCTCGATGTACTGGTTGTCCTCGCACCATGTAAGATAAATCGCTTCAGGCAGGGAGGGGTTAAGCTCGCGCCAGCGTGTGTCCGTCATCAGCTGCAGGTGCGTTTTGTCTGCGGACAGCCGGTACGGACCGGAGCCGAACGGAACGGGTCCCGTGCTGTTGCTTTTTACAAGTCCGAAGTCAAGCAGGGCGGGAAGTCCGTAATTCGCGTATTTCAGATTTACCTGAAGCTTGAGTGTGTCAATAGCCGAGACACCCTGTATGCAATCAAGCCGCGTTTTTAGCTTGACTGTGCCGGCGGCCTGGTTTATCGAAAAAGCAGCGTCTGCCGCAGTAAGCTTTGTGCCGTCTGACATTTCCACGCCGTCCAGCAACACAAACGTCCACTTTGTGCCGTCTTCATTTACCTCATAGCTGTCGCACAGAACCGTTTCCGCCGTTAAATCGGGCGTAAGCCGGAAAAGCCCCTCATACATCAGCGACGAGACGATCATATTGCCGCGGTCTGTGCCGGTAATAGGGTTCAGGTCGTATTTGGTGTTGTAGCGCAACGTAAACTTGCCGTCTCCGACGATTTCGGGATTGGAGGCGCCCGGGTCTATGCCTATCGGCGTTTCTGTCGGTGTAGGCGTGGGCGGCGGCGTGGGGATTGAGGTAAACTGAAACTCACACGAGGCAAGACCGAAAACCAGCGCGGCGAGAAGAATATATGCAATTGTACGGGAAAAACGTTTCAATCAGTAAATAGCTTGTGGGCTACGCTCCGTGGCAGTTTTTGTACTTAACCGGTGTGCCGTCAGCCTTTTTCTTGCCGCAGGGGCACGGGTCGTTCCGGCCGATTTTTTGGGATTTTGCAGGCTGACGTTTAGGCGCTGTATTTTCGGGGTCAGAGCCGGCGTTTTCCGCCGCGCGCAGATTCTTTGAGACGGACTTTCTTTTTATCTCAACATTTTTGCGGATTTGCACTGAGAACAGCCGGCGCACAACCTCCTGCTTAATGCCCGCAATCATAGCCTCGAACATATCGAAGCCCTCGCGCTTGTACTCGTCCACCGGGTTTACCTGCGCGTAGCCGCGCAGACGCACAGAGTCGCGCAAATCGTCCATCGCGTCTATATGCTCCATCCAGTATTCGTCAACGACGCGCAGCAGAATTGTGCGCTCAATCTCGCGCATAACGGGAATATCGGTGCCGTCAATTAAGCCGAATTCCGCTTCGCGCTTGTGGTACACAGTCTCTGCCCGGGCATACAGCTCATCCGTCAGCGCTGCCGCCGCAATGCCGTCGTCGGGCAGCTTCAGCTCGCCGCGCGCGACAAACAGTCCCTCAAACGGGCGGACATATTCAGAAAACGTCTCCTTGTCCTGCGGCTCAATATCGCTGATAACCTCGGCGTCAATTACGTCGCGCGCCATTGTAAGCACAGAATCTGAGACATTCTCGCCGTCCAGAACCGTCTGCCTCTGCGCGTAAATCAGCAGACGCTGCGTATTCATAACATCGTCATACTCAAGCACGTTTTTACGCGTTTGGAAATGCCGCGACTCAATGTTTTTCTGCGCGCGCTCAATTGAATTCGTCAGCATTTTGTTTGTGAGCGGCTCGTCCTCGTCCACACGCAGTGCGTCCATCATCGTCATAACGCGCTCCGAGCCGAACAGGCGCATAATATCGTCCGTCAGCGCAAGGAAAAACCGCGATTGACCGGGGTCGCCCTGCCGTCCCGAACGGCCACGTAGCTGATTGTCAATACGCCGCGATTCGTGCCGTTCCGTGCCGACGATAAACAGTCCGCCCGCCGCGCGTACCTTTTCGGCCTCGTCCTGCGTGAATTTTCTGTGGTGCGCAAGGCGCTCGGCGAATTTCTCGCGAATGCGCAATATATCCGGGTCTTCCGTATCCGCGTGACCGTTTGCCTCGGCAATCAGCTCCTCCGCGTCGTCCCGGTCGCGGTATTCCGCGTCTTTTCGCAAGTCAGACAGGGCAAGATATTCGGGGTTTCCGCCGAGCATAATGTCGGTTCCGCGCCCTGCCATGTTTGTTGCGATGGTAACAGCCTTGTATTTACCTGCCTGTGCGACAATCTCCGCTTCTTTTTCGTGGTTCTTCGCGTTCAGCACATTGTGAGGTACCTTTTCCTTAGACAGCAGCTTTGCAAGGAACTCACTTTTTTCAATGGACACCGTACCGACAAGCACGGGCTGTCCCTTTTCGTAGCACTCAACAATTTGGCGGATAATCGCGCGATTTTTCGCCGGCTCCGTCTTGAAAACAACATCCGCGTGGTCCTCGCGGCACGCCGGAACATTTGTCGGGATCTCTATAATGTCGAGCTTGTATATGGTTCCGAATTCCTCGGCCTCTGTCATCGCGGTACCTGTCATACCGGAGAGCTTGTCGTACATACGGAAGTAGTTCTGGAACGTAATTGTCGCAAGTGTTTTTGTTTCGCTTGCAACGGTAACGCGCTCCTTTGCCTCAATCGCCTGATGCAGCCCCTCGGAATAACGCCTGCCAATCATAAGGCGGCCGGTGAACTCATCTACAATAATGACCTCGCCGTCTTTAACCACATAGTCAATGTCAAGCTTCATGGTTCCGTATGCCTTGAGCGACTGGTTTATGTGGTGCGAAAGCGTATTATTTTCAATATCCGCAAGGTTTTCGAGATTGAAGTATTTCTCGGCTTTTTCAATGCCGCGCGCCGTCAGCGTTGCGGTTTTTGCCTTCTCGTCTACGATGTAGTCAGCAGTTTCATCCTCAGCCTCTACCTCTTTTTCATCGACGGACGCGCGCACCGACACCTTCAGCCCCCGGCAGAACACGTCTACCTTTTCATACAGGTCGGTTGACTCGTCCGACTGACCGGAGATAATGAGCGGAGTTCTCGCTTCGTCAATAAGAATTGAGTCAACCTCATCGACGATTGCAAAAACGTGTCCGCGCTGAACAGTCTGCGATTTGTAGACAGCCATATTGTCGCGCAGATAATCAAACCCCATTTCGTTGTTCGTACCGTAGGTAATATCCGAGCCATAGCCCTCTATGCGCTCCTCGCGCGACATTCCGGGGACAATCAGCCCGACGGACAGCCCCATAAAGCGGTGCACCTTGCCCATCCACTCACTGTCGCGCCGCGCAAGATAGTCGTTTACCGTGACGATGTGCACGCCTTTTCCTGTCAGCGCATTGAGGTAGCTCGGCAGAACGGCGACGAGGGTTTTGCCCTCACCTGTTTTCATTTCGGCGATACGCCCCTGGTGCAGGACGATTCCGCCGATAAGCTGCACGTCATACGGGCGAAGTCCGAGCACGCGCCACGACGCCTCGCGCACTGCGGCAAACGCCTCAGGCAGAATGTCAGCCAGTGTTTCGCCTGCGCCGAGCCGACTGCGGAATTCATCTGTTTTGGCGCGAAGCTGCTTATCTGACAGAGCGCCGTAGGTCTCGCCCAATGCGTTGATTTGTTCAACGATGGGCATTATTTCGCGAATTTCGCGCTGTGAATACGATCCGAATAGTTTTGATACAATTGACATTAGTTAACTCTTTATTGATTTTTATACTTGCGGGGCGAGGACAAAACACCCCATATTATTATCCTAATTTAATTATTCATTATATCATGGCGGGAGTAAAAAATAAAGTCTTTTTTACATTAAGTTATAAAATGTTTACAATGTTTGAATTGTTCGGGCGTTAGGGCTTGGCTTGCCACGTGGTTTTGCTTTTTCAGGGCTTTGCGTTTGTAGGGGACGATGCCCTCAGCGGCCCTTGTGGCGGTTGCCGCCCGGACTTCCGGCGGGCGTAGGGGCGGCAATCTGCCGCCCGCCGTCTCGGGGCGGAATTTTTGCGGGGAACACCGTAGGGGCGATCGTCCCCGGTCGCCCGCTGTTGCGGGTTTTTTTCGCTTTGTTTTGCTTTTACTTGGGTTCAACCGTTGCGCTTACGGCGCAGGTTGCTATGTTTGTAATTGTGGCGAAGCTTCGCCTCGCCGCGCTGCTGAGCGCCTGCGCGGCGGGCGGTTACTTTTTCCGCTTCGCCGGAAAAAGTAACCAAAAAGGGGCGACTTCTTTAGAAGAAGCAATCTTTTTTTTATCCGGGAACTGCGGTGGTGGCAAGGTCGGGTGTGCTGTTCCCCGCGACGTATTGCGGTAGTCTCGGCGAACGCTTCCGCTGCGCCGCGCGCAGGGGCGCATCCTGTCGCGGCGTCGGAGACTCGGGTAAAACTGTTGGTTGCCGCAAACTGCCTACGGGTGCCAACCGGAAGGATGTTGCTGCTACGATTGCTGCCGCACAATGTGCGGCAATGTGGTGCGTGTCCCGGCGCGGCGGGTGTTGGTGTTACGGTCGTTGCATACTTACGGTTCAAGGCAATGCTCCGTTACCACAGCAATCTCTGTAGGGGGCGGCGTCCTCGACGTCCCTTGCTTGGTTTGCCGCAGATGTTTGCGTCGAACCACTGCGCCCTGCGGCGTAGGTGCGTCGGGTGCCCTCGTCTGCTCCGCGCTTTGCGCGTCGGGACACGCGGCGTATTGCCCGACGCAACAGCGCAGGGCGCGGTGCGGGTTGGCTTCGCCAAATTCTGGTTGCCACCCGCCTGCACTTACCTCTGGCACATAGGGCGCAAGCCCGTCAACCGCCAGTTCTGTTCGGGTGCGGACGTACGGACACCTACACTTGCAGCTTTGCAACCCGCCTAAGCCCAAAAGCGGCTTCTTTGGTTCCTTTCTTGCCAAGACAAGAAAGGAACCGCCCGCCGCGCAGGCGCTCAGCAGCGCGAAGCTGCCAAGCTTCACCCCAATTACAAACTCCGCACCCTCCGGCGTACAGCTGAACGCACCCACCACCTGCAGTTCCCGTATAGAAAGGTGTTTGCTTCTTTACAAAGAAGTCGCCCCTTTTTTGGTTACTTTTTTCCGGCGAAGCGGAAAAAAGTAACCGCCGCCACGCGCAGTGGCACCTCTGCGTACACACCGGCGCCCCCGGTGAACAAGCACTAAGCTGCAATAACCCAAAAAGCCCTTAAACCCAAAACCGTCCGCCAAAGCGCCCCGGCTTTCGGCGGGAGGCTATCCCGCAGGGATAGCCTCCCGCCGCGGCAAAAAACAAAAAAGGGTTACCGCGATCCGGTGTTAAACACAGGCGGACGCGGTAACCAAGATTAAAGAGCAATTTCATTATAGCGGATTTATTCGGATTTTGCAACCCTAAAATGTAAAATTAATGAAACAAATTAGAACCACATAAGTAAAAAACCATAACAATTTGAAAATACTGGACAAGAATAGTCCAAGACATATTGTTACATCCCATTCTGCTGTCTTGCCAACTTTCAAATAGCTTTTGCGGCAGCGTTATCTTAGCGCCGGAGTGCAAACGGCGCGTTGGCGGCGGCCCTGTCCTCACTAAAGTAAACAAACCCGACCCCCGCCGCCATTGGAGCCGGCGGGAGTTCGGATTTGTCTGTGACATATAAGTATATGCTCACGCATTGCCCAAGACAAAGCCGCAAGCGCGGAGCTAATTACTCCTCTTCGTCGTAATCCGTGTTAAAGGCGAAGTTCGATTCCGTGTCATAGACGATTGTGTCTGCCTGCTTTGAGCGCTTGCGCGGCTCATATACGCGGTCCTCTGCCGGAATCTCAAACAGTGCGCGGATTGAAAGGCTGATACGGCGCTTGTCCTCGTCGATTCCCGTGATTTTGACCTTAACCTCGTCTCCGACTGCGACGACGTCGCCTGCCGTTGTGACGCGGTGATCCGCAATCTGCGAGATGTGGATAAGTCCGTCAACGCCCGGCATAATCTCGGCAAACGCGCCGAAAGCCGAAAGCTTTACGATTTTAACAATAATCTCGTCGCCGTTTTTATACTTGGCGGAGAACTTTGCCCACGGATCGCCGTCCGGATCGCGGTGCCCAAGAGAAATACGGCGCTTTTCGGGATCGTACGAGATAACGTACACATCCAGCGGGTCGCCCTCTTTGACGATTTGCGCAGGGTTTGAAATACGGTCCCACGACAGCTCGGAGACGTGAACAAGTCCGTCCACTCCGCCAATGTCTACAAACGCGCCGAACTTTGTTACGGATGTGACCTTGCCGGTGTATTTCTTGCCGACTTCAATCTCCGCCCAAAGCTGCTTTACGCGCGCGCGGCGCTCGTCTGCCGAAATGCCTGTGACAGAGCCGATAATCTGCTTTTTCTGACGGTCAACCTCCATTATATAGAAGTTGGTTTCCTTGTTAAGCAGCGGCGTTAAGTCGCCGCCGCGGGCAATACCCGTGGCAGACGCCGGTATGAAAACACGCTGACCGTTGTAGCTCGTGACAACACCGCCCTTGTTTGCCTCGGTGATAACGCCGGACACACATCTGCGCTCTTTCTTTGCCTCTAAAATCTCGCCCCAGGAGATTTCGTTCTCGAGACGGCGGCGCGAAAGCGTTACAATGCTTTCGTTAACGCGCAGAACGTAACACTCGACAGTATCTCCGGGAGCTAAAATATCCTCCGGCGACTTTGTCGGGTCGCTCGTCACCTCGTCGGACGGAATAATTCCGGATTGCTTGGTGCCGATATCGACGGTTACCTCTGATTTGGAAACAGCAATAACCGTGCCCGTCAGCTTTTCGCCGGCGCGCGCCGTGACGAATGAATCGTCTACCAGCTGTGCAAAATCTGATGTATCCTGCGTTTCAGGCGCTTCTTGCGTCTCGCCCGCTGTTTCTTCGGCGGAGAACGCCGGCTCGTGTGTTTCGGCTTCTTCTTGAACTGTAGCCTTGAACTCTTCGGTCATGTAGTTGAGAACCTCCGTAATCGCGCGTCGCGACACTGACGCACCGGCCGTTAGGCCTATCGTTACATTATTGTTATGGTCTGAAACCGTCCTTGCGATTTCAGAAAGTTCGTCTGATATTTGGCTGAGCCTTGCTCCAAAAACCGCACGTGCACAGTGTTCCCGGCAGATTTCGTATAGCTGCCTTGAATTACTGCTTCCGCTGTCTCCTAAGACAACCATTGCGTCGCAGGTTTTTGAAAGACGCTCTGCCTCCTGTTGACGGCACTTCGTCGCATTGCATATTGTATCATAAATTTTCGGTGAAGTAAAGGACTTTTTTGCGAAATTTTGAAATTCTTTTAGGATTTCTCCCGAAAGCGTCGTCTGAAACACGACGTCGAGCGGTCTGTCAACTAAATGTTGTGTGTTAGCGCAAAAATCATCATAGTCCTTGTATGTCAGGCAGGTTTCGGCCTGCCCCGCGATTCCCTTAACCTCGGCGTGATTTTCGTCCCCGATGATAACGGGCTGCCGACCCGCAGCCGCCGATTCGCGCACGATTTTGTGTATCCGGGAGACGAACGGGCAGGTGAGGTCAAGGATATTTTCCGCGTCCGTCCGCTCGAGCAGCGCCTCGTAAACTCCTTGCGCCTCGCCGTGGGAGCGGATAATCACAACGCCGCCGGGCGGCAGCTCAGACGGCTGCGCGATTGTGACGACGCCGAGAAGCGCCAGCGCGTCTATTACGTCTTTATTATGAATAAGCTCTCCGAGAACGTAAACCGTGCCGAAGCGCTGCGCCGCAGCTTCTGCGGCGGACACCGCGCGTTCAACGCCGAAGCAGAAGCCGGAGAAAGAGGCGAGCCTTACAGTAACAGACATTTGCGGTTAGCCTTTAGCGCCGAGCTGATAAATTTCCGCCATAATCTCGTCTGCCCGGAGCAGAAGCTCCTCGTTTGTCGGCTTGACGTCGCTTTGCGGAAAGGCGGGGACGGGTTTTCCGATTATCATACGGCAGCGGCGGAAAAAGCCCTTATTTTTCGGTATGTATACAGGCAGAATCGGGGCATTGACCTTTGCCGCCATCTTCACGGCGCCGATCTTTGCTTCCCGCGCCTCAACGCCGTCTCCGCGCGTGCCCTCCGGGAAGATTATGAGCTTGCCGCC
Source organism: Oscillospiraceae bacterium (assembly GCA_031260605.1). Lineage (GTDB taxonomy): Bacteria > Bacillota > Clostridia > Oscillospirales > Oscillospiraceae > JAIRRO01. Next base: position 21,543 of record JAISLF010000045.1, read on the forward strand.
TGCCTTGAGGTGCTTTATTGAAGCAGAGACGGCTTTAATGTCAGCCCCGTCGCGCGCGACGTTTATTGTGCCGAGACGGCGCAGTATTCCGCCGAGCACCGGCGTTGTAAAAAGCACGGCCTTTGCAAGAATTTTCGCCGACGGAAATTCCTTTTTCGGCAGCGCGATCATCATATAGAGTGGGTCCCAGATTGCTGTGTGGTTTATGCAGATAACGGCCGGTCCCGCAGGAATATTCTCCTTGCCCGTGAATTTGTACGGCAAAAGCCAGCACATAATGGCACGCAGGACGACATGGGCAAAGCGGAAAAATTTATGCTCGGCAACAAGAGGGTCTTTTTTTTGTTCAGGCTTTTTCACGAACGCGCAGCACCTCACTCAGAATTTTGTCAAAGCTTTCGTCAAACGAAAGCGCGGATGTATCTACAATATATGCTCCCGGAGCGGCGGTTGTGCGCACGGCGTCGCGCGTGTCGCGCGCGATATTGTCGCTCAGAATATCCTCATACCGCACGGAAACGCCCTGCGCCAAAAGCTCCGCCGTGCGCCGCTCGGCGCGCGCCTCGGCAGATGCCGTAAGAAATATTTTAACGGTGGCTCCAGGAAGAACAACAGTTCCGATGTCCCGCCCGTCGAGAACAGCAAAGGGTGCGCTGGTCGCCGACTGACGCTGTGCGTCAAGCAGAAACGCCCGCACAGCCGGTGACTGCGCGATTTTGCTTGTGAGAGTTGAAATCTCCGGCAGGCGTATCTCGCGGGTCACGTCGCTGCCGTTCAGAAACACGTTCTGCCCGTCCGGTCCCTGACGCAGGTCTATTTCAGGCGGCGATTCGCTGAAAATCCGCGAAATTTCCCCTTCGTTTTCGGGAGAGACTCCGCTGTTTTTTATGTATACCGCGGCGGCGCGGTAAAGCGCCCCCGTATCAACGTAAACGCCGCCGAAGTGCGCTGCAAGACGGCGGGCGATTGTGCTTTTTCCCGCGCCGGAGGGGCCGTCAATGGCGACTGTGAAGTTTTTTTGCATAGGAAAACCTGTTTATTTGGTGTATGTGCGAAAATAAGCCGCGTCTTTCGTCAGCCGCGCCTTATTTCTCGAGCTTTTCAACTCTTGTTGCGTGTCGGCCGCCCTCAAAGGGCGACTCAAGGAAAATATCGGCAATTTTCAGCGCAAGCCCCTCGCCTGTGACGCGCTGACCGAGACACAGCACGTTTGCGTTGTTGTGGCGGCGCGTCATCTCCGCCGAAAACGTGTCTCCGCAGACGGCGGCACGGATTCCGCGAACCTTATTCGCCGCAATCGACATACCGATTCCGGTTCCGCACACGAGAATGCCAAGCTCAGACTTGCCGGAGGTTACCGCATCCGTGACCTGAACCGCAAAGTCCGGGTAGTCGCAGCTTTCGGCTGTGTGCGTGCCGTAAAATTCGGCGGGGATATTGTTTTCCTCAAGGTGCGCAAGTATCGCGCCCGCAAGCTGCAAGCCGCCGTGGTCGCATGCGACGGCGACAGGCTTATTTGTAATTGAGTTCATCGGCTATGTATCCTCGGAAAAACGCTAAAAGTCGCTGTCTGAATCGTCGTAGTCGTCTACCGGCGGACGTTCTCTTGCCGCGCGCGCGGCGGAGACCGTTTCCTCTGGCGAAGGCTCCGGTGTTTCCTGAACCTTGTAGGAGATTTTATAAATCCTGCCCACATCCCCGATCTGCCGAACGTCAGCGTCCAGCACATAAGCCGCGCCGAACAGGAAAGGAATCATCTCCTTTGCCTCCTCGTCGGGCACGTCGCTTTTCACCTCGATAATGCACCCGCCGGTTTCGACAAAAACGTCAACCGCGTGCGTCAAATCGCTCGGCCCGTAAATCGGGATTATCTCAATGTCGCGCGGCGTTGTGCGAACAGGCGCGTTAGCGTATTTTTCAGCAGGGCGGATTAGCTTTTTTGTGCGCGCAAGCAGTCCGTCTCCGCGCGGCTCATCGTAAATACTTGAGTCGGCGGGAACGCGCTCACTTGATTGCGCGTCGTCCGGATAGTCGTCCAGCTCATCGTCAAAATCGTCATCTGCGGCCGAGGTAAAGGCCTTTAATTTGCTTCCGAAATCTTTAAGTATACTCATAACTTTGCTCCTTGCATAAAGCGTCTAACTTAATATATTGGACATCAGTCCTGCCGAAAAACCGGCGCATCGTAGGAATCCTTGTATTGGTACTGCTCTAAGTCCCGAGCTGCGGCAATCAGGTCAGCAATAGCCTCGTCGCTCAGCTGAACGTAGCAACCGTTGCGCCAATAATTTTGACTGGCATTGCCCTCTCCGTCAATCATAATCACATCAGACCAAACGGTTTCCTGCCAATACAGCACATTGCCCTCCCAGCCGGAAATATTTAGATCCGTCCCGCCGAAGCCGTAAGGATAATCAGGCGACATAATAAAATAGCATTTTGCTGTAGTAAAGTCAACAGCTTCGCGGCTGACAGGTTGCCCTGACTGAAGTGCGCTATTCAGATGCTCGTAAAATACAGCCGCTGCCGACTCATCATTAACAATTATTTTCCCTTTCGCCGGGGCGTTTCCGTGCGGCGGATTCAGCCAATAGTGCAGAGGGGCGAGCAGCCTTGTGTCCTGAACGCTCTGCAGCGGAAGTAAATCCTCGGGAATATCGTTATTGCTCGCGAGTATATTGTCGAGTGCGTATGAGCCTAAATCTGTCGGAATTGTCTTGAGATACGCTGTTATTTCCTCAAAAGATTGTTTGCTGATTTTTGCGTAATAGTCAGTGAAGTTGCGTTTTTCAAGGTCGCCGGACGGTAAAACGGGGTCAATCTCACACATGTAGCTGTTCCAGCGGATAATATTCTTATCCCACCCTGTAATGGTTATTACTTCCCGCCCTGTTAGCAGGACTGACTGAATGGTTATCTCAAAACGGCAGCGACCTCCGCTTTTCGGCAGATTTTTCGCTGAAATTTCCTTGCCGTCGGAGAGCGCCGCATACAGCAGCGGATAGATATTTTCCGCAGCGTGCAAGTCTAATGCAGATTGCGGCTCCCGCTCGTCAGCTTTTTTCGGAACATCAAGCTCAAAGCGCAGGGAGAAATAGCGAGTGCCTTCTTCCAGACCTTCCGGAGGCAACGCTCGCGGCGTATCCACGGAATTTCCGCCGCCGCACCCGGCAAAAGCCAGCGCGGCAAATAGCGCGAGCAGCGCGATAAAAGCAAGCCGCATACTTCTTTTAGCCATACCGGTTTTCATAGCAGTTCCCCCCTATATTTTTACTCTGCCCTACTTCCTTTTCCCGAACAGCGAGGTACCTATTCGCACCATATTGCTTCCGCACTCTATCGCGCGTTCGAAGCTGTCTGACATTCCCATGGAAAGTATCCGCATTTGCACGTTTTCGGCGGTATATTCCGCGCATTTTTCAAACAGCTCGCGGCATTTTTCAAACCAAAACGCGGCTTTTCTGTCCCCCTCCGCCGGAGGGATTGACATCAGGCCGAGAACGCGGATATTCGGCAGCTGCGCCGCCGTCGCAAGCCCCTGCGGCAGGCTCTCCGGCAAAAAGCCGTGCTTTGCATCCTCCGCGCCGATGTTTACCTCCAGGAGAACATCCTGAATGAGCGACAGCTCGCCCGCGCGGGCGGAAATCAGCCGCAGCGCTTTTTCGCCCGGTACGGACTGAATCAGCCCGACCTGCCCGACAAGCTTGTTTATCTTGTTTGTCTGCAATGAGCCGATGAAATGTATCTCCGCGCCGAAATAAGCGTTTTGCTCTGATTTTTCAACAAATTCCTGCACACGGTTTTCTCCGCACACACGAATCCCGGCGTTTATTGCCGCGCGGACGGTCTCCGCGCTCTGCGTTTTTGTTGCGGCGACAAGTGTAATGTCAGCTGCCGTGCGCCCGGCGCGAATTGCGGCGGCGGATATTCGCCCGTTTATCTCACCGAGCCGCTGTTTTATTTGGTTTTCTTCAGATGTCGGCATTTATGTAGCATAGCGTCCGTTGTGATTTATTGACAGTCTATCGGAAAACGCTCCCCTCTTTTAGCGTTTTTCCGGAAACAACAAGCTCTTCGGCGAGGTCAAACAGCACAATACGCTTTTCGTTGCGGTCCTTCAGCTCCGCGCGCGCCGCAAGCTCCTGCTCGTCCACGCCCTCCTCGTATTCCTTAAAGTCGGATTTTGGGGCGATTATTACATTTGCGCCGCTTTGCGCGAGTATATCAACGTAAAACTCACGTGCCATAAGCACAATCGGCAGATAGACATAGCTGCGTCCCTGCTCGTCGTAAAAAATAGTGTCTGCCGGGGCAAGGCGCGCGTCCTTCTGAGAAAAAATTATCTCAAAGGGCACCTCGCGCAGGCGAAGCGTGTTGGCGGTTTCTCTGTTTGAGGTCAGAACCGCGACGGTTCTTTCGCCGTCTGATTCCCCGAGGGACTCAATCCGCATTGCAACCGGTCTGTCTGACACGGCGGGAATAAGCACGTTTATGCTGCCGGAGGGCGGAAGCTTAGCCGCAATGTCGTCGGGCACTGCGGCGCAGAGCCGCCATGTGCTGTCTGTTGTAAGCTTGCCGACTGTGCCGCTTGCGTCATACTGAGGAGCGGCAAACATACCGTCCAGCTCGCTCGGCGACGCGCCGGAAACATTGCCGACGGAAATGCCCTCAAGTCCGTCGGTTTCGGAGGAAAACAGCCCTCCTGATTTCGCGCGGATTGCGGTGGCGGTAAGTCCGGACAGGTCTGCTGTATAGTCCGGCTCGTCCAGCCCGGCTACTGCGCGCTGCAAAAGCAGCATACGCTCAATTTCAGACGCAAGATCCGCCTCACGCCCGGACTGATAAAGATAGGCGAGGCTTTTTGCGCCGATTTGGCACGCGTCCTCTAATGCCGCCAGCGGCAGCCCGGAAAACTCACGCGCCAGCGCCTCCCGCAGTGCAAGCACGTTTGCGCCGAGAATTCTCCCGCTGTCCGCTGCGGGATAGCTCTCGGCAACGGTCTGACCCGCCGATACGCGGGCGCTCTCTCGCGTTTTTATGACCGTCACTGCCGGACTTCCGAAAAGCACCTCGTCCGTGCGTAATATGTATCCGGAGGACGCAAACGAGTCGCTGTATACAATAGAATAAACAGAAGCAAGCCGTACCGGCTTTTTTATCATACTGTATACATTAAAACCGACGGTTGCGGCAAACCAGAGCGCAATAACAAAGACCGCGACGCGCACAACGGTCGTCCTGCGCGGAAGCGGACGGGCATGCTCATAATAATCGTCCTCCTCCGGCTCATCGTATAAAAATTCCCGTTCCCGGTTCCGGCTCACTTAACCTCCGGCGCAAGTGAAACAGACTGCGACGGTATAATCGTCGAAACCGCGTGTTTGAAAACAATTTGCTGCTGTCCCTCAACGTCCAGCGCGAGAGTGAAATTATCAAAGGCGGTAATTATCCCGCGAATCTGAAATCCGTTCAGCAAAAACACCTTAACCGGAATGCGTCCTGCGCGGGCGCGGTTCAAAAATACATCTTGCATAGCAAAATCTCCTAAGTACAAGCGACCTTACATCAAAGGCTCATAACCCATTATATATACATTATAACCAATTGGTTTTGAAAATGCAAGAGGGGGAGCGGCGAAAGGGGGTGTTTTCTCGCGGCGGCGTACCGGCGCAGGCCGAAGAGTGCAATGCAACACCGAACCCGCGCGTCACGACGCGCAAAGCGCGAAGAAAGACAAACGCACCCAACGCATCCCAAAAGCAGGGTGCAATGGGTGCGACGCAAATTGTTTGCGGCAAACCAAACAAAGGACGCAGAGGGCAGCGTCCCCCACGGAAGTAAAGCCCTGTGGCAACGGAGTGCGCAACCGCAACGACAGACACAACCCACCTCTACAACACCCTCATCCCGCCGGGACACGCAACAAATTGCCGCACAATGTGCGGCAGCAATCGTAGCAGCAAAATCCTTCCGGTTACCACCCCCACCGCACCTCGCGGCAAGAGACCGCCTTACCTAAGTCTTTAGCCCCGAACAGGCTTCGCCCCTGCGTGCGGCTGGGCTAAAGCGTTCGGACGCTACTCCGCACCTGTCACGGTGCGGGAATGCACCTACTTGCAGCCCAATCCCGCCCGGCATAAAAACAAGATTGCTTCTTCTAAAGAAGTCGCCCCTTTTTTGGTTACTTTTTTCCGGCGAAGCGGAAAAAAGTAACCGCCGCCGCGCGCAGCGGCACCTCGCGCCGCCACCAGCGCCCCTGGTGAACAAGCATAAAGCCGCACCAAGCAGAAGTCCTAAAACACAAAAGCAAAAAACTACTGCAACACCTGCGCCAAGGTAAGAATCCCCTCATTCTGCCTATAAATCGTATCCAGCTGCGTCAGCGGAATCGGCGCAATGCCCTTGCCGCACTCGATGGTGTAGCCGGGGCGGTTGTAGCTTGCTATAAACCAGTCCTTGTAGCCCGCATTGCCGGACTCGGCAGGCGTCAGGTCAAGCGCGTAGCCCGAAACGTCCGCAAAAAGCCGCGCGACGTCGTACGAGCCCTCCGGCTCAAAGCCGTCGTACTTCCAGTATATAACCTCACCCTGTGTGTGATAGGACAGCGTCAGCGCAAAATTGTGACGCAGGGTGAAGTTGTAGACCGCGAGGGATTCCGGCGCGGTGAGCGGCCCGGGACCGACAAAATCGCGCGGCGCGGGCTTTGTAAATCCCTGCGCGTACTTTATCTCCTTTGCCTGCTCCCACCCGGCAGGATACTGCAAATTCGGGTCGGTTCCGGCAATATTCGCTTTCCACCCGCCTGTAAAAGGAATTTCGGGAAAGTCCCCGGCGATAACCTTTGCTGTAGCGTATTCCCCGGGGCTGTGCTCCGCCGCGCCGGTCACGAGGTTCACGCCGTCGGGATTGACAAGCGGTATCATATATAATGACGCGCGGTCGTACATCGCCTTTGCCGAAATTCCGTATATGCTGCCGCCAAAGGCGTATGCCTTTGCGTAGCTTTCAATGTATTTCATACAAAGCGAGGTTGTTATCCACTCATTTGCGTGGTGCGAGGCGTTCACAAACACCTCACGCGCGCCGCTTCCGATTTTCATTGCGTAAATTTCCCGCCCGGAAACACTTTGACCCACGCTGTCAGTCTGAATAAAGGGGTGTCGCGCGGACAAGCCGCTTGCAAAAAAGTGCATATATGCCGAGGAAACGCGGATTTTGTCCGAAAACAGGTCAAAATGCAGCGGTATAATCAGCTGCGTTCCGGGAACAAGATATTCCGGGCGCACCTGCGGGTTTGCCGCTGTGATTGCGTCTACAGAAGCGCCGTTTGCCGCCGCAATCTTCCACAGCGTCTGCCCCGGGCGAATCGTGTATGAGAAATACCCCCTGAGGTAAGGCGCGAGTCTGTTCCAGGTGTTGTCGCCGACAATGCCGTCCTGCAAAAGCCCGCGTGTCGCCTGAAAACGCCGGACGGCGGTCTGTGTTTTCTCACCGAAAGCCCCGTCGGTGGTAACAGGAAAGCCGGCGCGGTTAAGCGCAGTTTGAACAAGGTCTGTGTAGGGTGTTCGGTCGCCTGATTTGAGCACAGGTAGCTTTTTCATAGACAATCCCCTTGCGGCGGATTCTTGCTGCCGCAATGTTAGTATATGCAGGAGCGCGGGAAAGGTTTCTTGCAGCGTGACTCGGGGTATGCGCCCAAATAAGCGTGCAAATCCGCCCTCAGGGGTCTTTTTGCAGCCGCTTGCTGCTGTTTTGCACCTCTGCGCCGTCAATTTTGTTCAATTTCCCTATTGCACTTCACTAAACTTTACTGTAAAATAGGACAAAAGATATTTTTCATAGAGGTTAGGTAAGAATTAATGGTCAAAGCACTCAAACAAAAGCCAAAGGCGTTTTACGGCGCAATGTTTTCCCTGATGATTCCGATGATTGTTCAGAATCTCATACAGCAGTCCGTCGCCTTTGCGGACAATTTTATGGTCGGCTTTACGGCGGCGGGTGAGCTGAACCTTGCCGCCGTCACCGTTGCGACGGCGCCGTTTTTTGTCATAATGGTTCTCTCGTTCGGCATTCAGTCAGGCGTCGGCATACTCGCCGCGCAGTATTGGGGCAAGGAGGATCAGAAATCAATCTCGAAAATCCTCGGCGTCGGGTTTTACTTCGCCTTGGTTGCGGGAATCATCGCGGTTGTCGCGCTGCTTATCTTTCCTGCGCCGATTATGCACCTGATTTCGGACAACTACGAGGTTGCGGAGCTTGCCGCGAAATACGCGCGAATCGCCGCCGTCGGGCAATTTTTCGCGGGCTTTAACTCGACGTATATTGCCCTGCAAAGAAGCTGTGAGAATACAAAAATCGGTCTTATTTCCCTCACGGCGACGTCGCTTTTGAACCTGTTTCTAAACTGGGTGTTCATTTTCGGCAACCTCGGCGCACCTGAAATGGGCGTTGAAGGCGCGGCTCTTGCAACGCTTATCTCGCACGTTGCCGGCAGCATTATCCTCATTGTGTACGCGCTGGCAGACAAGCGGCTGCGTTTGTCGCTTAAGCTGCTTATAAAGCCCGGCCTTGTCATAACGCGGGACTTTTTCAAGTACGCGCTCCCGGTTATCATTAACGAGACATTTTGGGGTCTCGCGCTGATGTTCTACCCGATGATTCTCGGCCATATGAAGAATTCAGACGCACTGCACGCGGCTTATAACATCGCAGGCTCTGTTGAGAAAATTTTCACCGTCGCGGTGTTCGCCTGCGGCAACGCGGCAAGCGTTATGGTCGGCAACGCAATCGGCGCGGGAGAGGACAAGGAATCTGTGTTCCAAACGGCAAAATGCCTTGCGATTGTCAGCTTTTTGATGGGACTTGTACAGGCGCTGCTGCTTGTTTTGGCGACGCTGTTCTTAATGGGTCCGGTTATATTCCCGATGTTCAAGCTATCGGACTACGGAGCCGAAAGCGCTACGGTTATGCTGTTCCTGCTGTCTGCCGTCGTCCCGTTCCGCAGTATCGGGTTTGCTCTGGGCGTCGGCGCGCTGCGCGGCGGCGGAGACACCAAGGCCGTTATGATTATTGATATAGCAACGCTGTATCTCGTCGCGCTGCCGATTGGGCTTATCACAAGCAGAATCTTTAACAGCGGCATAATCGGGGTCTGGTGTGTGTACGGCAGTATTCTGCTTGAGGACGTAAGCAAAACGCTGATTCTGATTTGGCGTACAGCGGGCAAGAAATGGATTCGCAACGTGACGCGAGAGCTTGCGTAAGCTTTTGACGCGGCAAACGCCTTTCTATGAGGACTGAGGTCCTCATAGAAAGGCGTTTTTTTGTGCGGCGATTCGGTCAACGATTGCTTGAATAATACCAGCGGTCACCCAACTCATAAATGCGGTAATCCTTATATCTTTTACCCCGATAATAGTATTGCGGGCGTTTGTTCACGAGCATATACGTGAAAACGTTCATGGCCTCCATCGAAACGAAATCCATCTGGTTTTTGTGATAATAAATGCAGTCAAACTCAAGCCTGCGAGTGTAAAGACTTTTTAGCGAAATTATTGCATCCGCGACTGTATCGGAGATCTCGACCTCGGTTGATTTCGACCCCTCTTCTGTGTGGTCATAATAATGAAGCGTGCCACTGTTAAAATCTAAAAAACAGGCAAAGTATTCGGTTTTTTCTGCCGGCGGTGCAGGCATTGTTGAAATTATAAAGTCGGTGATTAGCTGCAGCTGCGGCTTGTATTCGGCGAATTGTTCGCGTTTTTCGGGTATCGGGTCGTAACCCGGCGGGTCAATGCCGCAGGTGACCAAGGCGACGCAAAGGAGTACAAGAATTGCGCACAAAAGGAGCATGTTGAGTTTCATTTTTTTCCTTAGTGGTGATAAAGAGGCGGGTGTAGGGCGGCAGCCTGCCGCCCGGGGGTTGCTTCGACCCTTTGTTTGGTTTTTGCTCGGGTGTAAGCGTAGACCTGCGGCGCAGATTGCGGTATTCGGCTGGGTTTTTGCCTTTTTCAGGCTCCGTCTTTTGTAGGGGACGCTGCCCCCAGCGTCCCTTGTGGCGGTTACCGCCGGATTTTTTGCGGGCGTAGGGGCGACCGTACCGGTCGCCCGCTGTTTGGTTTGGCTTTTATTCTGGTGCAACCGTTTTACATGCGGCGCAGGGTGCGGTGTTTGTAATTGTGGCGAAGCTTGGCAGCTTCGCGCAGCAAAGCGCCTACGCGGCGGGCGGTTACTTTTTCCGCTTCGCCGGAAAAAGTAACCAAAAAGGGGCGACTTCTTTAGAAGAAGCAATCTTTTTTTTATACGGGAACTGCAGTGGTGACAATGCGGATTATGCCTGTCCCCGCGACGTATTGCGGTGAAGTGCGCGAACGCTTACGCTGCGCCGCACATAGAGGCGAAGCCTGTCGCGGCGTTGGAGACTTAGGTAGGGCTGTAAGTTACCGCGAACTGCCGTCGGGTGCCAACCGGAAGGACTGTGCTGCTACGATTGCTGCCGCACATTGTGCGGCAATGCGGTGCGTCTCCCGACGGGGTGAGATTGTTGTTGCAGTGGGTGCGCTCTTGCGGTTCAGGGCATTGCCCCGTTACCGCAACAACCTCCGTAGGGGACGGCGTCCTCGACGTCCCTTGTTTGGTTTGCCGCAGACGTTTGCGTTGTACCACTGCACCCTGCTATGTAGGTGCAGCGGGTGCGTACGTCTACCTCCGCACTTCGTGCGTCGGGACACGCAACTGCTTGCCGCACCACAACAGCGCAGGGCGCGGTGCGGGTGGGCTTCGCCAAATTCTGGTTGGCACCCACCGACACCTACCGTTTGCACATAGGGCGCAAGCCCGTCAGTCGGCAATTCTGTCTGAATTCGGACGTACGGACACGTACACTTGCCGCACCGCAAATACCTAAGCCCAAAAGCGGCTTCTTTGGTTCCTTTCTTGCCAAGACAAGAAAGGAACCGCCCGCCGCGCAGGCGTAAAGCAGGGCGAAGCTGCCAAGCTTCGCCCTGCTTACAAACTCCGCAACCACGGCGCACAGCTGAACGCACCCAAGTCAAAGCAACGCCCCGCCCAAACGCAAAACCGTCCATCGGCACCCTCACGAACCAAGACAAGAAAGGAACCGCCCGCCGCGCAGACGCTCAGCAGCGCGGCGAGGCGAAGCTTCGCCGCAGTTACAAACACCGCACCCCCGGCGCACAGCGGCACGCTTGCCTTAACACCAGAGCTATCGTCAAACAACTAACCAGACCCAACCACCAGTCCTCAAAGTAAAAACCTACCCGATAAAAAAGTGTGTTTGCCAAAAATCAATCAAATAGTCAGGGTTCATAAATCCGAATGCTGTGAACCACCCAAGGAGCGTCAGCCCGCAAACCCCGATTGCCGGCAGCTTTTTGACGAAAATCCTTACTGCGCAGATTACAATTGCCGCCGCCAGATACACGATAAACCATGCGGAAAGCAGGCGCAGCCATGTCAATCCGTGGACATCGACGTAAAGTTGCAGACGCACAAAGCCGGAGGTCAGCACAATTGCGGTGAGCACCAGCAAAAGTCCGCAAATTGCGCGGACAGCTTTGCTCTTTTCCCCTGAGTGCAGGAAAAATCCGAAAAGCGACAGGTTTATCGCGCACACTGCCACAGACTGCGCAAAGCCCTGGTGAACGTATTCTGCGGCATTTTGCAGTCCGTCCGGCAGTCCGGCGCGGGCAAAGAGATATGTGAACTGAAGTCCGCAGAACAGAATGTAAACAATACTGATAACGCCGAGAATTGACAAGGCGATGATCTTGTCAATGTGAAAAGGCTCTTTTTCCTTCAGCTTTACTATGGGTTCGCCATAGCCGATGTGCCACATAAACGAATACACCAGTGCGGCGACAGTAATTACAAAAATAGCGTGTAAGATAAAATCCAAAATGTTGAAATTCCGCAATATCTGCTGAACATACATACGGAAAACCATATCCGCGCCCATCAGAAGCGGGACGACGACAAGCAGAATCGGTATTGCGATAAGCAAGCCTATAAGCACCTTTTTAAGTACCGGCTTGTTCCCGCCGGAAAGGCTCGTGCCGATTGCGCCTATCCATTTTGCTATACTGATGAAGGGCTGGACGATCCAGCCGGTTAGCCAGGACAGAGCGGTTGCCGCGGCGTTTTTCAGCTTGAAGCCGAAAAGCTGCGCGTGCGCCATTAGGACGGCGGGAATAACGAGCGCCGATATGTAACGGAACTCCCCGTTGCCGTTGTATCCCCGGTAATCCGGCAGCATATGCCAAATGCACAGCGCTACGGCGAAAACTGTGATTACCCACTGCGGACGGCTGGCTTTGAGCTTGTCCCAGTAAAAAACATACAGCAGTACAATGTAGCTGAGCCAGATAATGCCCTGTCCGAGAAAACCGTCATTTAGCAGATACAAAAGCCTGTCGGCAATAATCGCAAGCGCAAATGTGACTAAAAGCAGCAGCTTTTCCTTTGTACTGAACTGGTACTTTTTGTGCGGCGCCGGAACGCGCGGCGCAGCTCCGCGCGGGAAATTCGGCGGGCTTGCGGCGGGAATTTGCGTGTCCGGAGTTTGTACCGGCGCGGGATTTACCGCTGTTTGGGGCGGCAGGTTGCCGCCTAATTCTGTGTTTTCCATAATTATTGTTCCTCCGTGTTTGTTTTGTCCGGAACGTATTCAAAAATATCGCCCGGTGTGCAGGAAAGTGTTCTGCATATTGTATCTATCGTGGAAAGCCGCACCGCCTTGACTCTGCCGTTTTTCAGCAAAGACATATTCGCAAGCGTAATGCCGACTTTTTCGGCAAGCTCTGTTACGCTCATCTTCCGTTTTGCGAGCATAACGTCTATATTTACAACTATCATACCGTATACTCACTCTCTTCCTGCAGCTCTGCCGCCTTTGCGACGAGCCGCGAGACTCCGGCAAAGCCGGCGCCGGCGGACAAGGCAAGCAGAATCAGAATAGCCGAGGCAAGAAGCGTTGACGGAACCTGATAATCCAGCAGCAGCATAGCCGCGTTTGCCACGATAAAATACAGCGCGTCAATAAATCCGCAAATTGCGATTTGCTTTATCAGCCTTGCGGTTTTGCGGGAAAAAGACCTGTCAGCGCGAACAAGACCGGCTATTTTTACCGCGAAAACAGCCGACGCGATAAGCGGCAGCACGGCAATCAAACCGAATACAAGCCAAAGCGTGATTCGTGTCGCCTCGGCGGGAAAGTTTGAAATGATGCGCACGCCAAAGTAAAGCGCCCCTGCGCAAACAAGCAAAATGCAAACGCAAACGCCGATAACGGCGGCCAGAATGTAACGGTAAAGCTCTTTGTGGCTCAAGATGAATACCTCGTTTGATTTTTGAGGTACTATACCACAAAGATTTTTGTTTGTCAACAGGTTTTTTTCGTTTTGCGATAAAATTTTGTTCTTCTGTTGGAAAGGGAAAGAGGTTTGGCGTAGGGGCGGCAGCCTGCCGCCCGGTGGGGCTTCGCTGGTTGGTTTGGCTGTTACTTGGGTGCAGGCTTGGAGTTGCGGCGCAGGATGCCGGGGTTTGGCTGGATTTTTGCCTTTGTCAGGGCTTTGCGTTTGTAGGGGACGCTGCCCTCAGCGTCCCTTGTCGCGGTTGCGCAGGGACTTTCGGCGGACGTAGGGGCGACCGTCCCGGTCGCCCGGGGTTTGCTTCTTCGCTTGGTTTTGCTTTTACTTGGGTGCAACCGTAGACCTGCGGCGCAGGGTGCGGTGTTTGAAATTGCGGCGAAGCGTCGCCGCGTCGCGCTGCTGAGCGCCTGCGCGGCGGGCGGTTACTTTTTCCGCTTCGCCGGAAAAAGTAACCAAAAAGGGGCGACTTCTTTAGAAGAAGCAATCTTTTTT
>JAISLF010000054.1 GCA_031260605.1 Oscillospiraceae bacterium
GCCGCTACGCGCGGCGGCGGTTACTTTTTTCCGCTTCGCCGGAAAAAAGTAACCAAAAAAGGGGCGACTTCTTTAGAAGAAGCAATCTTTTTTTATGCCGGGCACAGCTGTCGCTGCAAGTAGGTGCGTTCCCGCCCCGCGACAGGTGCGGAGTGGAGTCCGAACGCCTTAGCCCAGCCGCACGCAGGGGCGAAGCCTGTTCGGGGCTAAAGACTTAGGTAAGACTTGCAGTCGCCGCGAGGTGCGGCGGGGGTGGTAATCGGAAGGTAATTACTGATACGATTGCTGCCGCACGTTGTGCGGCAATGTGGTGCGTGTCCCGGCGCGGTTGGGTTGGTGTGGTGGTCGGTGCAAACTTGCGGTTTAACTGCTTACTCCGTTACCGCAACAATGTTCGTAGGGGACGACGTCCTCGACGTCCCTCGTCTGGTTTGCCGCAGATGTTTGCCTAAAACCGACGCACCTGTCCGACGTGGGTGCGGTGGGTGCGCTCGTCTTTCTCCGCGCTTTGCGCGTCGTGACACGCAGGGTTGGGAGTTGCCACAAAAGCGCAGGGCGCACACTCGCCTTGTGACAAACCACTCTGGAGACCACCGCGGAACGCGGTGGTCAGTCCGCCGAACTCGTGGCATCAGGCAACGCACCCACTTGCCGCACAACACAGCGCAGGCGCGGTGCGGGCGTGCTTCGCCAAATCCTGGTTGGCACCCGCAGGCAGTTTGCGGCAACATTAAGCCTTACCCGAGTCACCAACGCCGCGACAGGCTTCGCCCCTGTGTGCGGCGTAGCGGAAGCGTTCGCCGTAACCACCGCAATACGTCGCGGGGAAAGGCATAAGCCCCCATCTCACCCACTGCAGTTCCCGTATAAAAAGGTGTTTGCTTCTTTACAAAGAAGTCGCCCCTTTTTGGTTACTTTTTCCGGCGAAGCGGAAAAAGTAACCGCCCGCCGCGCAGGCGCTCTGCAGCGCGGCGAGGCGAAGCTTCGCCCTACTTACAAACAGGGCAGCCGCGCCGCAGGTCTACAGTTGCACCCAAGTAAAAGCAAAACAGAACGGCGAAGCAAACGACGGGCGACCGAGGGCGGTCGCCCCTACGGTCTGCTCCATAAGAAATGCGCCCCAAAAGCACCGACCAGAACAAAGAGCCAAAAATGGATAAAACTCTCACTTGACTTTGGTACTGTACTTTAGTTTATAATCGGCGAAGATAAGAAAATGGGGTCAGGTGCGGGTTTTTTGCCGGCCTTGTCCCGTTCGCATGGGTTATCAGCCCGCTGTACGCGGCATAATAACCCTAAACAGCCTACAATTTAAGGAGAAAATTCACTATGGCTTATATGCCGCTCGACAAATCAAAGTTTTATCTTGACAAGTCCAAGATGGTCAAAATCCACGACCTGTCAAACCCGTGGGGCGTTGATACCCCGCTGTGGCCGTTCCCCGGCGCACGCACGGATCTCGCTTTCCCGCGCGGACAGTACCTCGGCCGCTTCCACAAGCGCACGATGACCTACACCGGAACGCTCCACGCAGGAACGCATATGGACGCGCCGAACCACGTTTTGCACGAGGAAGAGGTTGACCGTGAGCGCTACGGCTACTCGTTCGACGAGATTCCGCTGGAGCACTGCATCGGCACGGGCGTTATCCTCGATATGACGCACCTGTATGACGAGTTCAACGCAAAGTGGGACGCGGCAGGCGGAGACCCGAAAAAGTTCGGCAACATTTGGGTTGAGCTTCAGCCTGAGGATTTTGAGAAAGCCGCGAAGAAGGACGGTCTTGAGATCCGCGAGAACGACTGGGTTGTGGTCAACACGGGCTTCCAGCGTTTCTGGCGCAAGAACAACGATAAATATTACAACTACTACCCCGGTATGGGACCGACGGTTGCAAAGTGGCTTATCCACGAAAAGCACATCAAGGGCATTGCCGGAACCTGGGGCGCAACAGACGCGCCGCTGTGGCACTATCCGCTCAAGGAGCAGATGCCGTGGCTCGACACCTCGTATAAAGACGCGACCGGAAAGGACGCGGCCGATTTGTTCCACGATTACGAGCCGTGCCACCGCCTGTATATGCAGCACGGTGTTTGCACAGTTGAAAACGCCGGCGGCAATATCGACGAGGTTACAGGCAAGCGTATGACGATTGCCGCGTTCCCGTTCCGCTGTGAAATGGCGGACGGCGGATTTGTACGCCTTGTCGCGTGGGAAGAGGGCAGCTTTTAAGCTGAGATTACAATAATTTGTGCTTATTAAGGGAATGCTTGCATTCCCTTATGGGCTGTTCAGGGTAGACTTTGGGGTTGTAACAGGGTTTGACTTGCGGATGATGAGCAGCTTAGTTATGGCTGTTTCGCCGAGGTACAACATACCAAACCACCTGTTTTGGCTTGTTTTGAACAACCCAAGAGTGCGATAGCACGAAACCTCAATCACTGCAACGAAGAAATAATTCGGGCTTGCAGTATTAATTACAAAACAATTTGGAGCGACAATAAAAGAATGAAAACACTTGCAGATGTCAAGAAAATTGCGGTGCTCGGCGCCGGAACAATGGGCCCCGGTATTGCGCAGATGTTCGCAATCGGCGGATACCCCGTAACAATGTGGACCCGCTCGGAGGCAACGCGCGAAAAGGCAAAGGAAACGCTGCACAAGGCGCTTGTTACGTTCTCGGAGGAGGATCTTATCCCGAAGGATCAGGTCGAGAAAATCTACAACCGCGTCGATTTTGCGCTGACGGTTGAAGAGGCGATCGACGGAGCGGACTTTATTCAGGAGACAATCGTCGAGAACAGGGACGCGAAGATAGAGCTTTACGCAAAGGTTGCGGCGGCTGTTAAAAAGGACGCGATCATTGCCTCGAACACCTCGGGACTGAACATTTTTGAGATAGTTCCTGAATCGCTTCTGCCGCAGATGGTAATTGCGCACTGGTACGCCCCCGCGCAGCTTATTCCGCTTGTCGAGGTCGTAAAGAGCGAAAAGGCTCCCGAGGAGTACGCGGCAATTACGGTTGAGCTGCTCGAAAAGTCCGGCAAGGTGCCGGTTCTGATGAAGAAATTCATTCAGGGCTACATCGCAAACCGTATGCAGATGGTTCTGAACACGGAGCTTTTCTACCTGCTGGACAACGGCTATGCCTCCCCTGAGGACATTGACAAGGCCGTTAAGGCGAGCTTTATCCCCCGCGCCGTCGTCCTCGGACTGTGCAAGCGCGCGGATTTCGGCGGACTCGATATGACCGCCAACAACTACAAGAACAAGAGCTACACGCCTCCGGAGCCGGTCGATATGCCGTCTACGCTTGCGGCGCATGTTGACGCGGGCGAGCTTGGCCTAAAGTCCGGCAAGGGCTTTTATGACTACACCGGAATTGACAAGCAGGAGCTGCTCGCAAAGCGCGACAAGCAGCTGTTTGAGGTGTTCAAGCTGGCGAATAAGTTCCTTTCTGACCCCGTCTAAATCGCTTCGCTCTCGCTTTTATGTCCGGCTTCGCCGGACATAAAAGCGGGTTAATTCGGGAATTCAACTCGCGAAAATGAATTCCGCGAGTTGAATTGGATTTGGATTCATTCGCGCGGGGCGCGAATTTATTTGGATGCTCGCTTGGTGGCGAGATTTTTTGCCGCAGGTTGCGGTGTGTTTTATTTGCCGCGAGGTGCGGCGAGATTTTTTGCCGCTGGTGCGGTGTATTTTATTTGCCGCGTGGTGCGGTGAGTTGTATTTTATCTTTTATCTATATTTCAAAGGAGAAATATTCAAATGGCTAAACCGATAATCATCCAGTGCTGCCTGTGCGGCGCGGGAACTAAGAAAGCGCAGGCGCCGACCGTTCCTTACACGGCGGCGGAGCTTGCCGAGCAGACAATTGCCGTTGCAAAGGCGGGCGCGTCTATCGTCCACATTCACGTTCGTGAGGACAAGGAAGTCGGCGGCAAGCTTGAGGTCGGCTACAAGTCGATGTCACTGCAAAAGTTCACCGAAGCGGTGGAGACAATCCGCGAGGAAACACGCAAGGCAGGCGTTGACGTTCTTGTCAACCTCACGACCTCCGGCGGAGAGTATGAGGACGAAAAGCGCCTTCAGCACCTTTCCGCGCTGCGTCCCGAAATGTGTTCGTTTGACCCGAACACAATCAACTGGGCAAACAGCTACATCTTTGAAAACAGCCCCCGCTTTTTGAATTACCTCGGTGAGGAAGCCGTCAAGTACGACATTAAGCCGGAATTTGAGGTTTTTGACACGGGACATATCGACAGCGTTATGTACTATGTCAACAAGTGGAACATCCCCAAGCCCCCGCACATTCAGTTCATTATGGGAGTCGGCGGTTCAATGCCCGGAACGACGGAGAACCTCGCGTTCCTCGTTGGCAAGCTGCCTGAGGGCGCAACGTGGTCTGTTTCCGGTATAGGCAAGGCTCATATGCCGATGATTCTCGCGGGTCTTTCAATGGGCGCGGACGGACTGCGCGTCGGACTTGAGGACAACATCCTTTACGGCACAGACGAGTCCGGAAACAAGATTATCGGCACAAACGTAAGCCTTGTTGAGCGCGCGGTTGAGCTTTCCAAAATTGCGGGACGCTCTATTGCAACGGCAGACGAGGCGCGCAAGATTCTCGGAATCACGCGCAACACACTCCGCGACGAAAAGACAAATCCGACGACCTGGGCACCCCACGCTCAGGGCTAAGAGGAGCTTATAATGGCAAAATCAAAGGTTGTATCGCTTGAAGAAGCGGTAAAAAACGTACACGACGGGCAGACGGTTCTGATTCCGGGATTTGTCAACGTCGGCGTGCCGGAGGCGCTCATTAAGGGCGTTATCGACAAGGGAATCAAAGAGATTAACGTTATCTCGAACAACACAAGCGTCAAGGGGCGCGGAATCGGACTTTTGGTGCACGACCACCTTATCAAGCACCTGACTTGCTCGCACATCGGCTCCAACACAGAGACGGTTGAGCAGGCGGTCTCCGGCGAAATTGACGTTACGTTTGTTCCGCAGGGCACGCTCTGCGAGCGCGTTCGCGCGGGCGGAGCGGGAATCGGCGGAATCCTGACCCCGACGGGTCTCGGAACACCGATTGCCGAGGGCAAGGAAGTTATCACGGTGGACGGCAAGGAGTTTCTGCTTGAAAAGCCGCTGCGCGGCGATGTCGCGCTGATTCACGCATGGAAAGCGGACAAGCTCGGCAATGTCGTATATCACCGCACAGCGCGGAACTTCAACCAAATCTGGGCGACGGCGGCCGACTGGGTCATCGTTGAGGCGGAAGAGGTTGTTGAAATCGGACAGCTTGACCCGGACCAGATTATGACGCCGGGCGCGCTTGTTGACCAGGTAGTTGACATCGGAGGTATAAAATAATGGCTGAAATTACAGGACGCGATTTAATCGCCTACAGAACCGCCCGTTTCTTTGAGGACGGCGACCTTGTAAACCTCGGTATCGGTATGCCGACAAAGTGCCTCGACTTTCTGCCCGAAGGTGTTGACGTGTGGATTGACACGGAAAACGGCGCAATCGGTCTGTCAGGTCCTCCGGCGGAGGACGAGTGGACAGACCCCGATGTTGTGGACGCTTCAGGCGCGGTATCCAAGCTTCGTGAGGGCGGCTGCTGCTTTGACAGCTTCACCTCCTTCGGCTACATTCGCGGCGGACACGTGGCGGCGACGGTTCTCGGAGCATATGAGGTTGACCAGGAGGGAAACCTTGCAAACTGGATGGTTCCGGGACGCACGATTGCCGGAATGGGCGGCGCGATGGATCTTGTTGCCGGAGCGCGCAAGGTTCTCATTATGACCGACCACTGCGACAAAAAGGGCAATCCGAAAATCCTGAAAAAGTGCACACTGCCGCTTACGGCGGCAAAAGAAGTTGACTACATCATCACAGAGCTTGCGGTTTTGCACCAGACGCCGAACGGCCTTGTGCTTGAGGAGCTTGCTCCCGGAGTTTCAGTTGAAGAAGTCGTATCCAAGACGGCGGCTGAGCTTGTAATCCCCGCAGAAATCAAGTCAATGATATAGCAATTTAATTTTTGATTGTCCTATTAATCAAAAATTGCAAGCTCCGGCGGCCGCCGCCCACAGGCGGCAAATTGCTATACAGCTAATGATTTTGCCGCCTCAGGCGGCAGAAATAGCGCAAGCTATTTCCAATTAGTCCCGCAGGACTAATAGGAATCACGTTGCTATATAATGTATGCGGGGCGAGTTTATCGCCCCGCGCAAAATCCATACTTATCTTAAATTTAGGAGAAAATTTAGAGATGTCTGCTCAATCAATTATTGTACTTCTTTATATTGCCGTTACCGTGGTAATCGGCGTTGTTTCGATGAAAAAGTCGAAAACGTCCGACAGCTTCCACGGTTCGGAAATGGCCTTGTTCGCCATTATCGCAGCTTCCTGCGGTGAGTGGCTCGGAGGAACGTCAACGACCGCCGTATCGGAATACGGCTTTAATTACGGCTTGTCAGGCGCGTGGTATACGATTGCAAACGGAATAGGCGTTATGTTTCTTGCAATCTGCTTTGCAAAGCTGTACCGCAGCCTCAATTCCGTCACCGTTCCGGGAATCATTGAGAAATTTTTCGGCGTTGGCGCAAGATCGGTTTCTTCAGTCCTTTTGACAATAGTTATGCTCGCGGTTGGTTTGTCACAAATGATTGCTGCGGGCAAGCTCGGACAGTCACTGCTTGGCTTCCCATTTGTGCCGACAGTTGTCGTGTTCGGAATTCTGTTTATTGTTTATACGCTTGCAGGAGGAATGAACGCTGTTGCAAGCACGGCAAAAATGCACCTGTTCGCGATGTATATCGGCGTTATCATCGGTATTGTTTTTGCGCTTTACAAGATTGGCGGATTTAAGGAGCTTATGACGAGCCTTAATTCCGATAACGTGTCTCAAGCGACTCGGGACGCGGTTGCGCAGGCAGGACAAACAATTAAGCCTGAAACGGCAGGTTCATTCTTCAATATGTTCCGTATCGGAATGCCGAAGGTGTCCTCGTGGGTTATCGCGTCGCTTCTCGGCGCGTGCACGGCGCAGGCGGGAATTCAACCCGTACTTGCTGCAAAGGATGTGCCGACGGCGCGCAAAGCCTGCTTTATTACCGCATTTATTGTTGCTCCGTTCGGACTTTTCACGGCTTTCCTCGGCATTATTTCGAAAGGTATGTTCAACAAGGGCATAATTCTTTACGACAAAGCCGGCACCTTGCTGAACGGAAAGTCAGCCCTGCCTGAGCTTATGAACTACGTAAACCCGATTGTCGGAGGAATAGTTTTAGCGTCAATTCTCGCGGCGATTGTTTCAACGGTTTCGCCTATTATTCTGTCAGCGGGCACAATGGTCACAAAAGACATTTATCAGCGCGTGCTGCGTCCGAACGCAACGGATGCTCAGGTTCTGAAGATGTCGCGTATAACAACGGCTATTTCCGGCGTTATCTGCACAGTCGCGGCGATCGCGTTTGTAGACGCCTCTGCCCTGCTTGATGTTGTGTACGCGGCGTACTCGCTGCGCGGCGCACTGTTCATCGTCGTTCTGTTCGGTATCTACTGGAAGGTCGCTTCAGGAAAGGCGGCCTGCATCAGTATGCTTCTTACGGGTGTCGTTGCGATTCTTTGGAAGGTTATTGATATTGCCACAGGCACCTACCCGATTGCAAGCTGGCTCACGGAGACCTATGCGGCGGTTATTATCGCGGCAGTGTCTACGGTTGTTTTCAGCCTGATCTTCCCGAGAAAGCCTGAGGATCGCGTAGATCTGAAGCTTGCGAAATAGCGGTTAACAAAATTTCAGCAAATGCAAGACCGCCGGCGAGGGCCGGCGGTCTTTTGCATACATAAAGTCAGCTGAGCGGAAACCAGCACGTCACACGCAGGCGGCTTTTCAGGAAAATCGCCTGTTTTTGCGTCTGCAAACGGTGCTCTTTGTAAAATTAATGTGAAAAGACGGTTAATCGACGCTGTGTGTGATAAAATAAACGTGTAAATAAGCTGTTAGAATTATAAAATCTTTCGAAAGAAGAGTCGCCTATATCTATGTTTCGCAATTTTTTGCAAAATCTGTTCCGGGGACGATACGGACCCGACCATCTGAATGTCGCACTTATTATTCTCGTGTTTGTTCTTGAAATAATTGCAGGCTTTCTGAAAATATTTCATCTGCTCGCGATTGCGGTGCTTGTCATTGCATTTTTGCGTATGTTTTCGCGCAATATTTACGCGCGGCGGCGCGAGAACGACCGGTTTTTAATTTACTGGATTCCGATAAAGACAAAAACAAAGAAGAAATACCGTCAGTTCCGCGACAGGAAGCTGTTCAACTTCTACAAATGCCCCTCCTGCGGCGTGACACTGCGCATTCCAAAGGACAAGGAGCGCGGCAGAATCGAGATAACCTGCCCGAAATGCGGAGAGCGGTTTAAGAAGAAAAAATAAAGCTCCGCCACTTTGACGGCGAGCAGGGGTTGTTGCGTTTGCAGCGGGTACCGGTCGCCGTCAAAGTGAGTAATAAGGTAAAAAAACGGGGGAAATGAATTCCCCCGTTTTTTTATTATTGAGATTCATTCGCCTTTGGCGAATTTAAGTCGCCGCAGGGCGGTGCGTTTCTCGTGGGGGCACAACCCAAACCGTATAACCAACCGCCGCTCCGGCGCGTACACCACCGCACCCCCCCGCCCACAAATTCGCCAACGGCGAATCCATCCAGTCCGAAAAATCGAGGGAATTCATTTCCCTCGATTTTTCTCCAAATTGCCCACTTTGACGGCGACCGGCACCTGTCATAAAACGCCAATCTCCGCTCGCCGTCAAAATGCTATTTGACCTCGATTATTGTCAGGTCCTTTGCTTTCCAAGCAGTTTCGCTTGTCACGATGTCTGTGATTTTGGCAACCTCGACTGTTGACAGACCTGCCTCAGGCGCGGGAACTGTCACTTTAATGCCCTCATCCGATATGTAGACAACACAGTCGGTAAAGCCCTTCGCCATAATGAGCGCCTCAATCTCGGCTTCCTTTTGGGTGAAGTCCGCGATTGCCGCGATTTTTGAGAGAGCGGAGTCGGTAAGCTCCGGAGAGGCGCCTGCCGAGGCGGTGACGGCGGAGAGAGTTTCAATCGCCGCGTCCCGCGCGGAGGCACGGTTCAGGCGCGTCTCCGCAAAATAAGCCGCCTGTGAGGTGGTCTGCTTGCCGGTTACGGGGTCGTCCCCGCCAGAATAGAACAGCCCGGAGTCGTCGATGTCCGCGCTCGGCGTGGGGGCGGCCGCGAGTGCGCCGTTATTATCGGAGTGCTCGTCCGAATAGCCCGGACCCGAAACCTCGCTTTCTGACGCGTCGTCTTTTTTGCCGTACCACCAGTTAAGATAGGCGGCCGCCGCGACAAACAGAATTACTGTTACGACAACGGCGTTTCTTTTGAAATTACGCATTTGGGTTCTCCTTTTTTGTTTGCCGCGGTTTGCTGCCGCAATATTTTTTGTAGTTAAATTACTGATTTCGGCTGATTTTCCGTAACTGGCACTCACGACATTTTTGCGACTGTTATTTTGTTCTTCGGCAGTCCCGTAAGCGACGCGATAGCGTTTGTTATCGCAAGCCGAACCTCCGGGCTGTCAGCCCCCTGGCACACAACAAGCGCCCCCATATATTCGGGCATTCCCTGCCTTACGATAACGGGACCTTCTCCGCGGTTTGCGTCCTGCACGACGACAGTCGTTTCGGCCTCATCCACCTCGGAAAGCGCTCCGCCGGACTGCTTTTCCGAATACTTTGAGTCTGTAGCAAGCTCCGTCAGACCGCCCGACTTGAGCGTCAGCATAACGTCCACGCGCCCGGCTCCCGCTATCTTCGACAGCAGAACCGCGATCCTATTCTCCTCGGCGGTGACGGAATAGGCTGTATCGCCCTGCGCTTTTTCGCCGGACGCTGCGGCGGACGGCGGCGGGTTGCTCTTTTCCGTCGGCAAGAGCAGAAACACCAGTCCGAGCACGGCAAACAGGACAATGATAACTGCGCCGCTTATTTTCTTTGACTTAAACAGCGTCTTGATTTTCTCAACGTACTTTTTCATTCGTTGTCTCCCCGGGGCGCGTTAACACTAATGCGCAACGCCCATATTTTGGCTGATTTTGTGCCTTTTCACCTTGTCGTCCTTGGTGGGCGTCAGCCCACCTGTGTCCTCCGCGCCGAAAATGCACTAAAATCATCTCAAAATCTGTGCATTTTGATTTGTGTAAACACGCCCTGGTTAAAGGCTTACCTTATGTAGTAGCTTTGTTTATGAATTAAGCCGCAAAAGCTGCGGTGCGCCCTTCTGATTTGTGCGGCGTTACTCTGCGCCGGGGCTGTCCGCCCAGATAATTGCGGCGGGGTCAAGACCGAAATCGCGCTCCAGCACGTAGCGCAGCTCGCCGCGCTTGCCGGAATCTTGGTTGCAGACAATCAGCGCCGAGGCGAGGTACCAGACCTCGTCCGAGGTTATCTCCGCACGCGTTGTGCAGGCGGCAATTTCAAGACCCTGCTCCTTGCCCTTGCTGATAATATATTCGACGAACCTTTCTTCTATGAGTCTTTTTGTGATATTTTTGTTCGCTTGCGTAATATCCTCGGAAAACGCCGCAACGCTGTCTGAAAAGCGGCTTGTATTTATGGTAAACGAGTCGTAGTCAAACGAAACAAACGGGCGCACAAGGGCGATGAGCAGAACAAAGCCGCAGATGAGCGTAAGCGTTTTTTTTGTCTTACCCTCGGGGGTTATTGTCTTGCAGATGACGGTGATGACGGCAGCGCCGGCAAGTCCGATTATCCATTGGTGGATTAGGGTGGACATTTTGTTTCTCCTTTGTGACAGGCTTCGGTGTTGTGGCGGACGATTGGTGTTGCTTTGACGCTTTGTTTTGCTTTGACTTGGGTGTGTGCAGCCGTGCGCCGTGGTTGCGGAGTTTGTAATTGGGGCGAAGCTGCGCCTCGCGTCACTGCTATACGCCTACGCGGCGGGCGGTTCCTTTCTTGTCTTGGCAAGAAAGGAACCAAAGAAGCCGCTTTTGGGCTTAGGCGGGTTGCGTTGCTGCAAGTGTACGTGTCCGTGCGTCCGAACCCTGACAGAGCTGCCGATGGACGGGCTTTAGCCCTATGTGCAGGCAGTAGGTGCCGGCGGGTGGTAACCGGAATTTGGCGAAGCCAACCCACACCGCGCCCTGCGCTGTGCCGTGCGGCAAGCAGTTGCGTGTCCCGACGCGCAAAGCGCGGAGGTAGACGAGGGAAGCCAACGCACCCACATAGTAGGGTGCAGTGTTCCGACGCAAGCGTCTGCGGCAAACCAAACAAGGGACGTCGAGGACGCCGTCCCCTACGGAGGTTGTTGTGGTAACGGGGCATTGTATTGAACCGTAAGTTTGCACCTGCCGTAACCACAGCACCCACCCCGTCGGGGCACGCACTGCATTGCCGCACAATGTGCGGCAGCAATCGTAGCAGCACAGTCCTTCCGGTTGGCACCCGTAGGCAGTTTGCGGTGAGTTGTAGCCTTACCCGAGTCTCCAACGTCGCGACAGGCACCGCCTCTGCGTGCGGCGGTGCGGAGGTGCTCGCCCCAACCACCGCAATACGTCGCGGGGACAGGTACACTCTCCATTGCCGCCACCGCAGTTCCCGTATAGAAAAAAGATTGCTTCTTCTAAAGAAGTCGCCCCTTTTTGGTTACTTTTTCCGGCGAAGCGGAAAAAGTAACCGCCCGCCGCGCAGGCGCTC
>JAISLF010000028.1 GCA_031260605.1 Oscillospiraceae bacterium
ATAAAAAAAGATTGCTTCTTCTAAAGAAGTCGCCCCTTTTTTGGTTACTTTTTTCCGGCGAAGCGGAAAAAAGTAACCGCCGCCGCGCGTAGCGGCACCTCTGCGCGACCACCAGCGCCCCTGGTGAACAAGCATTAAGCAGCAATAAAGCAAAGCCCCCCATACCCTTGAACAAGCATAAAGCAAAACCAACCACCGGTCCTAAAAAAACCGTCACTCCGCCAACCCGTATTTAACCTTAATCCTATCCAGCTTCTCAAGCATCACCTTAGCTCCGACCGCGAGAAAAACCGCCGTTGCCAGTGCGTGTACGAGGTCAAACGGAAGCCCCTGAAGGTATGCCGCGAGAAGCAGCTGCCATGTCGGGCGGGCGTTGTAGGTTATCACCATACAGGGATTCATCAGCCCGCCGTAAATCACGACAGCGCAGAACGCGCCGAAAGCGCACAGCGCCGCGCGGCTGCGCATAAGCAAACCTTTTTTGAACAGCACCCCCGCCAGAAAGCCGATTATTCCAAACGCGAACATCTGCCACGGCGTCCACGGACCCTGCCCGAAAAACATATTGCTGACAAATGCCGTGACGCTCCCGACAAGAAACCCCGCCTCTCCGCCAAAAGCCACTCCCGAGATTATCACAATCGCCAAAACAGGCTTGAACTGCGGCAGCATAAAAAACGCCGCCCGCCCGGCAACGGCAATCGCGCACAGTACCGCGATGACCACAAGCTCGCGCGCCTGAGGCTTTCGGCTCTCGAATATCAGCGCAAAGGGCAGCATTGACTCGAAAATTACGAGGATTGAGACAAAGTAAAACTTCCTGTCGCCGAAAAAGTAAATCCCGGCAAAAATCGTCAGCGGTATCGCGAGCAGAATCATTGCCGTTGCCGCAAGTGTGCGTTTGTCAAGCGTGCGCGACACCGGCCTTGGCTGCGCTGACCACGCCTTTTCGCCGCGTCCCCACGATATTGCCAGAATCCCGCCGATTATTTCCGCCGCAAAGGCGAGCAGGATTCCGACGTAAAGCCACGCCTGCGCGGGACTGCCGGCGGCTCGTGCGGCCTCGTCTCCTCCGCCTAAAAAGGCCGAAAATCCGTCCCGGTGAATTATGGCAAAGGCCGCCGTCGCCCAAAACAGCGCCGCCGAGATGCATAGCGCGGCAATGCGCGGGGCTGTCAGCTTTTTTGTTGCAGGCTTCGGTTTTGTATTGTCAGAGTTGCCGCCGCCGAGTTCGTAAATCCCTTTGTTTTCGGGGATTTTATCCGGTGGTGCAGTCGGCGGCGTCCCGCCGAGTGCGGCGATGATGTCGTCCGCCGTCACGGCCTCCGGCAACACATGCCGCGCCATACGGTTTGCGGCAGAGGTGTAAAAGCTATTGCCTGAGAAGAATGCGCGCGGCGTGTTTTCGGTGACAAGCTGCCCGTCAAAAAAAAGAGCGCACCTGTCCGCGTATTCCGCGCAAAACTCTATGTCGTGGCTCACCATAACAACCGCCGCGCGGCTTGATGTCAGCTTGCGCAGAATTCCGGCAAACGCCGCCTTAAACTCCGCGTCCAGCCCCTTTGTCGGCTCGTCAAGCAGCAGTATTCTCGGCTCCAGCAAAAGCACCTTTGCGAGCGCCGCGCGCTGCTGCTGTCCGCCGGAAAGGTCGTACGGATGACGGTCAAGCAAGTCCTCAAGCAAGCAAAGCGCCGCCATATTCGCGAGCTTTTCGCTCTTTTCAGACCGTGACAGCTGTCTGCCCGACAAAATCTCCAGCAAGTCCTCACGCACGGTTTTTGCGGCAAACACGGTCTGCGGATTTTGCGGCAAAACGCCGAGAAGCCGGTCAAAAAGCTTCGCGTGCGGTATCTTGTCTATCTGCGTTCCCTCGATTTTTACGCTGCCGCGATACGCCTTGTTCAGTCCCGCGATAAGCGACAGCGCCGTTGTTTTGCCTGTGCCGTTGCCGCCGAGAATCGCGGTCAGCTCGCCGGGATATGCGCGAAAGGACAGACCTTTTACCACGTCCGGAGCGTCTTTTTCGTACTTAAACCATACTTCTTCAAGCTCAATCGCGGGGCTTTTTCCCGTGCTGTCATACGACTCAGCTTTCGGCAGCGGGTGCTTAATCGCCGCCTGCGACAGCCACTGCCGCCCGTCCCTTACAGTCACGGGACAGAGCGCGGCGGTATCCTGCGGCACCGCGCCCGAATTCACAACGCCTGCCCAGACGCGCATAGGTACGGGCATTGCCGAAAACATACCGTGTCCCGTTTGCAGCAGCTCGCGCCCGACGTTTTCGGGGCTTCCCTCGCATATTATTCGCCCGCCGTCCATAACGACAGCGCGGCTTGCAAGCGGAAACGCCTCCTCAAGCCTGTGCTCTGTGAGTATCACGGTAACGCCAAGCTCGCGGTTTATCTTCCCGACTGTCGCGAGAAAATCCGCCGCCGCGATTGGGTCGAGCTGACTTGTCGGCTCGTCGAGTATCAGAAGCGAGGGGGATAGCGCCATAACTGAGGCGAGCGCCAGCAGCTGCTTTTGTCCGCCGGAAAGCTCAGACACATTCCGGTAAAACCAAGATTGTATCCCGAAATACGACGCCATTTCAGCCGTACGCAGGCGAATTTCGGGAGTGGTGTAGCCTAAGCTTTCCATTCCGAAGGCAAGCTCGTGCCAGACCTTGTCCGTCACAATCTGGTTTTCCGGGCTTTGCAGAACAAACCCGATTTTAGCCGCCGCGTCCCGGTCGGTCAGCTCACGCAAGGGCGCTCCCTCAAAGAAAATTTCGCCTGTGAGCTTTCCGTACGGTGCAAGCGCGGGCTTCAGCTGACGCAGAAGCGTCGTTTTGCCGCAGCCGGAGGAGCCGCACAGCACGATAAATTCGCCGGGCGCGACTGCAATGTCAACGCCCGACAGCGCGGGCGTTGACATTTCCGGATATGTGAAGGTAAGCCCCCGAACGGCTATTGCCGTGCACTTGCGATTACTTTCCATTTCGCGTCCTCCTTCACATTTAAGTACAGCGGGCAGGCGCACAGCGCAGAATAAGCCGCGAACAGTCCGAACTGCGGCGCGTCAAACGGCGCTCCGCCTGTTATCGGAATATACGAGAATTTCAGCTTGCCGAAAGCAGCGCCCGTGATTAGCACGGCGGCGGACGCAAGCAGAAAACACAGCGTAATCCTGTCGCGCTTTGTAAACCGATAAATTGAAAAAGCCGTGCGCCCCGGCAGACCGTAGCCCCGGCTTTTCATGCTGTCCGCCGTGTCGATTGCGTTTTCAAGCGCCCACGTTATCAATATTGAGAGGATTTTTACCCCGTACCGCGCGCGCCTGACTATACTGCCGTGCGAAATGTCGCGCCCGAGGCACCTCTGCGAGGCGGCGATTACCTTTATCTGCGCCGTAAAGCGCGGCACGAACCGCAGCGACATTGACAGAATCAGCGACAGCGCGGGGATAATCCGTCCGAAGAGGTACACAAGCTTGTCGCTTGTCATAACCTCGTCGAAGCACGAGAACCAAGAAATCACGGTTATCAGCATAGCGGCTGATGAAATTCCGTACAGAATCGACTCAAGCGTCAGAGGGTTTCCGCTCGGCAGGTAAGCGAGAATTGTTACGCCGCCGTGCGAAAACGCGGGATTCAGCACGGCGGCGATAATCAGCATAGGAAGCATATACAGCAGGCTAAAACGAACGGCTCGCCGCCCTTTGAGGTAAACGCCGTAGCCGATTGCCGAAATTAAAGACACCGCAAGGCATACAGGGTGCGCAAGAAGCATTGTAAATCCCAAAACAAGCACAAAATAAAGCATTGCCGCAATCGGGTGCAGTGAGGACATCGCGTCGCGGTTCACATTACCCTCCGACGGCGTTTGAGCCGCCAATATCACGCCCTAAGTCGCAGGTGTAAATCCAGTTTATTGTATCGCCGGGCTTGACGGTGTACAGAGAGCACCCGTAATTCGGGAACCAGCCGTTGACCCTGTACATCCAGCCGGAAAGCGACCCGCAGTCGAACTCATAGAGGTTGCTTATACCCTCGATATAGGCGCTGTTGTATATCGGCGTAAAGACAAACTCAAACTGAATGTGCTTTTCCCGCGTGACGCGCTGCAAAACGTCAAAAACGCTCTCGCCGTCTGTGAACTCGACCGTTGTATTGCCGAGAATCCACCCGCTTTCCGGGACAATCGCCGTCTTGTCCGGGTTCAGCAAATCCATATTGTCGAGAATCGTCTTGCACTGAATCGAAATCGTACAGGTGAGAGCTTCGACAGTTTCCAGCTCATTTTCCGGCGTGGGTTCCGGTGTTAGAGTCGGCGTTGGCGGCGCAGCCGTCGGCTTTTTTGTCGGTGCGGGGGACGGCTTTGGCGTGGGTGTCGGAGTCGGAGTTGGTGTTGGTGTGGGCGATGGTGTCGGCGTTGGTGCGGGCGTCGCGCTCGGCGTCGGCGATTCCTCCGCGTCTGACGGCAGAACCGCTGTGTCCGATGCGGATACTGCCGGCTCTGCCGGATATTGCTTCGCGCCCGGCTGAACAAGAAAAGCGGCGGCGAGTATAACCGCGACGCACGCCGCGCCGATTATATATTTTGCCGTCCTTGTTTTCAAAAAATCCTTTACTGCTCTCATAAGTCTTTAGCTAACCCCTTAAAACGGATTTAACGCAGGGGCGGCTGAATGAAACCGCCCCTGCGCGTGTATATTATTTCTTTGCTGTGTCGCTGTTATTGCTTTACGCGACAGTTTCGAGATACTTCATCAGTATCGTCGCGGCTTCGGCACGCGTCGCGCCGTCCGTCGGTTTTATTTCAGTTGCGGTTTTGCCCTTTATAAGACCTGACGAAACCGCCCATTTCACAGCGTCCACAGCCCAGAAAGACACATCGCCGCTGTCTGTAAAGGCGGATATATCGGCTCTTGCCGAGGTGTCGATTCCGGAAAGCTGCGCGTATTTGAATATCATCATAACAAACTGCTCGCGCGTTATTGCGGATTCCATATTCGTGCCGTCTGTCACGCCGTTTGCCATACCCCATTCGCGCGCAAGGCTCCACCAATATTCGCCGCCCATAATCTGCGCGCCAGCCGACCGCGCAAGAATTGTTACGACCATTCCGCGCGTGAGCTGTCCGTTCGGGTCAAAGCGGCTATCGCCGACGCCGCTCATCAGCTTGTTTTTCGACGCATACTCAACAGCCTTGTAGAACCAGTCGTCCTCCGCAACGTCAATAAACGGATTCTGCCACGGGGTTTTAGGATCCGGAGGTGTTATGTCCTTTTGTTTTGCCGCGACTGTCACAGTGACGGCGTTTGACACAACGGATTCCGCGCCGGCGACGCTAATCACGACGTAGTAGTAGTACTTACCCTCGGCAAGAGCCGCCGGAATGGCAAGGCTTGCACTCGTCGCGCCGTCAATTGCGGAGCCGCCTGTGTTTGCGGCTGTTGTATTGGTGTACCACTGATAGCTGAGCGTGCCCGACGGGGCAACGCTTGCCGTGACAGACAGACTGCCGGAAATGCTGCCCTCTGTGACAGAAGCATTCTGCGGCTGCGCGGTGATTGTAATCACAGGAGCGGCGACCGTTACCTTGAGCAGGGGATAAACAACAGCCTCGCCCCAATCCGTGTCGCCTGCCGTGATGTAATACACGCCCTCGTTTGCAAACGACAGGGTGAACGTTCCGTCGCCGTCATCTGTCGTCGTGATGTAATCGTCAACGGCGGCGGAGAAATACCCGTCCTCATCCTCGACTAACAGCGTGAGAATGTTGGATTCGCAGATTGTGTCAATGTAGCTTTCGTAAACGTCAGGTCCCAGCGTAGAGTACCAGACAGCATAGAAGCCCATGAGCGCAAGCTCGGCTTCCTCGCCAGGCAGAAGCGACAGCTCCGTTACCTCCTGGCTCTCGCTGTTTTCAAACCAGGCGGCATAGTCCATCCAATAGCTGTCGCGCATATTGACGAACTGAAGCCTGTCGCTGTCCGACAGTTTTGCTTCTCTTATGGTGTATGCCGTGTAGCCGTAGGACGGGTTGTAGGCGCTTGTGCTGTCGTAAGGCGTTACATGGTTGACGAGGAACGAAAATCCGTCTGCCATTGCGTCCCCGCCAAGGGATGTTGTAACAGAGCCGCTTGCCTTATTTACCGCAAGCACGCTGTCAAGATTACCGTCGCCGTAAATTGCGATGTGCACGGCGACGAGTGCGTCAAGCGCGGTCGCCTCCGCTCCGCGATACGCGTCAGAGTAGCCGTACCGCTCGGAAATGTCCGCCGGAACCGCCAGCTCTTCGTTAAGAAACGCAAAGCCCGTGTCGTCCGTCTGATATGTTGTAAACACCGTTACTGTGTCGCCCGGTTCGGGTGCGGGGCAGAGGTCAAGCTCCGGCAGGTCGCCGAGGGCGTATGGTCCCTGCGCGGTGGCGCTGAAATTCGGGTCGCGTCCTGTCAGGAGTATCGCGCGGTGGCTTCCTATCGGGTCGCCCATAACGCCGATCCAGAACTGACCGCTGAGCTTTGCGCTGTCCTCGTCCGTTATCGTGTAGTTGACCTTGTATTCCGTTGTGAGCGACGCGTATTGTCCGCCCTTTGCACTCTCAACCGTCACTGCGCCGTCAGTATACTTAATCTGCGGCGCAAGCGCCGTGCCGAAGCCGGGATTGTATATTGTGGCAAGCTTTTCAATGCCGGTTTCAATTCCGAGAAGCTTAATTTCCGCCGTGTCGCCGGATTTGAGCGGCAGACCCGGGTTTGTCGTGTTCGTAACGGTAACGTCAATACCCTTTGCGCGCAGAACATAGTACTGCGTTGCGCCGCCGTTTTTCAGCTCGACTATATTGCGCCCCTCCTTGAGCGCGACGGTAAACGTACCGCTGTCGTCCGCCTCATATGCCGTCCAGGCGCTGCCCCAGGCAGCCGTGTTCAGCGGGTCGTGTACGCGCACGTCTGTTCCGTTGGCGGGAGTGAACGTGTATTCGCGCACGCCCTCGGTTTTGTCAAAATAGATAATGTCAAAGTCGTTCTTCGCTGTAAGTCCCGTATCAAACGCCGCGCCGCCGCCGACGTTTATGACGACAACTCCCGTTGCTGAATCGCTGTTTGCGTTGAACGACAGCTTATTGCCGTTTGCGAGGTAGTACTCAACCGGGCTGTAGGTTATCTTTATAACGGCAACGCCGGTCTGCGCTGCCGTTATGTGCAGCCGCTCGCGTCCCGGTGCACCGATTTGGGCAATACTCGCCGCGTCGCCGAACAGCTCAAACGTGTAGTCAGGCTCAATGAAATAGTTTTCAACCTGTCCGTCCATCGCCTGCCACACGCGGAACGTGTCAAGGTCAAAGGTTTCGCCGACAGACAGGTCAAGTGTGCCGGAATCCGGCAGGTTTGTGTACACGTTCGCGTTCATATAGGTGTTGTCAACCGGCGCGAAGTCTGACAGCGGTGTTAAGTCAATCGTTATTGTCTGGTTCTGCGTGCCTGCCGCGACAGTAAACCTTTTCGAGACCTTCGTTGTCTGCCCGTGAATGAACGCCTCGATATGGTACGCCTTGTTTGCAAGAGTGCCCGCTGAATACAGGTCGTATTCATCGTCAGACAGCTCTTCAATTTTTGTCAGCGGGAAGCTGTCAAACGGGACATACGCCTTGACCTTGTAGTAAAGCCCGACTGTCGCGCCATGGGTTACCTTAACCGTAATGCCCGCAATGTCATAAGCCAGAGCCGATATTGCCGCAAGCAGCGTTGTTTTCGCCTCATTAACCGCGCCTGAGGTAGCCGCGGCATTGCCGCTTACCGTCTGCGCGGCGGAAAGCGCGCCCTGCAGCGCCGACCAGCTTGCGGCGGAATACAGCGCCTCCTGCGGGGCAAGCCCCGTCGCCTGCTCAATCGCACTTGACAGAGCGGCAAACTCACCTGCCGACGCGGGCGGGTTCAGCTGAGCGTCCTGAACATCTGCGAAATACTGCGTGAATGCTGCGAGGTTGTAGCCGCCGCTTGTCTTGTCCGGCGCAATCGCCGTGACGACGCGGCTGCCCGCCGTAGCGTTGTTTGACCCGTTAAAGGTCAGGGAGCTAACCGACGGAGCCTTGCTCCCGAGAAACGTGATTGTTGCAAGGCTTGTGCAGCCGTTGAAGAAGTTCGAGACACCTATGCTTGTCGTCGCCGCGCCGACAGTGACGCTCTCAAGCGCCGCGTCGCCGCTGAACATAGAGGAGGTCGCAACAGACGCGAGGTTCGGCAAAATTATGTTTTTAAGCTTCGTCATTCCCGAAAGCGAACCCGATAAGGATACGCCGGAAAGGTCGAGAGACTCGATGTAATTACCCGCGTAGCTTGCGTTTCTGATTGCCGTGTAGTCCGCCGCAGTGACGGTGCCTGAAATCTTTAGATTTTTTACGACGCTGTAGTCATAGCTGCCGGCGCTTTGCCCGAAAACAGAGACAAGCTTTGCCTGAAGCAGCGACAGCACCTGTCCGCCCGCCGTTGTCTCGATAACAATCGGAATTGTTGCAAGTATCGCCTGACGCGCCGTTGTTATCTGCTCTGCCGTCGCTTCGGGATTGATTATTACATCAAGAGCGGCGGCTTTAGCGTCCGCCTCCGTATTCGGCGCAAACAGTGCGCGGAGCAGCTCGGTTTTGTCACTGTGCGTGTAGAGCGGCTCTGAGCCGAAGCCCAACGGCAAGCCTAAATCCGCGCCGTAGCCCTGCACGGTGAACTGCCAGCGGATAACATCTCCGTCGGCAAGGATATGCGCGTCAGCTCCGGTATTTATCAGCGTATGGTTGACCGTTACCATCCAGCCGGACTCGCTCGAATAGTCAAATTCACCGAGAGAGCCGTTGCCGGAGCCTGCGTTAAGCACATTTGTTATGTAGTCCGGCGTGTCAGCAGAGCCGGTGTCAATGCCGTTCACGCGGCTGAGGTAAAACGGATTGCCCGCAGAGTAGGTAAGTCCCGCCTGCTCAAGAAGAGCGACAGTCGCGTCCGCCGCGGTTGACCCGGCAGGCAGCTCAAGCTGAGCCGGCTCTACGTAAAAGCCCTGCCCGAGGTTGTAGCCCTCAAGGTCCGCGATTACCTTAATTGTGTTCGACGCAAGTGCCGCGCCCGGTATGAGCGACAGGCACATTAAAGCCGAGAGCAAAAGTGCGATTGCTTTTTTTCTGAAAACCTTCATTTTTTTGTTTGCCTTCCTTTTTGCGTTTTTAACGCTGTATTTTTATTGCTTTTTGCTTAATTTGGTGGTGTGAAAATACCTATTTCACCGCGACAGCTTTGAGGTACTTCATAAATATAGTTGCGGCTTCGGCACGCGTCGCGCCGGAGAGCGGTTCAAGCTCCGTTTCCGTTTTACCCTTGATAAGTCCGACGGAAACTGCCCATTGTACGGAGGTCTGCGCCCAGCCGGAGATTCTGCCGCTGTCCGTGAATCCGGATAGGTCTGCGCGCGCCGACGTGTCAACTCCGCAGAGCTTGGCATAGCCGAACATCATTGTGACAAGCTGCTCGCGCGTTATTGCGTTCTCCATATTCGTGCCGTCAGTAACGCCGTTTGCCATACCCCACTCGCGCGCGCGGCTCCACCAATATTCACCGCCCGCGATCTCGGCGCCTGCCGAACGCGCGAGTGTTGTTACAACCATTGCTCGCGTCAGAGGTCCGTTAGGGTCAAAGCGATTATCGCCGACGCCGCTCATAAGCTTGTTTGCGCTTGCGTATTGTACCGCCGTATAGAACCAGTCCTCCGCCGAAACGTCGGTAAACGGATTTTTCCACGGGTCAGGCACCGGCGCAACGTCTGATGTGTCATACAGTGCTGTCTTGCCTTGCAGAAAGCGGCTGTACGCCGCGAGCGCAAGCGCCGCCTGGTCAGTTGCCATACCGTCAACCGCGCCGCCTGAAACGTGCCTGAAGCCGCCGCCCGCGTCAGCAAACCGAAGCAGCGCGTCCACTGTGCTTCCGCCCGACTTTACAAAACGCGCGTCGGCAGCAGGGTCTATGCCGAGAGCCGTCAGCGCAATAATTACCTGTGCGGCGCTTTCCGCGTTTTCGGACTCCCAGGATATAAACCCTCCGTTTGCCTGCTGCGCGGACGACAGTGCGGAAACCGCGCGGTCAGCCGCTGCCGTAACAGCGGAATCCTTGCCGTAATACGGGTGCAGCGCCTGCAGCGCCATCGCCGTAATGTCGGGGTCAGGCACGGCACCGGACAGCGCAAAGCCGCCTGCGGCGGGCAAACCCTTGCCGATCTCGCGGCTCAGAATGGAGTCAATCAGCTTCTGGCGCGTGACCTGATTGGCGTTGCCTGCTCCCGCGTCATACCCCGTTACAGCGGCTGCTGCCGCAACGTCGGGGAAATCGCCGCCGGCAGAGTCAATTGCGATAAGCGCGAAAATTGCGCCGTTTATGCCCTGCGCTGTTACCTTCGACATTGACGACAGCCACGCGGTAAGGTCGTATCCGCCGACGCTTCGGGGATTTTTGCCTATTGCTGCGAGCGCGATTATCAGACGGGAATACTCTGTTTTTTTGCTTGAGGAACCCGGCAAAACGCCTGCGTTCTCCTGCACAAGCTTCTCAATTCGACTGTAATAATCGCCGAAATAGCTTGCAAAGGGCGCGTAATCCCCGCGTGCAAGGGCGATAACCGTCCACTCGCCGCCGCCCGTGCCGAACTGCGGCGCAGTGACCGTTGACGCGAGAAACGACAGCGTCTTGTCAAGCTGTTCTCCGGCGCTTGACGCGGCTTTAGCCGGAACGGGGACGAGCAGCGACAGTAAAAGCGCAGCAGAAAGAAGCATTCCGGATAGTTTTTGTATTGTTTTTTTCACTTTTTACTCCTTGGTTTGATATTTACCGCAAATAAAAAAACCGCAGGCAATTAACAAACCGCCGTCTCACTGCAAATACAGTAAAACAGCCTGTTGTTATGCCTTCGGTTCGTCCGACCAGCACGGGACTGAAAAGCTTTTCAGTCTGATGAATTAAAGTTTTATGGATTTTCTGATTTCGTCGAGCCTGACCGGGATTCCGTCCTGTACAACCACCTTAACCTCGCCGAATTTTACTTCACGCAGAAGAAGTATAATCTTCTTCTCCTGCTCGGTTAAGGTTAGCTCAATAGCGGAGGCTCCGTCTTTTTTTTCAGCCAACACCGCCCCTCCTTTATACAAAATTATTGCAAATTTGCGTTCTTCCTGTCAGCGAAAAGTGTGGTTGCCGCTGAACGCAAAAAAACACGCTCTGTTAAATACAAGCGTGCCTGAAATACCATACTGCGGCTCCGTTTCGGGGAAGCACAGGATAATTCAACGTATCTGACTTGTCGGCAGCGGCAATTGCGCCGCACCGCATTACAGTGACCCGCTCGCAGGGAATCTGACCCTATTCCGTTTGCGGCGCAAGCGCCGCATGAAGAACGTATTTAGTTAAGCTGATAATATCACAGCGAGAGGGGATTTGCAATATGTAAATTTAGTTGCTAATGTATATTATTGGGAACAAGAGCGGCGCCTAACTCTCCGCTTGACTACAGCCTGCAAATGCAGTAGAATAATGGTTGAAATCAAATCCGGCAGGTACCTCCAATGTGGCAATGTCCGAAATGTCAGCGCGCCTTCAAGACCGCAGACCAACACCATTTCTGCGGAAAGATCACGACAATTGACGAGTATATCGCCGATTGTGCGGAGGAAGTGCGTCCGATGCTAAGCGGAGTCCGAGAAGCAATCCGCAAGGCAGCGCCGAACGCCAAGGAAAAAATCGCGTGGCAAATGCCGACATTTTGGCAGAGCGAAAATCTCATACACTTTGCCGCGTTCAAAAGCCGCATCGGGATATATCCCGGTGCGGAGGCGGTAGAGCTTTTCGCCGAGCGTCTGGCGGAATATAAAACGACAAAGGGCGCGATTCAGCTGCCGATGT
Source organism: Oscillospiraceae bacterium (assembly GCA_031260605.1). GTDB lineage: Bacteria > Bacillota > Clostridia > Oscillospirales > Oscillospiraceae > JAIRRO01. The sequence continues at coordinate 11,914 of JAISLF010000028.1, forward strand.
CAAAGCCGATTCCGTATGCGCTGATAACGGAGATTGTAGTGTGGCGCGTGTCGTGCGTTGAAGCCGCGAAATGAACGATAAGCTATACGAATTCGACGCGGTTATCCAAAAAGACCCGGAGATGGACGCGGCGTATGTCGAGATTCCGTTTGACGTTCGGTCCGAGTTCGGCAAGGGACGCGTCCCCGTTCGGGCGACGTTTGACGGCGAGCCTTATGACGGCAGTCTCGTGCGAATGGGAACGCCGGGGCATATTATCGGTCTGCGCAAGGACATTCGCGCGAAAATCGCAAGGTCGCCCGGCGACACCGTGCACGTGACGCTGCGCGAGAGATTGCCAAGCGTCCCAAAGCAATAATTTCAGTGCGCCGACCGGGCAGGGAAGCGCACTTAAGCCGCCACCCGTCAACAAGGATACCCAATGCACTACGCCGAATACAAGACAATCCTCTCGCCGCAAAACGGAATGAATGTGTTTCGCGGCTGCACGCATGGGTGCATTTACTGCGACGCGCGGAGCGATTGCTACCAGATTAACCACGTTTTTGAGGATGTTGAGGTAAAAAAGGACGCGGCGCGGATTCTTGAGGAGCAGCTGCGGCACCGCCGGCAGCCGTGTATGGTCTCGACCGGCGCGATGTGCGACCCGTATATTCCGCTTGAGGAGGAGCTGCGCGTCACGCGGGACTGCTTTGAGGTGATTTACAGGCAGGGCTTCGGCCTTGCGGTTCTGACCAAATCGGCGCGGATTCTGCGCGATATTGACCTTCTCGCCGCGATAAACGCCAAGACAAAATGCGTCGTTCAAATGACGCTGACGACGCACGACGAGGATTTGTGCCGCATACTCGAACCTAATGTCTCGACGACTGCGGAACGCTTTTTCGTGCTGGAGCAAATGCGAGACGCGGGGATTCCGACCGTCGTCTGGTTAAGCCCGATACTGCCGTTTATCAACGACACGGAGGAAAACCTGCTGGGCATTCTCGACTACTGCGTCAGCGCGCGCGTTCGCGGGATAATCTGCTTCGGCTTTGGACTGACGCTGCGCGGCGGCGACAGGGAGTATTTTTACGCCGCCCTTGACAGGCACTTTCCCGGTATGCGGGAGCGGTACGAGAGCGCGTTCGGCGGCAGCTACTCGTGTATGAGTCCGAATAACGCGCGGCTGTCCGGCATATACCGCAGTGTGTGCGAGAAAAACGGTATAATGCACCGCACGGAGGACGTGTTCGCGTATCTGAAGCGATTTGAATCCGGTGTGCAGCAGTTGTCTCTGCTCTAAGGGTGGTAAAAAACAAACACCGCAGAAAGTATATTCTGCGGTGTTTGTTTAGGTTTATGTGGGCTTCCCTGCCATCTCTACGTACGGGACAGCGCGGACTTCAGGTTTTCAATCAGCGTCGTCAGCTCCGCGAGCCTGTCGCGCTCTTTTTGCACAACGGAGTCCGGCGCCTTTGACATAAACTGCTCATTTGAGAGCTTGCCCTCAACGCCCGCGAGGTTCTTCTCTGCGGCGGCAATTTCGCGGCTCAGCCTCGCTCTTTCCTCCGCGAGGTCCACAAGCTCGGCAAGGGGCAGATACAGCTTTGCCGCCGCCGTCGCGATGACGGCGTAGCCTGCGGTTTCGGACGGTGCGGTGGACGATACGGTTATTTCGGAAATACCGGCGAGCTTTTTTATCTGCGCGATTCCCGCCGTAAAGTCCTCCGGACTGTTCGTTTCTATAAGCAGGCTCGGCTGCATTTTCTGCGGCACGTTCATCTCCGCACGGCGCGTTCTTATTGCTGAAATCGCGTCGCGCACCGCGTCGAACCTGCGCGCGTCCTCGGGAAAACGCGGGATTTTGTCCGCTTCGGGATACTCCTGCGTCATAATAACGCCGTCAACCGCCGGAAGCTGCTGCCAGACGTACTCCGTTATAAACGGCATAAACGGGTGCAGCGCCTTTAGCAGGTGCGTGAGCACGTACAGCAGCACTCTTTCGCAGGACTGCTTTTCGGCGGCGTCCTCCGACATAAGGCGCGGCTTTACAAGCTCAATATACCAGTCGCAAAAGCCCGTCCATATAAAGTCGTACAGCGAATTTGCCGCGATTCCAAGCTCCAGCACGTCAAAATTCGTGAGAACCTCCGCAATTGTGTCGTGCAGCTTTGTCAGAATCCACTTGTCCTCGGCGCGCAGCTCAGACTCCGGCGGGAGTGTGACGTCTGACACCGTGAGGTTTAGCAGCACAAAGCGCGAGGCGTTCCAGATTTTGTTCGCGAAGTTGCGCATAGCCTCGCAGCGCGCGGGAAAATAGCGCATATCGTTTCCGGGCGAGTTGCCGGTGATGATGTTAAACCGCAGCGCGTCAGCCCCGTACTCGTCGATAACCTCAAGCGGGTCAACGCCGTTGCCGAGGGATTTGGACATCTTGCGTCCCTGCTCATCTCGAATCAGGCCGTGGAACAGCACCGTTTCAAACGGACGCTCGCCCATTTGCTCAAGCCCTGAGAAAATCATTCTCGCGACCCAGAAAAACAGTATGTCGTACCCCGTGACAAGCACGCTTGTCGGGTAAAAATACTCAAGCTCGGGTGTTTTTTCAGGCCAGCCCAGCGTTGAAAACGGCCACAGCGCGGAGGAAAACCACGTGTCCAGCACGTCCTCGTCCTGCTTGATCTCGTGCGAGCCGCAGTGAGAGCATTCCGTCGGGTCCTCACGCGAAACGGTGATTTTGCCGCACTTTTCGCAGTACCACGCGGGGATTCTGTGACCCCACCAGAGCTGGCGCGAAATGCACCAGTCGCGGGCGGAGTTCATCCAGTTGTCAAATGTCTTGACAAACCGCTCCGGCACGAATTTAATCCCGCCGTTATCCACACAGTCGAGGCTTTTCGCCGCAAGCGGCTCCATTTTGACAAACCACTGCTCGGACACCATCGGTTCAACCGTTTCGTTGCAACGCGAGCAGTGTCCGACGGCGTGGCGGTGTTCTTCTGTCTTTATAAGCAGCCCCTGCGCTTCAAGGTCGGCAAGAATCTGTTTTCTTGCGTCAAAGCGGGGGAGTCCGTCATAGCGGGTGCCGCCTGTAACAACGGCGGTGGGTGTTAAAATTAAAATTTCGGGCAAGCTGTGACGCTTGCCGACTTCAAAGTCATTCGGGTCGTGCGCCGGCGTGATTTTCACGCACCCCGTACCGAACTCGCGGTCAACATATTCGTCCGCAATCACGGGAATTTTGCGGTTTGTAAGCGGCAGAACAAGCGTTTTGCCGACAAGGTGCGTGTACCGCTCATCCTCCGGATTCACGGCGACGGCAGAGTCGCCGAGCATCGTCTCCGGGCGAGTCGTCGCCACGGTGACGAATTCCGCCCCGGGTGCGTTTGCGTAATCCGTGGCATTGTCTGAACTGACTCCGCCGCTGCCGTAGACAGGGTAGCGGAGGTGCCAGAAATGGCCGTCCTCTTCGATATGGTCAACCTCGGCGTCGGACAGCGCGGTTGCGCACTTCGGGCACAGGTTTATGATTCTGCTGCCCTTGTAGATAAGGCCTTTTTCGTAAAGATTGACGAAAACCTCACGCACGGCGTGCGAGCAGCCCTCGTCCATCGTGAAGCGCTCACGCTCCCAGTCGCAGGAGGCGCCGAGCTTTTTTATCTGCTCGACGATTTTGCTGCCGTACTTTTCCTTCCACGCCCAAACGCGCTCAAGAAATTTTTCACGTCCAAGCTCGTGCCGCGAGGTGCCCTCACTGCGCAGCTGCTCCTCAACCTTTGCCTGCGTCGCGATTCCGGCGTGGTCTGTGCCGGGAAGCCAAAGCGCCTCAAAGCCCTGCATCCGCTTGAAGCGGGTGAGGACGTCCTGAAGCGTTTCGTCGAATGCGTGACCCAGATGAAGCTGACCCGTGACATTCGGCGGAGGTATGACGATACAAAAAGGCTTTTTGTCCGGATTTACGCGCGCGTGAAAATAACCGCCGTCGAGCCACATCTGATAAATGCGGCTCTCGGCGTCTTTAGGGCTGTATTGCTTCGGGAGCGCGTCTGCGCCCAAATTAAAATCCTGCGGCATAACGCGGTACCGCCGCGCTACTTTTGTGCGGCGAGACCGAATTTGCGGTTGAACTTGTCTACTCGTCCCGACGTGTCAATCAGCTTTTGCTTGCCTGTGTAAAACGGGTGGCACTTTGAGCAAATTTCAACGTGCAGGTTCTCTTTTGTGCTGCCCGTTTCGATGACTTCTCCGCAGGAACAGGTGATCGTCGTCTGCGTATAGGTGGGGTGAAGGTTCTCTTTCATTTTATTTATCTCCAATGGGTGTAGATTGTTAATACAGTGCGGTAAAATAAGCAAATTACCGAATAATAATTGTAGCATAGATAGCGGGAAATTGCAAGAGGGAAAAAGCACCATTTAGTATTGAAGGTTTGTTTGCCTAAAGCTTTTGTTTGTCGGCGGGCGGTGGGGATTTTCAGGGCTTCGTCTCTGTAGGGGACGATGCCCTCAGCGTCCTACTGTTGCGGTTTCGTAGGGACTTTCGGCGGACGTAGGGGCGGTGTATTGCTCCGCCAAACGGTTTGTTCTGTTTTCGGAGACGAACCGCACCCCTGCGGCGCGGGGTGCCGGTTTTGTAATTGCGGCGAAGCTTCGCCGCGGTGCGCTGCAGAGCGCCTACGCGGCGGGCGGTTACTTTTTCCGCTTCGCCGGAAAAAGTAACCCAAAAGGGGCGACTTCTTTAGAAGAAGCAATCTTTTTTCTATACGGGAACTGCAATTGTGGCAAAGCAGAGTGTGCCTTTCCCCGCGATGTATTGCGGTGGTCGCGGCGAACGCTTCCGCACCGACGCACGCAGGGGCAAAGCCTGTCGCGGGGTTGGCGGCTTGGGTAAGGCTATAAGTTACCGCAAACTGCCGTCGGGTGCCAACCGGAAGGTAATTGCTGCTACGATTGCTGCCGCACATTGTGCGGCAATGTGGTGCGTGTCCCGGCGCGGTGGGGGTTGTTGTGACGGCGGGTGCAAACTTGCGGCGCAGGATATTGCCCCGTTACCACAGCAATTACCGTAGGGGACGGCGTCCTCGACGTCCCTTGTTTGGTTTGCCGCAGACTTTTGCGTAAAACCGACGTACCCTGCTATGTGGGCGCGTCGGGTGCCTTCGTCTACCTCCGCGCTTTGCGCGTCGGGACACGCGGGTACGGTGCCTACGCAACAGCGCAGGGCGCGGTGCGGGTTGGCTTCACCAAATTCTGGTTGACACCCGCCGACACCTACTGTCCGCACATAGGGCTGAAGCCCGTCACTCGGCAATTCTGTCCGAATCCGGACGCACGGACACGTACACTTGCAGCTTTGCAACCCGCCTAAGCCCAAAAGCGGCTTCTTTGGTTCCTTTCTTGCCAAGACAAGAAAGGAACCGCCCGCCGCGTAGGCGTATAGCTGTGCGGCGAGGCGAAGCTTCGCCGCAATTACAAACATAGCACCCTGCGGCAAACGGCAGCAAGCACCTGCCGCCACAAAAGCGCTACATCAAAGAAAAAGCCCTGCTTAATCGAAAAAAAGCCCAGCTTTCCTCAAAGCAGCTTCCGCACAGGAACCCAAACCTCCTCAAAATACCCTCCGCGGTCAGCGGAATAATAGATCTCCATATTGTCCGGCCCCGGAGCCTTGTCGTAGCCGGAGCTTGGCAGCCACTCGCTGTACGCGCGGCTGAAAAGATTGGGAATTTCCGATCCCATCCGGTCGGTTTTCTCGTTGCGGAAAATAGCCCACGTTGCTTTCGGAATCCGCGCGATTTTGTAGCCGTCCGTCACGCTGTCAGGCCTTTTTACCGCGAACAGCATATATGGAAAGCTGTCCTCACCGGTCTCATAGTGGCCGCAGACGGCGTTTACACCGTGCCGCCCGTCCGCATTGTGCGCTCCTGCGGCGCGCGCCAGCTTTTCGTACTCGCCGCTTTGCCGCAGCTCCGTCCAAAAGTCCGGTACAAGCTCGTCCTCTCCGTTTGCGAACACACGCTCTATGCCGAAAACCTCGAACGCCTCGTGTTCCTCGATTCGCATATTCATTTCGTTCACTCCTTTCACTGTAATTTGAAAGGTCAGTGGTGAAAAAATCTTCAGCGTCACCCCCGGGCGGCGCGCCGCCGTGGGCGTGACTCCGTGCTGCTTGGCAAATGCCCGCGAAAAGCTGTCCGCGCTATCGTACCCATACTTTACGGCGAGGTCAAGCACACGCGCCGCGCCTGTTTGCAGCTCCGCCGCCGCGAGGGACAGCTTGCGGCGGCGGATATATTCCGACAGCGAAATCCCCGCGATGTAGTAGAACAGCCGCCCGAAATGATACGGCGAGTATGACGTGACGGCGGCCACCTGCTCCGCGCCAAGCTCGTCGTCAATATGCGCCTCGACGTACCGCATAGCCGCCTCCAGTTCAGATAGAAGATTCATTTTTTCGCCTCCCTTTGAACTGATTATAGCACAGCGGCTGACGATATGTCCGACTTTTTCGGCGGAATTTTGCGGGTTAACCGGTTATGCTATACTACATGACGCACCGGGCGCATCTCAATGTAGCCGCGCCAGCCCTGCGGAGAAAGTTGCATTCGCGGGGCGGTCTCCGGTGTGTATTCGTAGCCGTAAACCGCCGGGTTGAAGCTCTCGATTCGCTCCCAAAGACGGCCGATTGCCTCCTCAAAATCTTCATCGTCATACGGTTCGCCCTGGAATACGAGCATTTTGCACGGCGGCAGGTCCAGCAGCTCAAAGCCCTCCGGCACAGTGCCGCGCCAGTCGGCAGGCACCTCAACGCCGTGTGCGTAGACTCCGGTGCCGTCAGGCCGCATATTTTCAGGCAGCCACAGCCCGACAGGCTCGCCCAGCGCTTCCTTTACCGTGACGAGATAGTCCCACGGCGCGGAATTTCCGCTTTCGCCGCAGCCGACCTCGTTGCAGTAGTCAAAATAGTTGTCGGCACGCTTGCTGCGATACAGCAGCAGCTTGCGCGCCGGGCGTTCTACGATTTGTGTGAAGATTACAGCAGTTTTTTCGTTCATGTTATTCCCCTTTATGCGTGTTGGTTTTTGGGTGAGCACACGATACGGAATCAGCCAGCCGTCAGGGCGCGGTGCCGACGCAAACCGCCTCGGCGCAATGCCGAACGCTTTTGTGAATGCCCGCGAAAAGCCCTCGTGGCTGTCAAACACATAGTCAAGCGCAACGTCAAGCACCCGGTTTTTGCCGCCGCGCAGTGTGTGCGCCGCTCCCAGCAGACGCTCGCGCCGAATATACTCGAAAGGCGTGAGTCCTGTCGCGTCCTTGAATACGCGTCCGGCGTGATATTGCGAATACCCGGCGGCATGGGCAATGTCCGCCGCCGTAATCGGCTCGCGGATATGCGCGGAAATGTACGCCTTAATGCGTTCGGCAGTGCTGTTATCCATAGTGTTCTTACCTCAAGGCAAGTGTAACATAGCCGGGGGTTGGTTTCTTGACCGCAATTGCGGAATTTAGGGCAGGGGAGAGATGAGGCAAGCGCAACCGACTGCACCTACTGCGCAATGCGGCTGTTAATCGCCGCATACAGCTCGTCAAATTCTATTGACAGCCGGATAAACTCATCAGCCCAGCCGTTGTCGATTGAATGATCCTGCAGTGAGCCTGCCGGCGCAAATAATAGATATAATCTGAACAAATTGGCTTTTGTATCTTCGCGCAAACCCAAAACTGCATTGTCAATTTCGCCTCGCAGCTCTTGAACAGTGCGGAAGCCCGTCCAGACCACGTCAGAATCGTCAGTAAGCTTGGCAGAAACGCGGTTCATAAGCTCAATCATTGCATTAATTTCATCTTCAGGCATGGCGTCACTCTCCAAACAGCACAAGCGACACGTCCAGCTCGTGCTCAGCCAAAAACGCACGTATCGCCGTCTCCGCCACGCGAAGCGCCTCGTCCTTCGGGTAGCCGTAAACGCCGCTTGAAATCAGCGGAAACGCAACGCTTCGGCACCCGCTTTCGGCGGCGCACCGCAGCGAATTTGTGTACGCCGCGTAAAGTAGCTCTTCGCTCTGTTTGGGGTTTTGCCTGTGGTATATCGGACCCGCCGCGTGAATGACGTACTTTGCGGGCAGGGAAAAACCCGGCGTAATTACCGCGTCGCCTGTCTTTATCGGCGCGAGCCTGTCGCAAGCGGCCTGCAGCTCCCGTGCTCCCGCCGACCTGAAGATAGCGCCGCAAACGCCGCCGCCCATTGCCAGGTCTGTGTTTGCAGCGTTGACGATTGCGTCAACGCGCAGCTTCGTTATATCACCGTGAATAATGTTTAAGGGCATATTCTGTCTCCCGCTAAGTGTCAATTCCGGTCATATGAGTCAGCGCCTTGTTGCGATACACAAGGTCTGTGCGGGGGGTAAAGCCCACACTCTCCCAGAACGCGTTGCCAAGCTCGTTGCTCCCGAACACAACAAGCGCCGTTTTGCTGATACCCTCCGCCGACAGTGCGCCGAGAGCCGCCTCGACAAGGCGGGTGCCGATTTTGTTGCCACGATATGCTTCGTCAACGCAGGTGTGGTAAATAAAGCCGCGGCGGCCGTCGTGTCCGCTCATTATCACGCCCGCGATACCGTTCTGACCCTGACCTTTGGCGACAAAGCAGGTGCGCGGATTGCGCTCAAGGTATCTTGATAGCCCGTCGCGACTGTCGTCAATGTCGTTCAGCCCGACACCGGGTGTTCTGCGCCATAGGGACAGAACTGCGTCGTAGTCGGTGATTTTGATTTGGCGTATTGTCATAACAGATAATCCCCTTAGCAGCCCCAATTAATATTTGACGGATTTGGCTCGTCCGCGACGGCGACCGCTTGCAGCGCCGCCAGCATTTTCTCACACTCGGCGGCGGCATATTGCTCCAGCTCCGCCCACGGCGCGTCCTTTCCGAGCGCGTCATACGCAATCGAGAGCGCACCGTACAGCATAATGCCGACGGCGTGCGTGATTGTGTTTATCGCGCTTGCCGCCTGACCGATTGCTCTTGCGGCGGTTTGCGCGGCAGGCTCGTGGTTCTGCTCCTTTGCGGTGAGCCAAACGGAGTTTGCGGCTTGTCTGACCGCCGCTTTCAGTTCCTTTGTAGGGTGTTCGCGTGCAAGCGCAAGCAGACTCCTGCCGCGCGTGTCTCCGGGCAGATATTTTTCGTATATAGGCAATATATCGCGCTCGGCGCAGTCTGCGCACCACGCGCAGATTGTCGTTCTGCTTTGCGACGACAGCAAAGGGAATATCGCGTCAAGCGCGGGGTTTGTCAGCATTAGCATTTTGCGGTATTTAGGCATAATGAGGTCTCAGATTTCTTTGCTGCTCCGGCGGCGCACCGAAAAAATGTAATGCGGCATATCTATGCCGTAATAGCGCTTTGTGAAGCTGCCACGCACGGTCATTCCGACACGGATTGCAACGTTCATTGACGCAAGATTGCTGTCTCGGATAATAGAGCAAACCTCGTCCGCGCCGAGAACGTCAAAAGCGTACCTCCGGCAGCCGGTTGCCGCCTCGGCGGCGTAGCCGTTGTGCCAAAACGCGCGCTGAAACAAATACCCGATTTCAAGAACCTGCGCGCCGTCCGCTTCCTGAAGCGTAAGTCCGCATTGCCCGATCATCTCGCCGGTCTGCTTTAATACAACCGCCCACAGCCCGAAGCCGTGCTTTGCGTAGGATTCAAGCGCGACCCGGTTAAGCCACGAGCGAACCTCCTCGTCGTCAAAAGCGTGCTCGTACGCCCGCATTGTTTGCTTATCCTGAAGTATTTTTGAGAGCGCCGGCAGGTCGTCAATGCTCATTTCGCGCAGCAACAGCCGCTCCGTTTCAAAAATCATACAGAACGCCTCCTACAACAAGCCGTGCCTGTCACTCGCCGCCCTCAAGATACCGCCGCGTTCTCGGACACACCGCGATACACCTGCCGCACAGCGGATAATCTATCCCTAAGTAGGCATTTGCGCGTTCACGCCCTGCAGCGGCGCACTTTTGCGCGTCAAAAAAGTCGTCGCGGTCAAGTCCGGCGTTCCACAAAAGCCCCGAAGCCGCGCCGCCGGGACAGCGTTGCGTGCACACATTGCAATCGCCGCACTTTGATTCGGTAATCGGCGCGGAGGTTGTAAGCGGCGCGTCGGTCAGTATGCCGCCGAACCATATTGCTGTGCCGAAGCGCTCTGTGGCAAGCAGCGCACACTTGCCGATCCAGCCAAGTCCCGCCAGAGTCGCGAGCGTTTTAAGCGGCAGCTCCGAGCGCAGAGGACCGACGAATTTCACGTTTTCTTTCGTTATCGGAACAGCCGTCAAGCCGAGCGAGTGCAGGAATTGCGCGCTCATTTCGGCGAGCTGCGCAAGGTCGTCCTGCCCGGAATGGTAGTAGTCCCAAAACTCGAGCGTCGGCGCCTCGGCTATGCCGCGCACAATTTCGCGCGGAACGCAAATTCCGAAGCTGATTCCGACAGGCATATTGTGCCGAACCTCGGGAGGCAGCTCTGTCAGGTCGCCGAAGCCGACTAAATCCGCCCCGAGACGGGAAAGCTCGGCGGTAATTTGAGTATTTAAGTCGTTCATAGCCTGTTCACCTGTGGTTGCTTATGTGAAGCAAACTGTTTTGCGCAGAACGCTGTCGCCGCGCGGCAAAAAAATAGTCAACACGCCCTAACTTGAAAAACAGACCTGCTTTCGCGGTCTGTTTTCCATTTGCAGGTTGATTTACAACGCCGCTAAATCGAGGATTTTCTGCAGGTCAGCCTCGGCTACATAATTGCGCGAATTGTAGTACAGTACGGCATAATCCAGCAAAAGCGCCCGCCCGAACCTGTAGTCAATGGCAGCTGTGCGCGAATTCTGGACAAAAAACAGCGTTCGATTCTCCGAAATGAGAACTGCCGTATTGCACTGCCACAAAAGCTTGTAGCCGAAAGCGCGAGTCACCTGACCGAGCGGCACGTATACAACGCCGTGATATATCATCGCCTCGTCGGAAATAAAGGTGTCCTTATAGCTCACGGATGTGAGATTCCAGTCTATGGTTATCTCAAGCTCCGGCGGAATGCCGTAACGCTCGCGCCACGTCTCGGAGCCGAACATCGGCTCTGTATCACAAGAAAACTCAATATTCGCAAGCGGCTGAACATGTCCGTCTGTTGTTCTGTTGTTTTTATCGGTAATCGCGGCGTTTTGCGCAAAGCCGGATATAAAAACAACAAGCGTAATTCCGCCGGCGACCGCCAACGCGCCGACTGCGGCGGCGGTAAAGCGGAACTCCAGTCTCACGACGACGCACGCGCCGTAAATGAGCAGCATAAGCATAACGGGAAACATAATCCGTGCGAATATTGCCGGCGCAACAAGCGCGACGGCGGACAAAAACAGCGCGCATAAAAAGAACAGCGGCGGTAAAAAGTCCCGGCGCAAAAACAATATTACGGCGTGCACGCATATAACTCCGAATGCCGCGAGCATGAGCGCGATTCGCCAGTAGTTATCGACTATCGGCACAAACCACGATATAAGCATCGGCACTGAGGCGGCAAAGGCCGTGATTCTCAGCGCTTTTTTGCCGCTTGACAGGCCGATTGCCGCCATTATAACGGACAGCAAAAGCCCCATGCTCTTGGGTTCAAAAATAATTTGCGAAAAGTGGCTGAGATTTATCACCGCCTGCTCATAAAAGGGAGCGCTGCTCCCGTAAAAAGAATAGCGGCGGTTTATTACGCCCGGCGCCAGCATAATCGTCAGCCATGCGACTATTGCAGCGAGCGAAATTATCGCGCGGCGCAGCGGCGTTATGCGGCTTTTGCTCGTGAAAAAGTCATACCAAATCGCAACAACCGGCAAAAGTCCCATCATCTCCGTTGTGAGTCCGCAGTAAAAGGAAACGATGAGTAAAAGCCAAAAATTCGGTTTTGATTTTTGCAAAAGACACAGAAAGACCAAAAACAGCACAGACGGAAAAAGGTAATTAAGCGAACCGGAGCCCCAAAATACACTGTCTAGCAATATATTAATGCCGATTAGAGGAACGCAAGCCGCAACAAACAGGCAGGCAAGCAGGCGAGAGCGCTTGTTATGTATCTCAGCCGGGTCTGTGCATAGCCGCGACGCGGTAAACAGCAGTGCGATAAAAAGCAGGGAATTAAATATCTGAAACGGTATTTGCTTTAGCTGTAAAAGCGGAGAGAGAATACTGTGTACAAAAACTCTGCCGTTATTGGTTTTATACTGCTCAATAAAGCCGGATACAAAACCGCGCAGTCCGTGCAGGGAATAGCTTGCGTACATATAGTCGTCACGCGCCATACGGATGAAAAACTGCAATACAGTGAAAAGTACAGTAAGAGCGATAACGGCAGATATGAGAAAATACTCCGGTTTTAATTTTTTTTGCATAGCCAGCCCGCCCTTAATCCGCAACGATATTCGGGAACAGCGTCTCGTCTGTGTGCGGCAAAAAACACGCCGCGACGAACTCGTCCATATACTCCGGCTGGGTGGACAGCTCAATGTATGTCATAGCGCGGGACAGCTCAAACATCTTTTCCTCCGCCGCGGCGGACGTTAACACGGAGTACGCGCCTGAAAGCGAGGAGTTTCCGATATACTCAAAGCGCTCTTCGGGCAGGTCGGGGAACATTCCTATACAGATTGAGTTTCTCACGTTCAGCCCGGAGCCGATTCCGCCCGCGACGTAAACCTTTTCAATGTCCATCGGGGAAAAGCCGAGCTGCTTTGTCAGCGTTCTGATTGCGGAGAAAATCGCGCCCTTTGTGCGTATAAAATTGTCTATATCCGTCTCGTCTATATACACCTCGCGGTACGTTGCGGACTCCTTCGGAAAGGCGAGGATGTACTTTGCGGTGTTGTACTCCTCATTGCGCACAATGCGTGGGGATTCGCGGACAAACTTGCCCTTGCCGTTGATTGTGCCCGTGCGGTACAGCTCCGCGATAACGTCTATAATCCCGGAGCCGCACAGTCCTACGGGCTTTTCCGCAATGTCGCCGAAAATCGAAATTTCAGGCTCCAGCGTTACGGGGTCGATTACGCAGCTCTCAATAGCGCCGTCTGTTGCGCGCATACCGCACTTAATGTCGCCGCCCTCAAAGGCGGGACCAGCCGAGCAGGCGCAGGACATTAAAAACTCGCTGTTGCCAAACACGATTTCGCCGTTTGTGCCGAGGTCAACGAACAAGGACAGCTCCTGCTTGTTCCATATCATCGAGGCAAGCGTGCCGGAGGTAATATCTCCGCCGACATATGAGCCGATATTCGGGCAAAGCGTCATCCGTGAGCCGGGGGACAGGTCGATTCCGACTTCGCGTGTGAACAGCGAATCTATTTTGAAAAATGTCGGCACATACGGCTCTGTGCGCAGGTAATTTGCGTTTACGCCGAGCAAAAGGTGCGACATTGTGGTGTTTCCCGCGACGACGGTGCGGTAAATGCGCTCCATGCTTGTGCCGGTATCGTCGCAAAGCTTGTGTATAATCGGCAGAAGCGTTTCGTGTACGACAGCATAACGCAGCTTTTCAATGCCGCCGGCTTTTTGCTGTTCAATAATGCGGTTAATAACGTCCGCGCCGAAGCGTATCTGACCATTGCCGGAGGAACCTTTTGAGAGGATTTTACCGCTTTCAAGGTCAACCAACAGGACGGAAACCGTTGTTGTTCCGATGTCGATTGCAAGGCCGCACATAATCTCGTCGTCGTTCTGCGGCATAAGATCGAGAATGCGGATTCCGCCGCGATCCTCCATAAGCATACAGCGAACCTTCCAGTCGTTATCGCGCAGAATGTCCGGCAGACGGCGCAAAAGCGAGTAGCGAATCGAAACGTCTGACGTTCCGGTTATTGCCTGGACGGCGCGGTTCAGGCGCTCATTGTCCGGCATAGTGTCGTCAAGCGTCGGCGGGGACAGCTCAAGCTTTGCCGAAAAATACCCGCTGTGACGCGTTATTCCGGTCTCGCGCAGCTCGTGCAGCAGCTTGTTGAAAATGCGCATTTCGCGCTCGCTCGTCATATCCGTGACGCGCAGACGGGACTTGTATGCCTGCGCTATGTCAGGCACAAAGAAGTGCGACGGTCCCTCAACGTAGGATTCGCAGGCGAGACGCCAGCCCTTGTCAAAGTCGAAATCCGTTATGTGGCGCGAAATTTTCGAGTACACAGACCCGCCGATAAGGCGCACGCGGCATTTGCCGCAGCTCCCGTTACCGGAGCACGGCGCGTCAATCGCGACATTTGCCTTGCGCGCAAGCTCCAGAATATTCTCACCGTGGTTCGCGGTTATTGTAACCGGCTCCTGAACGCCGTCTATCTTAAAGCTGACGTCATAGGAGCTGGTTTTATACTGATCCGGCATTTTTGTTTTCTCCCAATACATACAAACGGGCAAACGACGCCCGAAAACGCTGACGTTAGCCGCCGCGCTTATTACAAAATTAAAGCAGTATTTTTACTGACTATCAACGGAGCTGTGCGGCTCCGCAAAAGCATTACAAGAAAAAAATCAGCTGAGCAAAAATGCGTACAGCTGACCCATAGCGGACTTTATTGCGCTTGTTTCGGGCAGTTCACTGCTCGGTTTTCCTTCCGCGTCGGCTTCGTATACCTCTTCATCGCGCGGCAAAACAGCGGCGAGATTAAGACCCTGCGCCGCGACCTCGTCAAGTATGCCCTGCGCAAGCCCGCCCTGAGGCGCCATATTTACAATAAGCCCCTCACGCTTCGGCTCAAGCCGCAAATCCTTTGCCATTTGCGACAGTCTGCCGACTGCCTGGATTCCGCGCCGCGAACAGTCGGAAACGAGAAGCAAAATGTCTATTCTCGGCAGTGTTCCGCGCGAGATGTGCTCAAGTCCCGCCTCGTTGTCGACTATAATATAGTCGTAGGACTTTGCGTAGCGCTCAATCTGCGTTTTGAGCAGTCCGTTGACAAAGCAGTAGCAGCCCTGCCCCTGTGTGCGCCCCATAACGAGCAGGTCATAGTTGTCCTCCTCGCTAAGGCAGTCTCCCATAACGAATTCCGCGTACGCGGCTTTTGACATACCTCCGGGTATCGGCTCTCCGGACTTTTCGCGCCCGGCGAGGCTTTCACGCACGTCGCCAAGCGTCACCGGAAGGTCAACGCCGAGTACCTCGTTGAGGTTTGAGTTCGGGTCTGCGTCTACCGCAAGCACCTTTTTACCTAAGGACACAAGATACCGCACAAGGATACCCGACACGGTGGTTTTACCGGTGCCGCCCTTGCCGGCGAAAGCTATTACAATAGGTGCTGACATTTTTTATTCCTACTTTGAAGATATGATTACATAACCGCCGATAAGGTCGGCAAATTGCAGCGCACCCTCCACCTCGATGGTCTCGTCCATCAGGTCGGTGAGGAAAACGCGGTCTCCGTCAATGCGGATATTTGTTATATTCGTCGCAAGAACGGACGAATCGGTCTTTTCATCTCTGTAAGCTGTTGATAAACACATAATTTTTAAGTAAGCGCGAGACTATCGCACGTTGCCTCCTGTTGGCGGTGAATGGCGAAGCCATGCCGGCTTGCGGCAGGGCTTATTCTTCGATTGCCTCAAGCGCCCACTGAATATGCTCGCTTGCGCATTTTGAGTCCTCAAGGCTGTTTCTGACCTCCTCGGCGGCGGCGGCGAGACCCAAATGGTCAAGGTCGTGCGCAAGGGCTGTCAGCTCCTCCTCGTGCGAGCGGTTGTGCTTTAGCGTGAATTCAAGGTAAGCCTGCGCTTCTTTATTTGAGGTGACCTTGTGTGAATGTGAGTGACCGTCGTGCATAGTAAAATTATCGCGGTGCGGAAATGACGCGCGCGAAGCCTCCGTTATATTATTTGTACGCGAATGCCGTAGTATTCGCGGAAATGTTGGTTGAATTGCAGGGCGGGGTGTGGACTTAGCGCGTTGCTGATAAATCCGGGTGGATTTCACGTGACCCTTGCCGGGGTTTTGCAGAAACTTTGTTGGGACGTAGGGGTGGCAACCTGCCGCCCGGGGGTTGCTTTGCCACTTTGTTGTGCTTTTACTCTGGTGCAAGCGTAGACCTGCGGCGCAGATTGCGGTGTTTGAAATAGGGGCGAAGCTTGGCAGCTTCGCGCTGTCCCGCGCCTACGCGGCGGGCGGTTACTTTTTCCGCTTCGTCGGAAAAAGTAACCAAAAAGGGACGACTTCTTTGTAAAGAAGCAAACACCTTTTTATACGGGAACTGCGGTGGAGACGTAAGGCATTTGCCTGTCCCCGCGACGTATCGCAGTGGTTGCGGCGAACGCTTCCGCACCGCCGCACGCAGGGGCGAAGCCTGTCGTGGTGTTGGGTTGTTGGGGTAAGATAGTGCTTGCCGCGAACTCCATACGGGTGACCACAGAAGGACGGTGCTGCTACGATTGCTGCCGCGTGCTTGTGCTGCAATGCGGTGCGTGTCCCGACGCGGCGGGTGTTGTGGTGGCGTTGCGGTGTTCCTTGCGGTGCGGTTGCGTACTCCGTTGCCACGGGGCTTTATTTTTGTAGGGGACGCTGCCCTCTGCTTCCCTTCTCTGTTTTGCCGCTACCTGTTGCTTTCTGCGTTTTTGCGCAATCATAAGCGCTATTAACAACGCCAAAAGTCTGCTCCCGCCGGGTGTGCGGTGCTGTTGCCGCCTATTTTCCCGTGCTGCCGTACCCGCCTGTACCGCGCGCAGTCTCCGGCAGCTCGTCCGCCGGGGTAAGCTCCGCCGCAACAATCGGCGTAATGACAAGCTGCGCGATTCTGTCGCCGCAGTGCACCGTGAACGGCGCGTCAGAGCGGTTGTACAGAGAGGTAATCAGCTCTCCGCGATAGTCGCTGTCTATAACGCCGACGCAGTTTGACGGCGCAACGCCGCTTTTTGCGGCAAGACCGGAGCGCGCGTACGTAAATCCCGCAAACCCCTCCGGTATTGCAAGGGCAATGCCGTGCGGGATAAACTCGGCCATGCCGGGGGCGATTACAACAGGCTCGTTCTTAGGGAGTGCGGCATAGAGGTCAAATCCCGCCGCGCCGCTCGACTGGCGCTTTGGCAAGGTCGCGCTTTCACGAAGTTTTTTTATCGGAATGTTCATTCTTCCGTCTGAATCCGCTGGAAGAGATTCTCTCCGCGCCGGACAACTGCCTTTGCCGGTAGTGTTCCGTACACGGTGTCGGTTTGCGCCTCGTCTGAATCCGCGCCGATTTGAGTAAAGATTTCCTTCGTCGCCGTCGGCATAAAGGGAGTCAGCAGCACCGCCGCAATACGCAGGTTCTCAAGTAGGTTGTACAGCACAGACGACAGTCTCGGCCGCTTTGACGGCTCCTTTGCGAGAATCCATGGCGCGGTGTCGTCAATATACTTGTTCGCACGGGACAGCTGCGCAACGACAGCCTCAAGCGCACCCTGAAAGTCGTATCGCTCCATTGCCGCGTCGAATTCGCGGACGGTTGCGGTGCAGGCTGAAATCAGCGGCTCGTCAAGCTGCGGCTCGGGAGAAAAATCATCTAAAAGGCGGGAGTTAAAGTACTTTTCCGTCATTGAAACGGTGCGCGACAGCAGGTTTCCGAGCTTGTTTGCAAGGTCTGAGTTGATGACGGAAACGAGCAGGTCCTCCGAATAGTCGCCGTCCGAGCCGAACGGAAACGCGCGAAGCAGGAAATACCGCAGCGCGTCTACGCCGTATTTTTCGGCAAGAATATTCGGGTCAACAACATTGCCCGTGGATTTCGACATTTTCGCCCCGCCGAGAACAAGCCAACCGTGACCGAATATCTTTTCGGGCAGCGGCAGACCGAGACTCATAAGCATTGCGGGCCAGATTATCGCGTGGAACCGGACAATTTCCTTGCCGACAAAATGCACGTTAGCAGGCCAGAATTTTTCAAACCCGTCATACGTGCCGTTTTCATAGCCGAGCGCCGTGATGTAGTTTGAGAGAGCGTCTACCCAAACGTAAACAACGTGTCCCTCGTCAAAATCAACGGGAATACCCCAGGAAAACGTCGTGCGGGACACGCAGAGATCCTCAAGTCCGGGGCGCAGAAAGTTGTTCAGCATTTCATTTTTGCGGGATTCCGGCTCCAAAAAGTCCGGAATGTCCTCGTACAGCTCAATCAGCAGGTTCTGATATTTCGACAGGCGGAAGAAATACGCCTCCTCCTCCGCGTCAGACACCTCGCGCCCACAGTCCGGGCATTTGCCGTCCACGAGCTGAGTTTCAGTCCAAAAGCTCTCGCAGGGCTTGCAGTATTTGCCCTTGTAAACGCCCTTGTAAATATCGCCGTTGTCAAACATTGCGCGGAAAATCCGCTGTACCGACAGTATGTGCGCCGGGTCTGTCGTGCGGATAAAGCGGTCGTAGGAGATATTCATCAGCTCCCACAGCTCACGGACTCCGGCGACAACGCCGTCCACAAATTCCTGCGGTGCGACACCCTCTTTTTTCGCGATGTCCTCGATTTTCTGACCGTGCTCGTCAGTTCCCGTGAGAAAAAACACGTCGAAGCCCTTTTGACGCTTGTAGCGCGCCATAACGTCCGCCGCGACGGTGCAGTAGGTATGCCCGATGTGCAGGCTTGCGCTCGGGTAATAAATCGGGGTTGAGATGAAGAAAGTTTCTTTTTTTTCAGGTGTGTTTGACAAGATTTGTGTTTCCAAAATTAAGTCGGCTAAAATAACGCCATATTAAAACTATGATACTACACAAATTGTGAATTGTCAATAAAAACTTTTGCTACCGCCACTTTGACGGCGGTGCGGGTTGTTGCTGTTTCAACGGGTGCCGGTCGCCGTCAAAGTGAGGGAATAAGGAGAAAAAACAGGGGAAATGAATTCCCCTGTTTTTTTGGATTTGGATTTTATTCGCCTTTGGCGAATTTGGTGCGGTGCCGCGCCACTTTGACGGCGGTGCGGGGTTTAATTCTTGTCGTCCGGCGAGTCGTCGCTTATGTGCTTGGTTTTTGCCGCGCACAGCACCGATACCGTTGCCGCGCCGCCGTTGCGCAACACGGCTGCCGCGCTCTGAACAGTCGAACCGGTCGTCAGAACATCGTCGCACAGCAGAATGCGCTTGCCCTTTATCGCAACGCCGCTTTTCAGGGCAAACGCGCCGGAGACGTTTTCCTTTCTTGCCGCTGCCGAAAGTCCGGAGTTTGCCGCGGTGTTGCGCGTGCGGATTAGCAGCGCGCGGCAGGGGATACCCTTACTCCGTGCAAACGCTTTCGCGAAAATCTCCGCCTGATTGTAACCGCGCTCACGGCTGCGCTTTTTCGAGAGCGGGATATACGTCACAACGTCAATGTCATCAGCCAAAAACGGCGCAAGCACTGCCGCCGCGCGGCCGAGGGACGCGGCAATATCGAGCCTTGCGTGGAACTTGAGATTGAGCACAGCGCCGCGAACCTTGCCCGTGTACGGCAGCAGCGAAAAGCACGAGTCAAGCCCCGCAATGTCGTGCTTTGCGGCGGTTGACGGCGTGTATTCAGCGGCGCACTTTGCGCAAAGCGCTGTCTGTGACAGCGTGTCGCAGACAGCGCAGCGGGACGGGTAGAGCAGGGATATTAGGTTGTGTAGGAGAGCGTGAATTGTCATAGCTTTGGTGATTAGTACGCAAAGTATACGTTATCGGCCGAAAATTGTCAAGCGGAATCGCTTGCATGCTCAAAGAAATGTGCCAAAATATTGAATTTATTGTTGTATTATGCCGTGCCTTGTGTTAAAATGAGATTAATAAACAAACGCAGGCGGGCGACGGCTATGGGCGAGAAAAAAGATTTTTTCATCAGTTATAACAGTAAACAGGATACCGCGTATGCAGTTTGGATTGAGTGGCTGCTGCGGAAAAACAACTACACAACAATAATGCAGGAATATGATTTCCGTGCGGGCGACAATTTCAAATCGAAAATGCACCACGCGCTGCTGGAATCCGAACGCGTAGTGCTTGTGTTGTCACGGGCATATATGGAATCGGAAAACTGCGAGGAAGAATGGACTAACCTCGAAGAGGGGCAAGCCTTACCCATACTTATTGAGAATTTCAAGCCAAAAGGCTTGCTGAAATCGCGGGTTTATATCAATATCGCGGGCAAAGACAGGGACGCCGCTGCCGCGGAGATACTCGAAAAAATTAAAGTTAAAACGCGCCCGACGACTGAGCCGGCGTTTCCGGTTACGGATATTGCGGAGCCGCCCTTTCCCCGCGCGCTGATGTCGCTGCGTATGCCTTCCCGCAACCCTAACTTCACCGGGCGCGGCGAGATTATGCGTCAGCTCGGCGACGCGTTTGCTTCCGGCGAGGCGATCGCGCTCACGCAGACTGTTGCGGGTCTGGGCGGCGTCGGCAAGACGCAAATAGCGCTTGAATACGCGTACCGAAACGCGCTGCGGTACGACGTTATCTGGTGGTGCAACGCCGATAACGAGATTACGCTGCAAAATGATTACCGCGCGTTTGCGCTGAGGCTCGGGCTTGTCCGCGAGGACGCGAATTTCGACGCGGTGCTCACCGCCGTGCTTGAGTGGTTTGACCGGAACGACAAATTCCTGTTTATCTACGACAACGTGGAGGATTTCGCGCTGCTGGAGCAATACCGTCCGCGCGACAATCGCGGCAACGTCATTATAACAACGCGCAGCGCGCAAACGGGCTACTACAAACCGCTCGACATAACGCCGATTTCCCCGGAAGAGGCTGTGGAGTTTCTGAACAAACGTATCGGACGCGCGGACGCAGACGCGGGCAGGCTTGCGGAGCGGCTCGGCTGCCTGCCGCTTGCGCTTGAGCAGGCGGGCGCGTATATCGCGACGCGCGGCACGACCTGCGGCGCGTATCTGAAAAGCTTGGAAAAAGGGCTGGGGATACTCGACAAAACCCGTCCGCTGAACTATAAGGAGTCCGTAACCGCAACGTGGGAGCTGTCCTTTGCCGCGATTGAGCGCGAGAGCGCCCGGCAGCTGCTGAATATGTGCGCCTACCTCGCGCCGGACGATATTCCGCTTGAGATATTCCGGCAGGGACAAGAGTATTTGCTGGAGCCGCTGAAAACCGAGCTGGCAGACGAGCTTGACGACGTTGTGTATGAGCTGACAAAGTACTCGCTTGCAGCGCGCGACGGCGACGCGATACGAGTACACCGCCTGGTGCAGGAGGTAGTGCGGGAGAAGCTTGGGGAGGAGGAGAAGGAGTGGCTGGAGGAAAGCTTGGTATTGTTGATAAGAGTATTCAGCTTTGAGTTTGGTAACATTGAATCTCACGCGGCATTTGCACGCAACGTAAACCACGCGACAGCGGTTGCAGATTGGGCTGTGCAGTTGCTCGGCGAAGATGACGTGCTGCAAGAGTGTGCGGGGTGGATGTATAATAAAGCGGGTTTTGGATATTCTAATCTCGGCGATTACAAGACTGCACTGCAATGGCACGAAAAAACCCGGATTATCTTCGAAAAGACGCTCGGTACGGAACACCACAATACCGCCGCAATCTACAACAATATTGGGATTGCGTACAAAGAGCTTGGCGAGTATCAGACTGCGCTGGAGTGGTACGAAAAAGACCGGATTATCAGCGAAAGGGTGTTCGGTACAGAACACCACAATACCGCCGCAATCTACAACAATATAGGAAGTGCGTACGAACTTCTATGCGAGCAATCAGATTGCGCTGGAGTGGTACGAAAGAGCCCGGATTATTAGTGAAAAGGTGTTAGGCGTGGAACACCCGGACACCGCCACAACCTACAACAATATAGGGTTTGTGTACGACGCTATCGGCGATTATGCGACGGCACTGGAGTGGTACGAAAAAGCCCGGGTGATTCGCGAAAAGGTGCTTGGTGTGGAACACCCGGACACCGCCACAACCTACAACAACATAGGGTGTGCGTACGACAATCTCGGCGATTACAAGACTGCGCTGGAGTGGTATAAAAAAACCCGGATTATTTGCGAAAAGGTGTTAGGCACAGAACATCCCGATACCGCTACAAGCTACAACAACATAGGGACTGTGTATGGAAACCTCGGCGAGTATGCGATTGCGCTTGTATGGTACATCCGCGCGTATCGGGTTCGTTTGAAAAAATTAGGCAAAACTCATCCGAACATGACCTCTGCGAGAGAAAACCTACAGTTCATCTACTCCCGCACCACCCGCACCGAGCCGTTTGACGCGTGGCTTGCGGCGCAGCTTGCCCTCCCCGACGCAGACTAATCCCCCTCCAACAAACCCAAAATCCCCGGCGCGTGTTTTCGCACCGGGGATTTTGGTCTAAGGAGTCCCTTTTCGGCTCAAGGAGAACCAAAGGGCAGGGGAAATGTTATATCGTCTGTGCGGTTCTGTTGATAAAATCGTCCTGCGTGTTCTTGTCGAGCGTCACAAAATACGTGGAGAAGCCCGCGATACGCACAATCAGGCTCTTGTACTTGAGCGGGTCGGCCTGCGCGGCATACAGCTCCTCGGGCCCCACGGCGTTGAACTGCACCTGCATTCCGCCGATTTCAAAGTAAGACTGAATCAGCTGGCGCAGCTTTGTCGCGCCGACGTCGCCGTCTACGGCGGTTTTCGTGAACTTAATGTTCAGCTGGTCGCCGTTTGTAAGCTTCACGTGCGGGAGCTTTGCCGCCGAGCGCAGATACGCCGTCGGGCCATTTCTGTCAAAGCCCTGGCGCGGCGAGATCGCGTCCGCAATCGGCGTTCCCTCGTAGCGTCCGTCAGGCGTCGCGCCGAGCATTTTGCCCATATAAATGTGCGCCGTCATGGTAAAGGTGCCGCCGGAATAGTGTCCGCGCGCGCCCTGCTCCTTGGACATAATTTCGGCAAACAGACCGAGCGCCCAAGACGCCATATCGTCCGCCTCGTCAATGTCGTTGCCGTAATGTGGCAGCTCGTTTTCGATGTAGCCGTGCAGGTCCTCGTAGCCGACCCAGTTTGCGGCAAGCGCGTCGTAAAGCTCGCGGCCGGTGACCTTTTTCTCGTCAAATATCAGCTTTTTGATTGCAAGCAGGCTGTCGCCGACGTTTGCCGTGCCGCACGCCGTGAGACCCGTGCGGTTGTACTTGCAGCCGCCCTTTGTCGCGTCCATTCCCTTGTCAAGCGGCCCGTCCAGCATAGTTGACGCGGCAATGCACGGGAAATAGTGCGAATACACCATCTCAAAGACGTTGGAGTAGGTAACCGTCCAGTCAAGCACGTACTGCATTTCCTTTTGGAAAGCCTCAAGCACTTCGTCAAAGCTCTTGTACTCGTACAGCTTGGGGCAGGGCGTCGCCGCAACGCCTGTGCGCGGGTTTACGCCGCCGTTTATCACAAGCTGGATAACGTCCATCATATTCCAGATGGATTCCTTACCCGTCATACCGCAGGCAGGCCACTCGTTGCCGGTTCCCGCCGGCTCAACACAGCCGACGATTGAATAATTATAAGCGTCCTCATCGGAAAATCCGAGTGATTTGAGCGAGGGGACAATAACCGCGTCGTTCTGGAACTGCGGAATTCCGCCGCAAAGCTTTGAGCTTTCAATTGCGAGCCGCCAAACCTCTTCGGGCGTGTTTTTGTTCGTGCGCAGCGCAACCGTCGGGTCGGGCAGCTTCATTCGCCCGTAGGACTGCAGCAGGCAGTACGTCGCGGGAGTGGTATCGTCAGACCCGTCCGGCTTTTGACCGCCGAGTGTCAGCGCGATTCCGGCTGTCGCTGTAAGTCCGTTGTAGATTGCGGTGTAAAGGCTCATGCCGGACTCGTTCAGCTCGATGAGCCGCTTATTGTCAACCATAATGCCGGGCAGAACGATAATATCCGAGATTCTCAGCAAAAACGCGTCTGTGTATTCCTGCGCCTGCTCCTGCGTAATCGTACCCGCCGCCAGGTCGCGCTCAAGGAGATGTCCGACGTATTTGTCAACGCGCCCCATGGAGGTGCCGTGCTGCTGCGCGTCTGTCGAGATAATGATTTGGTACAGTAGTATAGCCTGCAAGCCCTCCCAGTAGGTGCGCGCTGGGTGTTCCATAATCCAAGCAAGGCTGTCTGCCATTTGCAGCAGCTCTTCCTTTCTCGCCCCGGATTCGGACTGCGCCTTTTCGGCGGCGGCGGCGGAGAACCTCTTTGCAAGCGTTGTCGCCGCGTCGCACACGCGAACCACCGAGTGGTAGAACATAAGCTTTTCGGCGTCTGTACCGAAAACCTTGCCGCGCAGCTCTGCAAGATGAGTCTGCGCCTCGGCGCGAACTGCCCCGAAGCCGACATTTACGACCTTGCCGAAGCCCGCGATATAGTGACCCTGCGGCATTCCCGAAACGGCGGATGCGAGCGGCCCGTTGCCGAAGGAGTTGAGAATGCAGCCGTTGCCGAATGCGCCGAGAATATCGTCCGTCACCGCGCCGCCGACCATAGCGGACAGGCTGCGATCCTTCCAGTATTCATACGCCTCCTGGAACACAACGCGCTGCTCGTCTGACATATGAACCGCGTCGTTGTTCTGCCACGCCTTTTTGAAGGTTGCGTCATCGTCGTAAACAATGTGCGGAATCCACGCGACCGACCAATCGACATAGGGCGAGAGCGTGCGCTCCTCAGGACCCGGAGTTCCGGCGAAAATATCATCGTCGAACACAGAGATTTTGCGTGTTTCAGCCCAGGTCTTGAGTGCGCCGGAGCGCTTTAGTATCGGATATTCATTTTCGTGAGCCTTGTAATAGTCTGTGTAGATTTTCGTGCGCTCGGAGTTGATTGTCATGTACCTGCCGCCGAGAAAAACATCGCGCTTTTCGCGGATTTTCTTAATGCGGTCTGATACGGGAAGAAATTGAAATGACATGAGGTGTCTCCTGATATGATTTTGTATATTATATCACGGCAATTTGGGTTTGTAAAATAGGAATTATGTATGGGTTGGTGCTAAAATGCGGAGGTTTCGACGGCGGACGGAGCCTTGCCGTCGCAGCCCTGTGCCAACACGGCATTCGACAAAATTCGATAAAATACAATTAATTACGTCATAGCCGTAATACCGCAAAAATGCCATTTTCTTATTACAGCAAACAAGAAAAAACGTTGGTACAAGCGTAAAATCAACACAGGGGAGTAACAACTCGTAACCGCCTTGTAACGCAAAATTCATTATTATGTTGCTTTAAGTAATTATTTCGCTTGACAAACCTGTGCAAAGCGGATATACTTACTAAGACAAGGTGTGAATTCCTTGTAATAAACGCTAAAAAACAAGAGAGTACTATGTATCAGGATAAGACTATAACATGCCAGGATTGCGGGTTAGAGTTTACGTTCACCGCCGGTGAGCAGGAATTCTTCGCATCCCACAATTTCGACACTGAGCCAACACGCTGCCCGGAATGCAGAAAGCTCAAAAAGCAGGCGCGCCGCGCACCCAAGACCTTCCACACGACAGTTTGCTCAGAGTGCGGCAAGGAAGCAGTTGTCCCGTTCGTGCCGACAAACGACAAGCCCGTTTATTGCGACGCTTGCTTCCGCGCGAAGTCGGGTCGTTTTTAAGTCGGACTGAACTAAACAGGAAAGACTGTGCTGTATTACGGCGCAAAAAAAACAGAGATTACAGCGGATTCGCATGAATCCGCTTTTTCTCTGTTGCGGGAGCTTTGCAAAGCAGAACTCGGGCGGGATTTTGACAAAACAAATATCCTGAAAACTGCGAAGGGCAAGCCGTATTTTGAGGGTGTGCCGGAGGTGCACTTCTCCGTGTCGCATACGGAGGGCTTTGTTGCCGCCTGCGTTTCCGACGCGCCCTGCGGTATAGACATTCAGACACTGACCGGCAGAAACGAAAAGGTGGAAAAAGCGTTTTTCTCACCCGCCGAGAACGAATATATCGCCGGTTTCAGGGACAAGGACTCTGCGTTTACGCGCGTTTGGGCGGCAAAGGAAAGCTATGCGAAGCTTACCGGCGAGGGAATGACGGCGATAAGGTCATTTTGCGTCATCGAGAAGAGCCTTTGTGCCCGTTATTCCTTTTACGAGGCGGATTTTGTTCCTGACGGGGAGAGCTTTTCACTGAAGTCCCGCCGTCTTTTTGAGCCGAGCCGGGATCAGACCGAGTCCGGCTACCGCCTGCGCTTCCCCGTGCTGGTGTTCTGCCGCGAGGGCGGGTCAGACCAAATTTGTGCCGCAGGTCAGGACGTCCCGCTTCAATAAGCGCTGCCTCGACGAGTCCCCGGTTCTTCGGATTTTTCCACTGTAAAAGCGCACGCTGGTGCGCTTTTTCTTTTGGCGTTTTCGGGACAAAAACAGGCTCAAGCGTATATGGGTCAAGACCGGTGTAGTACATACAGGTGGAGAGCGTTCCCGGCGTGGGGTAAAAGTCCTGCACCTGCTCGGGCTGTGTGATTCCGCAGGAAATCATCTGCTCCGTCATAAAAACAGCGTCTGAAATGGTGCAGCCGGGGTGGCTTGATATTAGGTACGGCACGAGGAATTGCTTCTTGCCGTGCCTTTCGTTTAGCTGTTTGAATTTTTCCTCAAATTTGCGATAGACTGTGTTCTCGGGCTTACCCATAACGGCAAGGACGCCGTCTGAAAAGTGCTCCGGCGCAACCTTCAGCTGCCCGGACACGTGGTTTTTCACAAGCTCTGAGAAAAACTCGCCGTTACTGTCCGCAACAAGGTAGTCAAACCGAATACCGGAGCGCACAAACACCTTTTTCACGCCGGGAACTGCCGCAACACGCCGCAAAATGTTCAGGTATTCCGTGTGCGTCACGCGGCAATTCGGGCACATCGTGGGCGAAAGGCAGCGCCTGTCACGGCAGAACCCCTGCGTCAGCTGCTTTTTGCAAGATGGTTCGCGGAAGTTCGCCGTCGGGCCGCCGATGTCGTGAATGTAGCCCTTAAAGTCGGGCATTGCGGCAATAATCTCTGCCTCGCGCACGACAGAAGCCGCGCTGCGGCTCGTAACCGTGCGCCCCTGATGAAATGCCAGAGAGCAGAAATTGCAAGCGCCGAAGCAGCCCCGGTTATGCACAACAGAGAACTTCACCTCGGCAATTCCGGGTACGCCGCCAAGCGGCTCATATTTCGGGTGGTAATCGCGGACGTACGGCAGCTCATAGCATCTGTCAAACTCCTCGCGCGGCAGGGGAGGCTGCGGCGGGTTGACGACAAGCACCCTGTCGCCGTGCGGCTGAAGCACGGCGCGGCCTATGGTTGCGTCGTGCTCGTCGTACTGAATAAGGTTTGCCTGCGCGTACGCGCGCCGTCCGTCGTTAGACCGGTCGGAGACCTCCGTAAAGCCTGCGCATTCGGCATAGGAAAACGCGCACTCGTCCGCGCTTTTCGCCGAAAATGCAGTCCCGCGAACTGCGCGTATCTCATCAACAGGCGTTTTGCGCGACAGGAGTTTTGCTATTTCAAGCGTCGCGGTTTCGCCCATACCGTAGACGAGCAAATCCGCCTTTGCGTCGAACAAAATGCTGCGGCGCACCTTGTCCTCCCAGTAGTCGTAGTGTGCAAATCGGCGCAGGGAGGCTTCAAGTCCGCCGAGAATAACGGGCAGACCCGGAAAAGCCTCACGCGCAAGCGAGCAGTACACAATTGAAGCGCGGTCGGGGCGAATGTCGTACGTTTTCGCGGAGGAGGCGCTGACTTGCTCACTGTCAGGCTCCTGTGCGCGCGGATTTTCGTATATGCTGTTGCCGTCTGCGTCGAACCCGCGCTGAGCCGCACCGCCCGGTGAGTACGCGTCCGTACTGCGTCGCTTTTTTGTGACGGTGTACTTTGCAACCATGGAATCGAGATTCCCCGCGCCGATAAAGCAGCCGTAGCGCGGCCGTCCCATTGCGGCAAACTCACGCGCACTGCGCCAGTCAGGCTGTGCCAGAACAGCAACGCGGTATCCCGCGCTCTCCAAAACGCGCGAAATGACCGCCGCGCCAAAGGACGGGTGGTCAACATAAGCGTCGCCGGTGACCACGAGAAAGTCGTAGTAGTACCAGCCGAGAGCGGTAAGCTCGTCTTTAGTTGTGGGGAGGAATTGTGTTTGCATTTGTGTTGTTAGACGATGTTTTTCAGCTCCGACAGCTCCGCAATCTCATGAGTCGGCCTAATCTGCGTGTGGTTCACATTTTTTGCGGGGTTGTACCAGCAGGTGTCGATTCCGTACCCCGCGCCGCCCGCTATGTCAGACGACAGCGAGTCGCCCACAACAAGCACGCCGTCCGTGCCGGAAAGCCCAAGCTCGTGGAACACGGCGGCGAAGTATTCCGGCGCGGGCTTTGCGAAGCCGACCGCTTCCGACGTGAAAATGCCCTCAAAGCAGTCTGTTATGCCGGAAATGCGAAATCTGCCCAGCTGTGTTTTCTCAAGACCGTTTGTGATAACCGCAAGACGGTGAGTTGCAGACAGAGTGCGGACGATTTCCTCAGCGCCGTCAATCAGTATTGCGGAGCCGGAAAGCCGCTGCTTGAATTCCGCGTTGAACCTCTCGGGCGACAGCTCGGAACGACCTATACACGCCAAAAAGTCCGCGAATCTGGAGATTTGCACTTCCCCGGTCGTTAATTTGCCGCACTCCAGCAGCTTCCACTTTTCGAGGTTTATGCTGTGGTACAAGGCATAGCTGCCGTCAGAGGGAGACAGCCCGAATTGCCGCATTGTGCCGAGAAGCGCCGCACGCTCGCCGGAGTCGAAGTCAAGAAGCGTGCCGTCCGCGTCGAATAGAATTGTGTTGTAGTTCATTGCTTTGTACCAAAAGGGCATAGGGCGGACATTGCCGCATAATAACAAAACGGGGCAGTTTGAT
The DNA here is from genome assembly GCA_031260605.1 of Oscillospiraceae bacterium. Lineage (GTDB taxonomy): Bacteria > Bacillota > Clostridia > Oscillospirales > Oscillospiraceae > JAIRRO01. Next base: position 40,683 of record JAISLF010000028.1, read on the forward strand.
TTGTTGCCCCGTTTTGCAGTAGTCGTTCTTTTTTAGTTCAGCGGCGCGCCGTCACTGTCAAACAGAGGCAGCGGCGCAAGGTAGGTTATATCCTTGCGGCCGATTGCGTCGCCCTCGGCGAGAATCGCCATTCTGCCGACAGTAATCCCGCCTGCCTGTTCCACAAGCGACTCAACGGCGCGCAGGGACTCGCCTGTTGAAATAACATCGTCAAGAATGAGTACGCGCTTGCCCTTTATCTTTTTCGCGTCCGCCCCGTCCATATAGAGCTTCTGTTCGCCGACTGTTGTGATTGAGTTTACCGTTACCTCAAAAACCCCGTCCATATACAGCTTTTTTGCCTTGCGCACAAGAAAATACTCATTGCGCCCGGACTGCCGCGCCATTTCGTGAATGAGCGGAATTGCTTTTGCCTCCGGTGCGACCAGATAGTCGAACTCCGGCGCAATATCCAGAAGCGCCTTTGCTGCGCGAACGGTCATCTCAACGTCGCCGAAGATGACGAACGCCGCGATTGTCAGCGTGTCAGACGCGGGGCAGAGAGGAAGCTCCCTGTGAAGTCCCGCAATGTCAATTCCATATGTTTTTTCAGCCATTTTTTTGTCGCTCCACGTTTTAGGTATTTATTAGTGCAAGCCCGAATTTACTTACTTCGCGTCTATCGGCAGACCCTTTGCGATGCGCTCCTTGATTGCGTCGCGGCGTGACAGGTTCACGCGGCCGCGCTCGTCAATCTCCATTACCTTGACCCAGGTGTAGTCGCCGACGTTTACAACATCCTCAACAGTCGCCACGCGGTGATCCTCAAGCTTTGAGATATGCACCATACCGTCCTTGCCCGGCACAAGCTCGACAAACGCGCCGATCGGCAGAATGCGCACGACCTGACCGTAATACAGCTTGCCGATTTCCGGCACGAAAACGATATTGTCAATCATCTGCTTTGCTTTTCTGCAGGCTTCGATGTCGGCGGAGGAGATAAACACGCTTCCGTCGTCCTCAATATCGATTTTTGCGCCCGTTTCGGCCTGCATTTTCTGGATGACCTTTCCGCCGGAGCCGATAACCTCACGGATTTTGTCCGGGTGAATCTTCATAGAAATCATCTTCGGCGCCGTCGCCGCAAGGGTTGTGCGCGGCTCGGCAATTGCCTTTAACATAATCTCGTCGAGAATCTGGATACGCGCCTCGCGCGTTGTTTCAAGCGCGTTTTCAATGACAGCGTACGTCAGACCGTCGTTTTTCAGGTCCATTTGGATTGCCGTGATGCCGGCCTTTGTACCGCCGACCTTAAAGTCCATCTCGCCGTGGAAGTCCTCAACGCCCTGAATGTCAATAAACGTGTTCCAATCGTCTCCGTCGGAGATAAGTCCGCAGGAAATTCCCGCGACAGGCGCCTTTATCGGAACGCCCGCGTCCATAAGAGCAAGCGTTGAGCCGCAGATTGAGCCCTGCGAGGTTGAGCCGTTGGAGGACAGAACCTCAGACACGACGCGGATTGTATACGGGAACTCCTCAAGCGACGGCAGAACCGGCTCAAGCGCCTTTTCGGCAAGAGCGCCGTGGCCGTACTCGCGGCGTGAGGTTGAGCGCGAGGAGCGCGCCTCACCGACAGAGTAGGACGGGAAATTGTAGTGGTGCAGATAGCGCTTTAGCTTTTCCTCATGGATTGTGTCAAGCTTCTGCTGCGCCGCGACAGTGTCGAGCGTCACGATAGACAGCACCTGCGTCTGCCCGCGTGAGAACAGACCTGAGCCGTGTACCAGCGGGATAACGCCGACCTCCGCCGCAAGCGGGCGGATTTCGTTCGACGCGCGGCCGTCTACGCGCTTGCCTGCAAGCAGCCACTTTTTGACGACCTTTTTCTGAATCTTATAAGTGATTTCCTCAAGCTGCGAGGTGATTTCCGGATACTCCTCGCCAAACTCTGCGATGAGCTTTTCGACGACGGCGTTATAGCGCGTGTCACGGATATTCTTGTCGTCCGTATCGAGGGCGTTTTCGACCTCAGACAGGTATTTGTCAACGATTTTGGCAAACAGCTCGTCGTTAAACGCGGCGTGGTCGTATGTGAACTTGGGTTTACCGATTTCGGCTACCATTTTGTCGATAAGCTCGATAATGCGCTTAATGTCAACGTGCGCCGCCTTGATTCCGCCGAGAACGACGTCCTCCGGGACTTCCTTTGCCGCGGCCTCTATCATAACGATCTTTTCGCGCGTTCCGGCAATCGTCAGGAACATCTGCGACGCCTCTTTCTGCGCAAGCGTCGGGTTGATGACGTACTCGCCGCCGACATAGCCGACGTTTACGGACGCGATAGGTCCGTTGAACGGAATGTCAGAGATTGAAATTGCGGCTGCCGCGCCGATTGCCGCCGCGATCTCCGGGCTTGAGTTGTTGTCCACCGAAAGCGTCGTGCAGGAAATGACGACGTCGTTGCGCAGGTCGGACGGGAACAGTGGGCGCATAGGACGGTCTATCGCGCGGGCGGCAAGCACCGCCGCCTCTGACGGACGGGCCTCGCGGCGCAGGAACCCGCCGGGTACACGGCCGACGGCATAGTGCTTTTCCTCAAAGTCTACAGACAGCGGGAAATAGTCAATCCCGTCCTTCGGGCGTGCCGAGGCGGTCGCCGTACAAAGCACGGTTGTGTCGCCGTATTTCACGAGGATTGCGGCGTTTGCAAGTTCAGCAAGCTTACCTGTTTCGAGCGTTAAGGTGCGCCCGGCAAGCTCTATTGAGTATGACTTGAAATTTGGGAATTCTCTGTTTTTGATAATCATTTTGCGGTTTTCTCCGTAGATAAAATATAATTTTACCGCAAACCGTCAGCACCTGAAAAGAGCGTCTAAACATACGCGCAGCGCCGCAAGACAGACCGGCGCGCAATTTGTGGTGTTCTTTTCAACCGCTGAAGGAAAGCGACAATAGCGTTGACCGACAGTGAGGTATAAACCAATCACTGCCGGTCTGGGTGGCGGGGGATAACCCCTATTTTCTGATTCCGAGTTTTGCGATAATAGCGCGGTAGCGCTCAATATCAATCTTTATAAGATAGTCAAGCAGATTGCGGCGGCGGCCGACCATTTTAAGCAGTCCGAGGCGCGAGTGATTGTCTTTCTTATGAACCTTCAGGTGCTCCGTCAGTTGTGCGATACGCTCTGTGAGAATCGCAATCTGAACCTCCGGCGAGCCTGTGTCCTTTTCGTGTGTGCGGTTACTTTCGATAACCGTGGTCTTCTGGTCTTTCGTAATCATTGAAATTTCCTTTCTTTTCGCCGGAATACGGCGTTTATTCCTGAAACGAAGCAAGCGGCGGAAAGGGTCTGTTTCCGTTTGCTGCGTAATAGGATAGCCTGATTGTAGCACACAAACGGGGAAATGTCAAGCGAAAATTTCTGCGCTCCGCTGCACTTTGACGGCGGTGCGGGTTGTTGCGTCTGACGTGGGTGCCGGTCGCCGTCAAAGTGAGGAATTAGGTAAACAAACGGGGAAATGAATTTCCCCCCGTTTGTTCATTATTGGATTGTTCGCCTTTGGCGAATTTGTGGCGGCGCTTCGCTTGCGCTTTTTCTAAAAACCCAAGAAAAAGGTGATGTTGAGTTTATGCGCTACTGCCCGCTGCCGTATTGTGGTAATTTTTCGATTTCCATTGACAAATTAGGATAAATTGTGGTATACATAGTATAACACTTACAGACTAAGTGCTAAGGAAGTGTTCACTATGAAAAAAACATTGACGAAATACATATTGGCGGCGTTGACAACGGCGGTTATGCTCGCTGGGCTTGCGGTGCTACTGCCGGGGAGGGCAGCGGCAGGGACGACTAAGATATTCACGCCGGACGGGCTTGTGTACGAATTGCGTGACAGCAGCAACCCGGATGCAATCCATGGTGAGGGGGCATATGTTAGAGGGTACATTGGTTCAGATACCAACGTTGTTGTGCCAAAATCCATCTTCGGACACGATGTTATATGGGTAGAGCTTATATTTGACTACCCTCAGTTTGAAATGAGCGTACAGCTTACGTCGATTGATGTGTCTGCCTGTACTGAATTGTTGTTTCTTGATTGTAGCAATAATAAATTAACTGAAATTGATGTTGCAAACAGCTCAAAACTTGAGGAGTTAGTGTGCGATAGTAATCTGATTACATCATTAGATATATCAAAGAATACTGCACTTTGGTACCTACGGTGTTCCAATAATAAACTGACAGAAATTGATGTATCAAAGAACTTGAACCTTGAGTGGTTGCTTTGCGACAATAATCCGCTCAAGACGATTGATGTGTCAAAGAATGCTGCACTTAAGGATCTCTGGTGCTATGGTACCAATCTGAATGAACTTGATTTATCAAGAAATACGTCCTTACGAGAACTCTGGTGCTATGGAATCAATCTAAATGTGCTTGATGTATCAAAAAACACTGAGTTGGAAGCACTGAACTGTTCAGAAAATAATTTAACTACTATAGATTTATCTCAAAATACTGCGTTGGTACTGCTGTACTGCTCGTCGAATATGCTGACCACACTGGATGTGACTCTCAACCAGGCTTTGAGAGATTTACGATGCGATGATAACGACTTGAGCATATTGGATATCTCTAAAAATCCGGATTTGGAGACTCTGTTCTGCAATGAAAACAACCTAACAACACTTGATGTGTCAAATCATATATGGCTTCGGCATTTGTATTGCCAATTAAATTATTTTGCCTCGGAAGCAAATATTATTGGGCTTAATCCACCGCAACTCAGCGAATACAGTTTCGGTCTGCAAAAAAACGGTTCCCCGCCAAAATTCACGGACATCTCCTCACGTTCGTGGTACGCCCCCTACGTCACCTGGGCATCCGACAACTCCGTCGTCACCGGCTACCCTGACAACACATTCCGCCCGAACAACACAATGCCGCGCGCGGAGTTCGTGCAGGTGCTGTACAGCCTTGCAGGCAAACCCGCAGTCGCGGCAACAACGGCGTTCACCGACGTAAAGTCGGACGACTGGTATGTTAAAGCCGTTTCGTGGGCGGTGGACAGCGGCATAACCTCCGGCGTTGGGGGCGGCGAATTCGACCCCGGCGGCAGCGTAACACGCGAGCAAGCGGTTGCGTTCCTGTACAAATATGCAAAGCTGAAAGGCGACAATAAGGACTATTCCGGTGTAGTGCTGACATTCGGCGACAAATCCGACATCAGCGACTGGGCAATCCCGGCGGTGCAGTGGAGCGCGGCAAACAAAATTGTCGGCGGGTATCCTGACGGCACATTCGGCCCGCAGAACACTGCGACGAGAGCCGAGGTTGTAACGATACTGTACGGCTACGAAAACTAAAGTCATAGAAAAACGCCGCCCCCAAATTCGCCGCATAGCGAATTTGGGGACGGCGTTTTGTTTGTCCGCTCTTATTTTGCGGCGCTCAGGTGGGTTGTGAATTCTTCCGTGTCTTTTGTTATCGCAAAATATATTGTTTTGCTGCCGTAAAAATTTTGGAACTTCATACCCCAGTAAAGCGCGGCGTCCCACGGGTATTTGTAGGGGGACAGTCCGGGGGCTGAGCACGGTATTATCTGCGACGGATCAAGCGGGAATTTTTGCGCCCACTGTCCGTCGTTCAGCTGTGCCCACAGGTGGTAATCAAAGGTTCCGTCATAGTCAAAATCGGCGTTTCCTTCGTCGTCTGTCTGGATTCCGACGCGCAGGGCAATGCGGTATTCCTTTGCCGCGTCAATCTCGGCGTCAAACCCGTCAATCCTGCGGAATCCTGATATTTGCAGCGCGTCCTTATGCGCCTCAACATACGCAAGAATCAGTTCCGCCGTATATTCCGCAACTCCGTCTGTTCCGGAGGACTCATAGCTCTCGCGCAGCTTACCGGATTCCACGCCAAGACTGTCGGAGAAAATCATATCCGTGTCGCGCAGCGCGTAGGACAGGCAGTTGCCGCCCTGATCCTCCGCAAAGCCGGGCAGCGGCGTTTCTGTGTACCCGAATTTGCCGTAAGACAGGTCGCGCGCGCCCTCCTTGCCGCTTACCTCAAGATACGGAAACGGGCCGTAATTGCCGTCGTCGTCCGCCCAGTCGGCGGACACAAATGAGGATTCCTGCCCCGGAACGAGTCCAAACACAGCCAGACCGCAGTTTTGCACCTCGCCGGAAAGCCAGCTTTTCACAAAATCCGTCACATCAAGGCTGAACCAGCCGTCCGCTTCTTTTTTTACGTCGATTGTCTTCAGCGTGTCCTCAAGAACTGCGGCACGGGCTTCTGCACGTGTTGTAAAAGACAGATCCCATATTGTACCAACGAGTCCGCTTCTCACAGAAGCGGGCTCTGCGCCGTCCTTCAGCTTCAAAAACAGGCGTGCGGAGCTTACCTCACCGGCAAGCCAGGTTCCCTCAAGCGGCAGCCGCAGCATTGCGAAAATGTCCTTGCCGTCAGCCGTTTGCCCGACGTGAATTGCCTCGGTGTCAATCGCAGTGCCGGTCGAATCGTCCGGCAGAGCTTCGGAAAATGAAGCTGAAATTGTCTTGTCCGGTGCGAGCCACTGCTCCGTCTTCAGTTCCCCGGAAGCGGGTGCGCCTGAATCAGGCGGCGGACTGTCAGTGGCGGGGATCATATCCTCTTTCACCACGGTGCAGGCGGCGGCGCTGAAAATCAGCAGCGCGATTACGGTGAATGCTATAATTCTTTTCTTCATTACTGTAGTTCCTCTTTAATTTAAGTAAGTGCTGCGGAAGCATAATGCCGCAGCCCGTAGAATATACGTTTGAGAATTAGAAAATGTCCGATAAACATTATAACCATTTTTGGGTTGTTTTGCAAGAGGAATTTTACGTTCGTGTTACGGGGAATTTTTGTTTGGGTGGGATTTTGCTTGCGGCGGAGATTTCTGTTTGCCGGTGGCTGAAGTGTTTTGGCGGACGGTTTGTTGGATTTAAGGACTTCTGCTTATTGCTGCTTAATGCTTGTTCACCGGAGGCGCCGGTGGTGGCGCAGGCGTGCCGCTACGCGCGGCGGCGGTTACTTTTTTCCGCTTCGCCGGAAAAAAGTAACCAAAAAAGGGGCGACTTCTTTAGAAGAAGCAATCTTTTTTTAT
>JAISLF010000082.1 GCA_031260605.1 Oscillospiraceae bacterium
ATTGCTTCTTCTAAAGAAGTCGCCCCTTTTTTGGTTACTTTTTTCCGGCGAAGCGGAAAAAAGTAACCGCCGCCGCGCGTAGCGGCACCTCTGCGCTGCCACCAGCGCCCCTGGTGAACGAGCATTAAGCAGCACCGACCGCCAGTCCTTAAAGCAAAAACCCGTCCGCCGATACACTTTAGCTAAAGGCAAAAAAACAGCAGGACATCTCGGCGAAACCTCGCCGCAACATCCTGCTGCAACCGGCAAATTTACTTTTTTGCAGCTTCCCGCTGCGCAGCATTCACCATTCTGTCAACCGCGATTCCGTACCCGCTTGCGGGGTCGTTAATCATAACGTGGGTGACCGCTCCGATGAATTTTCCGTCCTGCAAAACAGGACTTCCGCTCATTCCCTGGACTATACCGCCGGTTTTCTCAATCAGCTTTTTGTCTGAAACCTCAATCAAAAAGTCGCGCGTGTCCGTTTCGTCGGTATACTTGCCGTCGTTTTCTGTGAAGACCTTTTTTATCTCAATGTCATACACCTCAACGCTGTCTCCCTCGACGTTTGAAAGAATCTGCGCCTTTCCCTCGTGGATTTCGTGCTCCTCGGCGACGGTGTAGACCTTGCCGTCAAAGTCGTTAAGGCTTTGACCGAAAATGCCGCTGTTCGTGTTCTTATCGACGCTTCCGATTGTTTTGTCAAAGTCATACGAGCCTTCAAGCTGACCCGGCGCGCCGGATTTCCCGCGCGTCACCTTTGCGACTGTCGCTGAGGAAATTTCACCTGTTTTCAGCGGAAAAACAGCGCCCGTTTCGCCGTCTGAAACGGCGTGTCCCAGTGCGCCGAAGCTTTTTGTCGCCGGGTCGTAGTAGGTTACTGTGCCGATTCCGGCAATTGAGTCGCGCACCATAATCCCGATTGAGGACGTTCCGTCCGGCAACCGCGCAGGCGTTACTGACAGAGTGACATAATTCTTGTCCTTTGAGTTCACGGTCACAATATTCGCCCCGCCTGCAAACGCCGGAACCGAGGTTCCCTCAACATTTGCCGAAACAAGGCTTCCGCGCACAACTGTAACGCTGATTTGCCCGCCTGAGGCATCGCTTATTGCGTCCTTGAGCTGCTTTGCGCTTGAAACAGGCGCTTTGCCGACCTTAACTATAATGTCTCCGACCTTAAACCCCGCATCCTTTGCCGGAGACTTTGTTTTGCCGTCAGGGCAGGTGTCGGGAATTCCCGCTATCATAACGCCGTCTGTTTCGATGTGAATGCCGACGACGTGCCCGACAGGCACGAGGTCATACGCAAGCGCAGAGCCTGCGGCAATCCCCGTACCTAAAATCAGCGACAGCGACAGAGCCGCAAGGCCCGCGTGCCGCAACAGCTTGCTTTTTTTCTGTGGTGTTCTATTCAGTTTTTCAATATCAAAGTGGGTTTCCACAAAAACACATTCCTCCGAGTGTATAAAGTAAAACAACTTGAAAACAGGTTTCCAAGCAGAGCACAGGCGCAAACAAGCTGCGCCTGTGCTCCCGCCCGCAAAGCGGGCGCGTGGCGCTTCGTCTGATAAATGGCCGTCCTGTGAACAATAAGATTCTTTGTGATTTGCTGAATACGCTTGTCAGACGTTTGTCTTATGTAGGATACCCGCTATTTTTGCATTTACTTTTGCAGAGGCGCATTGAAACAAAAAAGAAAACTCCGCACAAAGACGAGAGCGCGGGAGTTGGAAACTTATCAAAAAAAGGCGGGGATTTCACCCCGCCTTTCGATAAACTGGAATTTGATAATCTCAAAACTTGGAATTATCATAGTTATAAGGAATACTTGTACCTACCACAATATCAGCGATTTTTTCAACAATCAGCCAGTCGTCCATGTTATTTTGATGGTCAAAATCTAAAGGTTCAATCTGCTCGACATCATCAAACGCAATCAGGCATAAACACTTTTTGTGCCATCTTTCCCTTTGCTTATCAGACAGATTCAGCGCGGGTTGATTATCGTCGAACACTTTGTTAATCTCATCTTCCGTCAATTTGACATAGTTTTGAACATTTTTCACAATCGCTTTTGCGCTAATACTTGTGGTTCCTTTTTGCATAAAATATAAAGCTTCTCCCTCGAAAACACGGCTATGAGGGATTTTTCTCCCGGCGGCGCCGCGGACCACCATTGTTTTTGTCCCGGCAAGAATCTTGTCGAGAGCTTTTTCTCCTGTCTTTCCGGCGTTGTCACAATAAACTAAATGCTCCATCCTTATGACCAGTCCTTTCAAAGTGTATGAATTCTAATTTGTACGCATATATGCGCGAGGATTGTTAAGATTATAACACAAGCCGCCGCCACAAACACCGGTAACCGCAGATTTGTCAAGGCTTTACGGTGATATTCACCAAAAATCAGCACTTCATTTCCCCGCCTTAAACATTTCTCTTCACAAAGGGGAGTTTTCTTTTTTGTTTCAATGCTTTTTGGAAAAAGTAAAAGACCAAAAAGCGAAGTTTTTCGGTTTTGCCCTATAAACTTGTGTTCCGCGCGGCCGGCATTTACATCACTCCAAACCTGCGCGTGCCCAGCGCACCCGCACGGCGGTTATAGCCGAGCTTTGCGCTGCTATACGGCAGTGCCGAAATGCTGGACACACTTTGCGCCAGCGCGGACAAAAACAGTGCGTTTGCCGGGCGCTCGCCGCCCTCCGGCAGCTGAGCGCCGAAGATTTTCGCAAGGCTGAGTGAGTTGCCCCTCTCCCATGCAATCTCTATCGCGTTTCGTATGGCGCGCTCAACTCTGGACTGCGTCGTCGCAAGCTTTTTTGCGATTGCCGGATAGACGCTGCGCGTCACGTTTGTGATAAAACCGGGGTGCAGCATAAGCTGAACGACAGCCTCGCGGATATACGTAAAGCCCGCAAGGTGCGCGGGAATACCGATGTCGCGCAGCGTCTCCGTAATCGTGTACTCAATCGCGTATGTCTCTTTCTTCTCGGCTGACGGTCCGTCCGCGCTCTCATAGAGAATAGCGCTGAGTATCTCAGCGGTGTCGCACGGCTTGTTAATCGCGCGCGTTATTCCGAGGTGGGACAGCTTTTCCCGCGCATAAGCGCTGAAAAATGAGGACATCACAACAACGCGCGGACGCAGGCTGACGGGAAGCTCGTATATCTTTTCAACAAGCGAGATTCCGTCGGTTCCGTGAAGAATCAGATCCGTCAGCAAAACATCGGGGTTGTATTTCAGTACGGCGAAAAACGCATCGGCTCCGCCCGAATACGTTCCCGGAACGGAAATTTCGCTGTTTTCCGTCAGCGCGTCTGCCAGAACCTCACGAAAAGCGTCATTCGTGTCGGCTATAATAACGGTAACCTTAGTTGCCGGAAAATTGTCATTGATATGATTAACGTCCATGGTTTACTCCGATCCTTCAGCCGCCCGGAGCTGCAGCGCATCTCAGTCCGGCTGCGCCGTGTGTTTTTTCGGCACAGTCTGTTTTTTGTCTCTTACATATATTTTATCTTGCGGCAGGAAAATCGTCAATCCTTTTGTTTGTCGAATTTTGGATTGTTAAGACGAATATGCAAAAAACCGTAAAAATTGTGGACGAAATCGGTCAAAACACAATATGTAGGATTGCCGCAACTTGCGCACATTATCACACAAAATGCTAACACAAAATCCGCGGTTGTCCACGCAAAGCTAACGCACAATTAACATTTTACTAACTATTTGCCGGAACAAACTCGTCGTCAAACAGCAGGGACATCAGCCGCGTCCCCTCGGGGACAAGCTCACCGCCCTCAGCGGACGTTTCCGTGTATTTTTTTGTCGTTTCCGCTGTGTATCTGCTGTCATATATCGCGTACGGAACAGGCGTTCCGTCGTGCCCGCGTGTTGAAGTCAGCGTTTTGTGGTCTGACAGAATCAGAATACGGAAGTCCCACTCTGTTTTCCCGAGCTTTTCGAGCAGGTCGCCGACAACGAGCTTGTCCAGCCTGCGTATTGACTCAAGCTTACCCGGCAGGTCGCCGTTGTGCGTGCATTCGTCCGGCGCTTCAACGTGAATCGCCGCAAACGGGTGAGAGCGCAGCACCTCAATTCCCGCGTCTACCTTGCCCTCGTAGTTCGTGTCAAGCTCACCTGTGGCGCCGTCCACAAAAATCGGCTCAAGTCCGATTAAGTTCGCAATTCCGTGGCAGAGCGGCACTGCGGAAACGACGCCGCCCGTCTTGCCGTACTGCTCTGTAAAGGACGGCAGCGCGGCGGCAGTGCCCTCGGCCCAAAACCAAATGCAGTTAGCCGGGTATTTGCCGTTACGGCGCAGCTCGAGGTTTATCGGGTGCTTGTCGAGGAAGACGTATGCCGCCTTTTGCAGCCCCGCAAGCGTTTTTGCATTGTCATTGCCGCTCGGGAGAATCTCCCCGACAGGCGAGCCCGGGAAATTGTGCGGCGGATTGAGCACAATGCCCTTCGCGCCGTCCGCGACGCCGGACTGCACGGCAATGTGGCGAAAAGACTGCGCGGGGTTAACCGCCATTCCCGCCGCCGACGCGAGCTTTTGGAACTCCGGGTCTGCAAACAGGTCGGAGACAAGCTTTTCTGACAGTTCACCGTCTATCGAGCCTGCCGAGTGCGAGAGCATACGGCGATTCTCAAACGCAAAACCGGTCGGTTCAGGCAAAATTTCTCCCGCGTCATTGTCTGAAATCGTCACCATATTGCAGCGGTACGCAATATCGCCGACATTGAGCTTGATTCCCGTCGCCGCCGCTTCAAGCGGAGCGCGGCCGGTGTAGCACTCATTCGGGTCACAGCCGAAAATGGACATAATCGCGGTGTCGGACCCGGCGGGCAGTCCGTCCGGGCAATTTTTGACTCTGCCGAGTATGCCGCGCGAGGCAAGCAGATCAATCGCGGGCTTTTCGCCCTTTTCGGACAGGTATTCAAGCGGCGTTAAATCGCCAAGCTCCGGAACGGGGTTGTCCGCCATACCGTCGCCGATTATCAGGATATATTTCATATGTGGGTACCTCTTTGGGTGGATTTATGTATATTTTTGCGGTAGTTGTCGGGAGGGGGGCATTTCTTGCCGCAGGATTGCGCTTTTTACCCGTGGGCGCCGGAGGATGTATGGTGGGATGACGTGGGTGCGTGCAGCCGTGCGCCGGAGGGTGCTATGTTTGTAATAGGGGCGAAGCTTTGCCTCGCGACTCTGCTTTACGCCTACGCGGCGGGCGGTTCCTTTCTTGTCTTGGCAAGAAAGGAACCAAAGAAGCCGCTTTAGGGCTTAGGCGGGTTGCGTTGCGGCAAATGCACGTGTCCGTGCGTCCGAATTCGGACAGAGCTGCCGAGTGACGGGCTTGCGCCCTATGTGCCAGAAGTAAGTGCAGGCGGGTGCCCACAGA
>JAISLF010000036.1 GCA_031260605.1 Oscillospiraceae bacterium
GAGGGCACCCAACGCACCCGCGTAGCAGGGTGCAGTGGTCTGACACAAAGGTCTGCGGCAAACAAAACAAGGGACGTCGAGGACGTCGTCCCCTACGGAGGTTGTTGTGGTAACGGGGCATTGTATTGAACCGCAAGTCACACCCTACCGCCACCACAACATCCGCCACGTCGGGACACGCACCGCATTGCCGCACAATGTGCGGCAGCAATCGTAGCAGCAATTACCTTCCGGTTGGCACCCGTCGGCAGTCCGCGGTAACCAAACCCCTTACCCCAGACACCAACCCCGCGACAAGCTTCGCCCCTGCGTGCGGCGCAGTGGAAGCGTTCGCCCCGACCACCGCAATACGTCGCGGGGGAAGGCACAATCTGCTTTGCCGCACCGCAGTTCCCGTATAGAAAAAAGATTGCTTCTTCTAAAGAAGTCGCCCCTTTTTGGTTACTTTTTCCGGCGAAGCGGAAAAAGTAACCGCCCGCCGCGCAGGCGCTTTGCTGCGCGAAGCTGCCAAGCTTCGCCGCAATTTCAAACATAGCACTCTGCGCCGCAGGTAAAACGCTTGCACCCGAATAAAAGCAGAACAGAACGGCGAAGCAGACCACGGGCGGCAGGTTGTCGCACCTAAGTACGCCAAAAGTCCCGTCGCAACAGCAACAAGGGACGTCGAGGACGCCGTCCCCTACAAAAGCATAGCCCTGAAAAAAAGTAACATCCTGCCAAACGCTTACACCCGAATAAAAGCAAACAAAAAAAGGCGAAGCAAACACCCGGGCGACCGGGACGGTCGCCCCTACACCAAACAATGCCCCCAAAAAACCTAAAAATAATATCCTGCAAGGTCCTCTACCGCGACCTCTCGCGTCTCTGCGCCGAAAGCGACAACCTTACCGACGTCACCTATATGCGCCAGAGCCTGCACAACGTCCCGGCGAAATTCCGCGACGCGCTGCAAACTGAGCTTGACAGCATTGACGGCGGTGAGGACGCGCACACGAGCTATCCGCCATATGATAAGGATTTCGACGCGATACTTCTCGGTTTTGGTCTGTGCTCCGGCACCGTTGAGGGACTGCGTTCGAAGCACACACTCGTAATCCCGCGCGTGCACGACTGCATTGCGCTGTTTTTAGGCTCTCACAGCCGTTTTGCGGAGTTCTCCGCGCAGAATCCCGGCACGTATTGGTACAACCGCAATTGGGTCGAGGTAACGCCCGTGCCCGGCGAGCCGCAGCATGAGGCGCTGCTGAAAAAGTACAGTGCACGGTATGACGGCGCGCGTGCGGAAAAGCTTGTGCGCCGTGCCGAGGAGTGGCGCGAGGGGTACACAGGCGCGGCGTTCATCCGCTCTGACCTGTACGATTCGGCAGACAGCGAGCAGGTTTCGCAAAAAGCCGCCGAGTATATCGGCTGGACACACAGGACTCTCGACGGCGACAGCACACTTCTGCGCGATTTCATTGCGGGCAACTGGGACAGCGAGCGGTTTCTCGTGGTGCCGCCGGGAAAGACAGTAGTGCAGACGTACGATGAGAAAATTATCGGCACAGAGTAGGGGATTGCGGCGGTAAATCATAGGTATAATAAAAGCAAGCGGAGCAAATTTGCTCCGCTTGCTTTGGTTTTGTGGTGTTATTCGAGGGCAGCACTACTCCCCGAACCTGTCTTTCTTTCGCGTCACGAGCTTGTCGAACGCGGCAAGAATACCCGGCAGTATAAAGAGCACAAGAATCACGGCGGTAAGTCCGCCCACTGCAATCGTAACCAGTATCTGCGAGATTGCCGGGTCGGAGGAGGACAGCGCCGCGCCGAGAACTCCCGTTATGACGACAAGGATGAACCCTGAGGTCGTTATCGTGTGCACCGAGTTGTTAAGCGCGGCAATCAGCGCCGTCTTGACCGGAAGCGTCTTTCTTGACTCGCGGTAGTTCGACGTCAGAAGAATTCCGTAGTCTACCGTTGCGCCGAGCAGCAAACACTGCACGATAAGCAGCGGCAGATAGTACACCGAGCCGGACTGCAAATACGCAACGCCCATTGTGATAAACACCGCGCACTGGATTACGCAGACAAGCAGCAGCGGCACAAACACGGAGCGGAAAGCAAGCAGCACAACAATGAACACCGCAACCGCCGACAAAATTGTTATCCACGTCATTTCACGCGGGAAGGTTTCGCTCATTTCCTCGGCAACTGCCGAGTTTCCGATTGTGTAGCTGTTTGCGGACAGCGCGTCCGCGTCCTGCCTTACCTCGCGGATAAAGACAAAGGTTTCCTCCGACTCCTCAGGCAAATTCGTGTGGATAATAATTCTGCTGTAGCTTGCGCCGATAAACTGCGTTGCGCCCGCCTCCAGTTCCGCCGCTGTCGCGTTTAGCCGTGCCGCAAGCTCCGGAGTCAGCATTTGTGCGTAGTCGGGGTTTACGGCGACGCTGTTTTTCAGGTACATCACGAAGTCGTATAAGGCGATTTTGTCAGCCGTGGGAAGTCCGTTTTCTGCGGCATAGCCCATAAACAGCTGCGCGAGCACCGCCTCGTCAATCGGGAACACTGCGGCAATTTCCTGCGCCGTCAGCTGTTTTCCGACGGTTGTCCCGTACGCGTCAACGCCCGTAACCGACGGATTCGCCGACCACTTTTCGGCAAGCGCCGCTGCGGCGGTTTCGTCGTCCCTGCCGTAAAGCACAACAATGGGATTGTCAAGTGTGAACACAGAGGTGACCTTGTGGTAGCTCTCCATACCGTAGCTTGTACCGACAAGTCCCTGTAAAAAGAAGCTGCCAACAAACAGCGCAAGAAAAACAACCGGAACCGCCTTGCGGATTTTGTAGCTGCCTGAGGCAACCTTGTCCATCCTGAAATGCAGTGACTTTTTCGCGGACTTTGCAATCGCACCGTCAAATATCAGAATCAGCGCGGGCAGTGCCGTAAAGTTGCACAGCAGGCTGAAAAACACGCCCTTTGCAAGCACAAAGCCTAAGTCTGCGCCGATTGAAAAACTCATAAAGACGAGCGCCAGCATTCCGACAATTGTAGTAACGGAGCTTGACAAAATCGAGACAAACGCGCCGCCCAGCGCCCTTTGCATCGCAACCCGCTTGTCGTCCGTATTCGCCTTTTCCTGCCTGTACCGGGAGATAAGCATAATGGAGTAGTCCATCGACAGGCAAAGCTGGAGTATTCCCGCAATTGCGTTTGTTGTACTGGACACACTCGGGAAAATTATGTTTGTGCCCATATTCAAAAGCACGGCAAGTCCGATTGAGAACAGGAACAAAAGCGGCTCCACCCACGACGGCGACACAAGCAGAAGTATAATCAGCAGCAGCGCGGCTGCAACGCCTGAAACCAGCGGCATAACGTCGATTACCGTGTCACCCGCCGCTTCGCCATTGATAAACAGCTTGTAGCCCTTTAGCTGCGCCTTTGCCTCGGTAACCGCCGCCTTAGCCTCGTCGGAATACGCCGAAACATCGAGATTTACGACAAACAGCGTGTACTCGCCGGAGTTGTAGCTGTCGGTTCCGTCGTACCCGACGGAGAAAACGTGCGCAATTTTTCCGAGTGCAGCGGCAGCGTCCTGCTTGTCGCCGTCTGGCAGGTCCTTGACCATAATATTAAACAGGCTTGCGTCGGGAAACTCGCTCTGCAATACGGCAATACCGGTTTTGACGGGAGAGCTGTCCGGCAGATAGCGCGTCATATCCGAGTTTACGGTTACCTTTGTCATAAGCATACCGCAGACCGCAGCTAAAGCAATAAACAGGGCAAGAATTACCTTGCCGTACTTGACCAAAAATCCGGAAATACGGTTCATATCAGCTACCTCAAGTAAAAATTTGTTGCAATAACCTACTGTCTGTATTATAATAGCCAATATGATTACTTTGCAACCTACTGTTGACTTTAGATTTGCTGTGAAGTCAACAGGAAGCGTTGCGTTTGTTGCTATTTAATAAATATTTAACATTTTAGCGACGATAATATATCAAAATATGACTAATTTCTTTACAGAAGACGAGGTGCACAATGCAGGAGAACCAACGTATACGAATTTCAAAGCAGCTTTTACAGTCGGCGCTTATAGAGCTGCTCGGGCAAAAAAACATACTCAAAATATCCATCAGGGAAATCTGCGACACGGCGCACATAAACCGCACGACGTTCTACAAGTATTACGGCAGTCAGTACGACCTGCTGGCGGATATTGAAAACGGAATTTTGTCGCAAATTGAAAAGCGGCTCAAGGACACAAGTCTGCTTGTAATAACACAGCTATTGGAGTTTATCGAGGAGAATATCCCAATCTGCAAGATACTGCTCAACAACAATGTTGACCCTGAATTTCCCGAAAAGCTGTTTAATCTGCCGATATTGAAGCAGATGGTTATCGGTAACCTAAAGGATAATTACAGCGAATCCGGGCTTGATTACAGCTACGTTTTGATTATCAACGGCGGATTTGCGGTCATAAAAAGCTGGATAAATAAGGAGAACCGCGAGAGTGCGGTTGAGGTTGCGGAGCTGCTGTGCGAAACTATCCTGCGGATTGCGGGGTAGCGCTTTGGGTTTTAGTCTGACGGATGTTCGGCGGCGCAGAAACACCTCCGACTACTTGACATTCACGCGCGTAAATTATATAATACATATATACTAAATATAGCAGGTACATACTGTTGTCAACTATCAATTTCACGCGTGAGGGCGTGACTTTTTCGACTGAACAGAATATTACGATTCTCGAGGCGGCGCGCCGCGCCGGCGTTACGATTGAAGCTCCGTGCAACGGCAACGGAACGTGCGGCAAGTGCACCGTGCGCGTCGGCGGTGCCGACGTGCTTGCCTGCCGGACTGAGGTTTCGGCGGATATTGAGGTGCAAACCGTCGATTCCGAGAAGCATAACAGCACGCTGCGCATTCTCGCAGGGGGCAAAAGCTTTGAGTATCCGCTGAAGCCGTATGTCAGCAAGGCGTTTGACGGCAGCGTGACAAAGGTTCTCGCCGGCGGCGGTGTTATCGGAGAGGAGAGCGGCGACACAACCGGCGCGCTGTACGGCCTTGCAATCGACATCGGCACAACGACGCTTGTCGCGGCCGTTATCGACCTCAATTCAGGCGAATCGCTTGCGACTGTCAGCCGCTTAAACCCGCAGGCAAAGTTTGCACAGGACGTGCTCAGCCGCATTCATTTTGCCAGCGAGCCGGAGGGACTTGCGACGACGCAGCGCGTTCTGCTTGAGGCGCTGAGTGAAATGACGCAGGAGATGACGCGCTCTGCCGGTATTTCCGCGGAGAACATTTACGAGGCGGTATACAGCGGCAACACGGCTATGCTGCACCTTGCCTGCGGCGTGAATCCGGAGCCGCTGGGGCGGTATCCCTACACGCCGCAGATAGCGGGCGCGGAGCACATTCCGGCGCGGGGACTCGGCATTTCGCCCTTTGGAATAATCTATCTGCCGCCGATTATTTCCGGCTTTGTCGGGCCTGACATTACCTCCGGCGTGCTTGCCTCGCGGCTTTACGAGCAGAGCGAGTCCGTTCTGTTTATCGACATCGGAACGAACGGCGAAATGGTGCTGGCAAGTCACGGTGAGCTTGCCGCAACGTCCACGGCGGCGGGTCCGGCTTTTGAGGGGATGAACATCGCCTGCGGAATGCGGGCAAGCAACGGCGCAATCGAGAGCTTTGCGATAAATGACGACGGCAGCACGGATATAGGCGTTATCGGCGGCGGAAGCGACACCGTCGGAATCTGCGGCAGCGGACTTGTGGACATTGCGGGCGAGCTTGTGCGAACCGGCGCTGTCGGCAAAACAGGGAGGCTTACGCCGAAGGATAATCCGCACGTTTTTGTGCAGGAGGACGGCAAGAGGGCATACAGAATCACGGACAATGTGTATTTTACGCAGAACGACGTGCGGCAGGTGCAGCTTGCAAAGGGCGCGATACGCGCGGGGATTGAGGCGCTGATCCAACGGCGGGGACTGACTGTTTCGGAGGTGGATCGCGCGGAGATTGCAGGCTCGTTCGGCTATCACCTGAACGAAAAAAGCCTGATCGAAATCGGGCTTTTGCCGCGCGAGTTCGCCGGAAAGGTGTCCTTTGTCGGCAACACGGCGCAGTCAGGCGGCGTTGCGTTTTTGCTGAATTGCGACTTTAGGGAGAAGATGAAAGAGGTCGTTGGGCGGATACTGTCGATTGAGCTTGCGGACGATAAGGAATTTGAGAAGCTGTTTGTGGCGTCGCTGAATTTTTAGGCTGAAATACGGAAAGCATTACGTTATGAGAAGAGAACAGGTGTATGAAATGAAATTCAAGACCCAAAGGTCAATCAAACTTGCGACTCTTTTCTTTGCGTTAGTTTTCGCAATAGCATGCTGCGTACACCTTTTGCTCCTGAATCGAGTCCATACCTTTGTATTAACACCGAAACAATGCGGCAGTCTTTTTTGGATAGGGCCGGATGAATATGTAGATAGTGATGGGGGCGCCTACCCATATAGTGAAGTGGTATCGGAAGCATTAGATAAAGACGGCAATTTAGTTTTGAAAATGACTAAAAAGCAGGTTGCGCTTTGGAAAGAATACTTTTTAAATGATCTTGACAAAAGGCTTCTTAGCGCTGAAAACACGAGCGGATTTGAGGTTATATTGGATGATAATTACAGAAATATTACTATAAAAACAGACAAGGATGAATGGGGGCTTTTTAGCCCGGTTGTATCATATACGTTTATAATGAACGCTTGCGGGATTATTGTGCTTATGGACGAAGGTACCCTGAATAATTGGTTATGTGAAACCACTATTATTTTCAGAAATGATGTTGTGCTTTGGCACGGTTTCTGGCCGGAGGAGCTTCCGGAGTATGATATGGAAGATTTTGAAACGTAATTACCCAATTACCTCGCCCCCACAAACAAAAAACCGCCGCGAAGTCACCACTTCGCGGCGGTTTTTTGTTCTATAATGTGTTATTCCCGCCGGGTTACGGCCGTTTGCCGCCACCGCCGCCGCCTCTGCCGGGTTCTGTACCTGTGCCGGGTGCGCCGCCGGTCATCATACCCTGTATGGTAACAGTTGCCGCCGTCTCAGCAAGGAGCGCGCCGTCAGCCGTTATCCGGTATGTCTGCCCGCTCTCAACGCCGGGCAGAATCAGACAAAGCGAGGTTGCAGCGGACTCTGTAACAATACTCCAGTCGCCGACGGAAATTTTCGTGCCTGCCGCAACCGAAGCCGTTGCGTACAGCATAGCGCGCGCGACACTGCCGCCGCGTTCAACATCCGTTGTGTCTCCGTCGCGCGGGGCGTTTATGAATATCGCGACTGTGCCGCCTGCCACACTCAGCGTACCGTTTGAGTCTATACCGTCGCTGTTTGAATAAACAGTCAGCTCTCCGCCTGTTATTGTTATGCTCGGAGTGACGGTTTTGTCGTCTGTCGCGGCGTTTATACCATCGTCAGAGGCGTGAATTACCGTGTTGCCGCCGCTGATGATAATCTCAGGTGCTTCGATTCCCTCATAGGAGCTGACAATGTTGATGTTCCCGCCCGCAACGGTCAGCTTGTCGCCGCCGTGCAGGCCGTCCTTTGCGGCGGAAATGCTGACCGTGCCGCTTCCCGTCACTGTCAGCTCATCCTTACCCTGAATGCCGTGCGCCGCGCCGGATACGGTGTTTGTGCCGCGCAGCTCAACAGTGAGCTTTTGCTTGCCGCCGTCATAGTACCCGATAATCGCCGAGCCGTCGTCGCATTTGATGTTTGCTCCGTCCAGAATCAGAGTGACAGTCTTTGCCGTGACAAGTATCTGCCCGTTAACGTCGCCTGTTATTGTATAAGTGCCGTCCTTTGTTATCGTTTGGGCGGGGTTTTCGCTTTCACTTGAGGTTGAGTCCTTCTCTGTCTCCTCCTCAAACGGAAATCCGCCGCCGTTCGGGAAGCCTCCTGCCGGAGGGGCACCCGGTGGGCCGCCTGTAGGCGGTGCCGATACGGTCGGTGACGGCGACGCTTCGGGTATGCCGCAGCCTGCCGCGAAAAACGCCAAAAGCAAAACACAGATAGTAACTGAAATGATTTTTTTCATAGTAAAATCCTCATATTAGGTACAAAGTACCGCTAAAACTCGCTGTCGTTCGCGTCCAGAACGAGTGTGATATTCAGATTGCCGTTTCGGCAGCGCAGGTCGTCGATAAAAGCCTTTTCGTCAATACCGGGCTTTGTCGTGAGCGAATACTGCAGCTCAAACAGGCTGCCGAGGTCTGCGGTTTTGACTCTGCGGCGGGTGTAAGACGCGGTGTGCTTCTGCAGAACATCGTCAAAGGCGGTCTGGTAGTCCAGATTCTCCGGCACCGTAATCTTCAGCAGACGGCGGGTGTCCTTTTCGCGGCCGAATTTCGCCGCCTCAAGTACAGCCATTGCGGCGCACAGTATAACCGCCGCCGCGGCTCCGAAAAGCAGGTACCCCATACCGCAGCAAAGCCCGACTGCCATTGTAAACAGCACATAAGCGATGTCCTTCGGATCCCCGGGCGCACTGCGAAAGCGGATTATCTGAAACGCCCCGGCAAGGCTGAAAGCGCGCGCCACGGAATTTCCGATGAGCATAATAATGACTGTCACGATAGCGGGCAGTATAACAAGCGTGAGCGAGAAGCTCTGCGTCGGCGGCCGTTGCTTGTGCGTTTTTATATTGACGATGCTGACGAGCAGCCCCAAAACCAGCGCCGCGCCGACGGCAAGCAGGAGCGACACGAGTGTAAGCGGTGCGGTTGCGTCTGTTGACGCGAAAATTGATTCAAACATAGTATACACCTCAGATTATTTATTTAAGCCGGCTCGCAAACGCTGATTTTCTTAAAACCAAGCCCGGAGCGGAAGACTGTGACAGTGCCGGTTTGTGCGGAACGCGCGTTTTGGAGTGTGCGCATATACTCCGCGCCGTATTTTGAAAAGCTGACGGGATAAATCCGCATTTCGGACAGCAGTCCCGCAAGCCAGACCGGGAACGCGCCTGCTGTTTTTATCTCCATAAGCCACTGACCGTCCCTGAGCAGCGGCTCGCCGTAAATTCCCGACTCAAGCCGCAGATTGTCGCGGCGCGTCAATATATTTGTGTCAAACGACACGCGCAGGTCGCTGCCGTCTGTACCGAAAAGCGCCCGCCGCTCATATGAAATGCAGGTTTTCGGCAGCAGCCGGAGCCGCGAAAGCAAATATTCAACCTCGCGCAGCACCTGACCGTTCATATAGGGCTGCAATTGCGGAAGCACGCCGCTGTCCAGAAATACATACGCCTCAGGCAGCAGCAGCGAGCTCCTGCGCTTGTTGACAATGCCGCGGTACTTTTTCTTTATCTCAACAAAGACCTCAGACGACACGTCCGGCGTCCCGTAGGAGCGCAAACGCAGCTTTTCCTTGTAGCTCGGCTTGCCGAGAGAAGCGCGGATTAAGCTACTGTCGGGCGTGTCATAATATATATTGCAGATAGGGTAGGTGAAGCAGGACGCATTGTGTGTGTCAGGCGCCATAACGTGCGAGAGCCTGTCCTGTATGCGGATAAAGGACGCTTCGTCCAGCAGATATTTGTTTTCACGTCTGTTAAAAACTTCGGTAGCCAATTTAGGATTCCTCCGTGGTTTATGAGAGGATTATATCAGGGGATTGTGGCGGAAATATGGATTTAGGGGGGCTTTTAATTGATTTTGAGTTAAGGACTGGTGCTTTGTTCTGCTTAATGCTTGTTCACCGGGGCGCTGGTGGCAGCGCAGAGGTGCCACTGCGCGTGGCGGCGGTTACTTTTTTCCGCTTCGCCGGAAAAAAGTAACCAAAAAAGGGGCGACTTCTTTAGAAGAAGCAATCTTGTTTTTATGCCGGGCACAGTAGTAGCTGCAAGTAAGTACGTTCCCACCCCGCGACAGGTGCGGAGTAGCGTCCGAACGCCAGCGCACCGCCGCACGCAGGGGCGAAGCCTGTTCGGGGCTAAAGACTTAGGTATGGCTGTCACCTGCCGCGAGGTACGGTGGGGGTGGTAACCAGAAGGATGTTGCACGGACGATTGCTGACGCGCGTTGTGCGGCAATGCGGTGCGTGTCCCGACGCGGTGGGGGATTGTGGTGACGGTAGGTGCGCACTTGCGGTTCAGCTGCATACTCCCGGTACCACAACACCCTCCGTAGGGGACGCCGTCCTCGACGTCCCTTGTTTGGTTTGCCGCAAATGTTTGCATTGTACCACTGCACCCTGCTATTTGGGTGCGGCGGGTGCGTTCGTCTTTCTCCGCGCTTTGCGCGTCGTGACACGTGGGTTGGGCGGCTGCCACAACAATGCAAGGCGCACACTCTTCTTACGCCACTGCGTTGTGGAGACCACCGCGGAACGCGGTGGTCAGTCCGCACACCTCGCGGCTACAGGTGATGCACCTACTTGTCGCACAACACAGCGCAGGCGCGGTGCGGCAATACACAGTCAAGTCCGGTTGGCACCCGTAGGCAGTTCGCGGCAACTTACAGCCTTACCCGAGTCACCAACGCCGCGATAGGCTTCGCCCCTGTGTGCGGCGGGGCGGAAGCGTTCGTGCA
>JAISLF010000047.1 GCA_031260605.1 Oscillospiraceae bacterium
GTTTGTAATTGGGGCGAAGCTTGGCAGCTTCGCGCAGCAAAGCGCCTGCGCGGCGGGCGGTTACTTTTTCCGCTTCGCCGGAAAAAGTAACCAAAAAGGGGCGACTTCTTTAGAAGAAGCAATCTTTTTTTATACGGGAACTGCCGTGGTGACAATAGGGACTGTGCCTTTCCCCACGACGTATTGCGGTGGAGTGCGCGAACGCCATCGTTGCGCCGCATGCAGGGGCGAAGCCTGTCGCGGCGTTGGAAACTCGGGTCAGTCACCTACTTACCGCGCACTGTCGTCGGGTGCCAACCGGAAGGATGGTGCTGCTACGATTGCTGACGCACATTGTGCGGCAATGCGGTGCGTGTCCCGTCGGGGCGGGCGTTGTGGTAATGGTGGGTGCGCACTCACGGTGCAGGATTATCCCCGTTACCACAACAATCTCCGTAGGGGACGATGCCCTCATCGTCCCTGCTTTTGGAACTCTTCGACTATTGTCTTAAACCACCGCACCCGTACGGCGCAGGTGCGTCGGGTACCCTCGTCTGCCTCCGCGCTTTGCGCGTCGGGACACGCAACTGCTTGCCGCACGATACAGCGCAGGGCGCGGTGCGGGTGGGCTTCGCCAAATTCTGGTTGCCACCCGCCGATACCTACTGTCCGCACATAGGGCACAAGCCCGTCATTTGGAGATTCTGTCAGGGTTCGGACGTACGGACACGTACACTTGCCGCAACGCGACCGCCTAAGCCCTAAAGCGGCTTCTTTGGTTCCTTTCTTGCCAAGACAAGAAAGGAACCGCCCGCCGCGTAGGCGTAAAGCAGTGCGGCGAGGCGCAGCTTCGCCCTACTTACAAACACCGCCACCCCGGCGCACGGCTGTTAGCACTCATATACCCCGCACCCCGCGGTGCACAGCTGAAAGCACCTGCGTCAAAGAAATCCTTGAGGCAAAGAAAACTCCCACACACAACAAAACAGCTTCGCCGAAAGGCGAAGCTGTTTTGCGTTCAGGCGGCACGATCCGACTGCCTACCCGCCGAAAAAGTTAACCCCTTTATCCGACAGCACCTTAAAATAATTGTTCCGCTGAACAAGCTTACTGTTCGCCCCGCGTGTTTTTACCATCTTTGTCATTGTGGCGACGTAATCCTCCGGCACCGTCACGCCCGGATTTGCCGTAAATGTGTCCTTTGAGGCGTTGTACTTGCCTTTTTCCGTCATCCACGAGTAGTCCGGCCAGATGACTACATGGTCCTCGCCCTCGTAGAAAATATCGCGTCCCGTCAGCAATCTGCTGTCGTACTCAACGCCGAACATATTCAGCAGCGTCGGCAAAATGTCAAGCGAATACACAGGCTTGTCAACGGTGACTGAGGGCGTTGCGCTGTTGTACATAATCAGCGTGTTCTGATACAGCTCAAATTTCGGGTCGAGCGTGCGCCCGGCGATTTCAGAGCAGTAATCCTGATCCTGACCCTCTTTCAGCCCGAACGGATAATGATCCGGCGAGAGCACGATGACCGTATTGTCAAGTATGCCCGCGTCTTTGAGCCTGTTTACCAGGTACTGCATAGCAAACTCAAGCTCAAGGTTGCAGGAAATGTACGCCTTTACCGTTTCGGAATACGGCAGATTCTGCACAAGGTCACGGTTTTTCTTTGACATTGCGTTTCCGCCCCAGTTATAGTTTGCGTGGCCGGAAATGCTCATATAGTATATATTAAACGGCTGGTTGTTAATGTATTTGTCAACCGTTGCAATCATACAGTCAAGGTCGGACGACGGCCACGAAAAGTTCATATCAAGGCCGCTGCCTTTGGCAATAAAGTCTGAATAACCGAGGTTTTTGTGAGTCTTGTCGCGGTCGTAATAGGTGTTGGTCCACGCGTGGAACGCAAGCGAGGTATAGCCCTTTGCCATAAGCTGGCTGCCCATAGTCATCGGCAGAGATTTGCCGATTGTCTCGCGCATTGCGTGTGCGCCGTCCGGGATAAGGCCAAGCAGGTTTGAGAATTCGCCGGTGGAGGTCGAGCCGCCCCACGGCGGCTGATAGTATTCGTTGAACACAAATCCCTCGTGTGAAAGCTTCCAGAGCGTCGGCGTTAATTCCGGCGACATAAAGTAGGTGTAAAACGCCTCTGCTGAGATGAAAATAAGGTTTTTGCCCTCAAAAATCCCTGTATATTCGTTTTTGTAGGTCGGCTCAACCGCCGCGTAATACTTGTCGAGCGCCTTGAGCGTCTTGTCGCTCTCGGTTTCCGCAATCGCGTTAAAATCAACCTGCGACAGAATATTCGGTCCGGTGGGAACCTGGGGCGGCGCCGGCTCATCCGACGGCGGCGTGTCCGGCGGCGTAACATTCGGGTCGTCCGTGACAACGTCCGGAGTGGTGGTTGCAGGCGGCGCGGACGAAGGATCCGGCTCATAGTCCGCAGCTGTCGGCACGCCGAAAATGGTGTATTTTATCGACAGCCTGATTGCCGTTACAAGCCCGAAGCGCGGGACGGCAGGGCTGAACTCATAGTCCGTCGTATAATACTCACTGTCTTTTACCGCGCCCTGATTGCCCGTCGCAACAGCGACGTTTGCCAGCAGGTTCATCGAAATCGCAAGCAGAAGCGCGACAAAGCAGACGCCGAGCTTCTGCCCCGTCTCGTGAATCTTGAAATACAAAACCTTTGTTTTGACGAGTATCGCAGTCAGCACAACAGGCACCAAAAACAGCAGAACAGCCCCGATACCGCGCCCAATCGCGGTCAGCATCATATCGGAGAAGCCCTCGGCGGCGTTTGCGCCGTTGTTTGCGGCAAACATCAGGTCCATATAGTTGCCGAACGTGCGGTATATGATACACTCCATCGCGTAAAAGATGAAGAAGATTATCGGAACAATGACCGCGAGTATGTTGTTGCCCTTCGGCAGCGCCGCGCAGATGAGGTAGACCAGAAAACCCGCCGCAAGAGAGAAAACAAAGACGGGGATTAACCGGATATTCTCCGGACGCGAGAAAATAAGCAAAATTGCCTCGTTCCAGAGAAACATTAACGGGAAATATAATATTCGAAACAGTTTTTTAGCTG
Source organism: Oscillospiraceae bacterium (assembly GCA_031260605.1). Classification (GTDB taxonomy): domain Bacteria; phylum Bacillota; class Clostridia; order Oscillospirales; family Oscillospiraceae; genus JAIRRO01. Next base: position 3,071 of record JAISLF010000047.1, read on the forward strand.
TCATAAAGGTAAACTCCGAACTGTGCAGAAACAAATTCAATTTATTATACCACGGTTTATGCAAAAATACAAGGGGGCGGACGACGGTTTGCGGCAGGTGAAAGGAACTTTTGAAACAAGTCCGCTTTTTGCGAAATTTGTCGGTTGACAAATCAATACCGACAGGGTATAATACTACTGAACAATACCGTATATTTTGAAAACTACGAAAAATATACTAGCGAAACTTCCATTAGGGGACTAACATTAAGATGACGCCGAAGGATATACTTTCAAGCAGATTTGACAAGGCCGTTTTCGGCGGCTACGATGCGGGCGAGGTCGAGGACTTCCGCACGCAGGCAGCCGAAAGCTTAGAGGCCGCGCTTAATGAGTCGGCAGCGCTTGCCCGCGATAAGGAAACGCTGCAGGGCGAGCTTCGCAGACTCGCCGAGCACAACAAAATTCTTGCCGCTGCAGTCAAGCAGTACCGCTTTATCGAAAAGGAAATGCACGAGGTTCTGGCAGAAGCAAAGCACCGCAGTATTGCGATAATGTCCGATGCTGACGCGACGGCTGAGGAGAGAATCCGCCGTGCGCAGGAGCAGGAAGCCGAGCTGATTGAAAGCGCCAGAGAGAAGCTCACCCGCGCCGAAAAAACGCGCAAGCTTGTCATCGACAAGACGGGTATGCTTATCGGCGGCATTTTTGCGACGATTGATAATCTGACGGAAAATCTCGGACATGTGCAGACGCTTATCGAGGAGTCTAACGACGATATGCCGGACACCTCTTTCCTGTACGAGAGCGTGCCTGTGCCGGCGCTTGAGGAAAGCGAGCCGGAGGAATACACGGATGCGCCCGAAGAGCCTGAAGATTTGCCACAGCCCGAGCCGAGGGCGGCGCGCCGCAGCAGAAAGCCGGCGCCCGAGCCTGTAGAAGAGGCGCCTGAAGAGGAGTTTGACGAGCCGGGCGAGTCCTTCCGCTATTTCGGTAACGTGCCGGATGCGGAGGAGCCTGAGCCGCGAACGGCAGCACCGCGTCCCGTCAGCCGCAGCGACGAGCAGGGGGATCCTGAAGAGTTCAGCTTTGTCGATGCGGATGTTTTTGACGAGCTTCGCCAGGAAAACGGTGACACATCGGATGACGACGGCTACCGCGAGGATGATTTGTATAATCAGCCGAACGAGATGTTCTCGGATTTAGAGGATGCGTTCGGTAAAAACACGGGGCCTATCGGGCGTAAAAGAAAGTAACTTTTGTACAAACGTATAAAAAAGCAGGAGGCCGGAATGGCTTTCTGCTTTTTTTATGCCGCGAGGTTTGCTCTTGTTGGGGTGCGTTCAGCCGTGCGCCGTGGCTGCGGAGTTTGTAATTGGGGCGAAGCTTCGCCTCGCGTCACTGCAATACGCCTGCGCGGCGGGCGGACCCTTTCTTGTCTTGGCAAGAAAGGGACAAAAGAAGCCGCTTTAGGGCTTAGGCGGGTTGCAAAGCTGCAAGTGTACGTGTCCGTGCACCCGAATTCAGACAGAATTGCCGAATGACGGGCTTGTGCCCTATGTGCCAGAGGTAAGTGCAGGTGGGTGACAACCAGAATTTGGCGAAGCACGCCCGCACCGCGCCCTGCGCTGTTGCGGCAGGCAATACGCCGCGTGTCACGACGCGCAAAGCGCGGAGGTAGACGAGGGCACCTGACGCACCCACAAAGCAGGGTGCAGCGGTTCGACGCAAAATTCGGAGGCAAACCAAACAAGGGGCGTCGAGGACGCCGTCCCCTACGGAGGTTGTTGTGGTAACGGGGCAATGCCTTGAACCGTAAGTATGCACTGACCGTCACCACAACACCCGCCACGTCGGGAGACGCACCACAATTGCCGCACAATGTGCGTCAGCAATCGTAGCAGCAATTACCTTCCGGTAACCACCCCACCGCAGTTCGCGGTAGGCTACAGCCTTACCCAAGTCGTCCCACCCCGCGACAGGCTTCGCCCCTGCGTGCGGCGGTGCGGAAGCGTTAGCCGAGACCACCGCAATACGTCGCGGGGAACGGCACACTCCGCATTGTCACCACCGCAGTTCCCGTATAGAAAAAAGATTGCTTCTTCTAAAGAAGTCGCCCCTTTTTGGTTACTTTTTCCGGCGAAGCGGAAAAAGTAACCGCCCGCCGCGCAGGCGCTC
>JAISLF010000051.1 GCA_031260605.1 Oscillospiraceae bacterium
CGGCAGCAATCGCAGCAACATAGTCCTTCCGGTTGGCACCCGACAGCAGTTTGCGGTAGGCTAAAGCCTTACCCGAGTCTCCAACCCCGCGACAGGCTTCGCCCCTGCGTGCGGCGCAACGGAGGCGTTCGCGCACTCCACCGCAATACGTCGCGGGGAAAGACACAATCTCCATTGTCACCACCGCAGTTCCCGTATAGAAAAAAGATTGCTTCTTCTAAAGAAGTCGCCCCTTTTTGGTTACTTTTTCCGGCGAAGCGGAAAAAGTAACCGCCCGCCGCGTAGGCGCAAAGCAGCGCAACGCGGCGAAGCTTCGCCGCAATTACAAACACCGCAATATGCGCCGCAGAAAACACGCTTGCATCAGAATAAAAGCAGAACAGAGTGGCGAAGCAAACCCCGGGCGACCGGGACGGTCGCCCCTACGGCGTTCCCCGCGAAAATCCGCCCCGCGACGGCGGGCGGCAGATTGCCGCCCCTGCGCCCAACAAAAAATCCGGCGGCAACCGCGACAAGGGACGCTGAGGGCAGCGTCCCCTACAGAGACGAAGCCCTGAAAAAGATAAATCCCACCAAATCCGGCACCCTGCGCCACAGGTAACACGCTTACACCAGAATAAAAGCAAAACACAAAAACACAAAAAAATTTTATCCCCCCACGGGGCTTGCACCCGCAAAAAAAATAGACTAAAATGCAATTATAGTATTTTTCTCTCCAAAAAAGGTGGTGCAAATTCATGCATATGGCGGATGCTCTGCTCTCCCCTGCCGTCGGTATTGCGATGGACGCCGTCGCTGTCGCGGCTATCGGCTACTCTGCTGCCAAGGTCAAAAAGGACGAGCTTTCAGATAAAAAAATCCCGCTTATCGGCGTTGCCGGAGCAATGGTTTTTGCCGGACAGATGATAAACTTCACCATTCCGGGTACCGGCTCCTCGGGACACATCGGCGGCGGAATCCTGCTTGCGGGTCTGCTCGGCGGATTTCCCGCGTTTCTTGCAATAACGGCGGTGCTGATTATCCAGTGCCTGTTTTTTGCCGACGGCGGACTTCTCGCTCTCGGCTGCAATATATTCAATATGGGCGTGATACCCTGCCTGCTTGTGTACCCGCTCTTGTTCAAGCCTCTTATTTCAAAGAATCTCGGTGCGAAGCGGCTCAGTATTGCGTCAATTATCGCGGTCATTGTCGGGCTTGAGGTGGGCGCGTTTGCCGTTGTGCTTGAAACAACCGCGTCCGGCATAACGGAGCTGCCTTTCGGCACATTTTCCGGGCTTATGCTCCCGATTCACCTTGCAATCGGCTCGATTGAGGGTGTCGTCACGGCCGGAGTGCTGTGCTTTGTATACAAAATGCGTCCTGAAATTATTTCCTCCGCCACCGGCGGACAGCGGCTCACGGGAGTACCTGTCAAAAAGCCGCTTATCGCGCTTGTTTGCCTGACGCTTGTCGTCGGCGGCGCGCTGAGCATTTTCGCCTCGTCAAACCCGGACGGACTCGAGTGGGCAATGGGCAAAACCTCGGCAGAGGAGCTTGAGGCGGACAATGCGGTCGCAAACGGCGCGGCGGCAGTTCAGGACAGTACCGCGTTTTTGCCGGACTACGCACTTGCGTCCGACCCTGAAAACCCTGTCGGCACAACTGTTTCCGGTCTTGTCGGTGCGGGCATAACCTTTGCACTCGCGGCGGCGGCGGGTCTCGGAATTTCCGCCGTAAAAAAACGCAAAAAGGCAAGCGTCTCGGCATAAATGAGCAGCATAACCGCAAAAGCCGGGGAGCTTCGCGCACTTGAGACGCTCTCCGGCAAAAACACGGCAATCCACAGGCTCGCCCCGGGCGTAAAAATCGCCGCGACACTTGCGTTCATTGTTGTTTGCGCTTCTTTCGGACGGTACGAGTTTTTCCGGCTCGTGCCGTATCTGTTTTTTCCGTTTATAATGATGGCGCTGGCGGAGCTTCCGTACCGCCTGCTGCTGACACGAACGCTGATAGCGCTGCCGTTCTGCCTGTTCGCCGGACTCGCGAATGTGTTCTACGACCGCGCGGCGGCGTTTTCCGTGTACGGCATCGCCGTAAGCTTCGGGACGCTGTCGCTCTTGACGATACTGCTGAAAACATACCTGTGCGTAATGGCGGCGCTCCTGCTTGCCGCGACGACGCCCTTTGTCGAAATCACGGCTTCCCTGCGCCGTGCGCACCTACCGACGGCTTTTGTGATGATTTTTGAGACAACCTACCGGTACACAGGCGTTCTGCTTGAAGAGGTGCACTCAATGACGACGGCATACCGTCTGCGCTCCGGCACAAAAAAAGCCCTCGATATGCGCCATATGGGTTCGTTTTTGGGACAGCTCGTGCTTCGCGGGTTTGACCGTGCCGAGCGCGTCCACGCAGCACAGCGCTGCCGCGGCTACTCCCTGCGCCGCATACCGCCGCCGCGCCGAAAGCTGCGTCTGTCAGACGCGGCGTATCTTGCGGCAGTGTGCATTCCTGCCGCGCTGCTGCGGTTTGTCGCGCTGTATTAGGGTGTGGTCTTGCGCGCGTTGCCAATAAATACGGGTAGATTTCACGTGCCCCTTGTTGGGGTTTTGCGGAGCATTTGTTGGGACGTAGGGGCGACCGTCCCAGTCGCCCACTGTTTTGCTTCGCCGTTTTGGTTTGCTTGAACTTGGGGCGAACCGCACACCTGCGGCGCGGGTTGCGGGGTTTGGAATTGTGTCTTTAGCTTCGCCTCGTCGCGCTGCTAAGCGCCTACGCGGCGGGCGGTTACTTTTTCCGCTTCGTCGGAAAAAGTAACCAAAAAGGGACGACTTCTTTAGAAGAAGCAATCTTTTTTATACGGGAACTGCGGTGCGGCAATGTAGGGGTGTGCCTGCCCCCACGACGTATTGCGGTGGTCATGGCGAACACTTTCGCTGCGCCGCACGCAGGGTCAACGCCTGTCGCGAGGTTGGTGTCTTTGGGTAAGGCAGTGCTTGCCGCAAACACCCTACGGGTGTCCACAGAAGGACGGTGCTGCTACGATTGCTGCCGCTCGCTGTAGCGGCAATACAGTGCATCTCCCGACGCGGCTGGGTTTGTTGCGGCAAACAGCGCACCTGTACGGTGCGGCTGCGTGCTCCGTCGCCACAGGGCTTTGTCTTTGTAGGGGACGATGCCCTCATCGTACCGGCTCAAGCTTGCAGTTGCCCATTGCTTTCTACGTTTTCCGCAATCATAAGCTCTATTAACAACGCTAAAAGTCCACTCCCCTGTATTAACGGCTGTTCCACGCTCACCTATCACCCGCACATCGGAGAACCGCAAAACCAATTGCTTTCAGTCAAAGACCTCACAATCGAATATCCCGGCGGACTGCGCGCGCTTGACGGCGTGTCATTCACGCTACCTCAGGGCGAAAATGCCGCGCTTATCGGCGCGAACGGTGCGGGAAAATCGTCGCTGCTGCTCTCGCTCGTCGGCGTTTTGCCACCCGCGAGCGGCGAGATTGCAATAGACGGCACGTTGCTGACGAAAAAGACACTGCGCGAAACGCGCAAGCGGCTTCAGCTTGTGTTTCAGAACCCGGACGACCAGCTTTTTATGCCTACAATTTTCGAGGATGTGGCGTTCGGTCCGCGCAGCTTCGGCATGTCTGAAGAGGAAACGCTCACGCGCGTGCAGGAGTCGCTGTCCCGCCTCGGAATCGCGCACCTGAAGAATCGCTCGCCAATCGCGCTCTCGGGCGGAGAAAAACGCCTTTGCGCTATCGCAACAGTGCTCTCGCTGACACCGGAATTTCTGCTTTTTGACGAGCCGACCGCGTTTTTAGACCCCAAGGCGCGGCGCTCCCTCGCCGAAACGCTGCTGCAGCTGCCGCAGGGCAAGCTAATCGCCACGCACGACCTGCCGTTTGCAAGGCAAACCTGCTCACGGGTTCTGCTCCTGCGGGAGGGCAAGCTGCTGTATGACGGCGGCGCGGAGGTTTTGGAGGACGCGGCACTGCTTGAAGAGGCGGGGCTGTAATTTTGTAAACGTAATTTTGTAAGGAACAGCCCCTGCAGGAAGCGCACTTCCTGCGGGGCTGTTTTGTCGTGGGGTGGCTTACCGCTGCGGTTTTGGTTTTGCTTTGGCGCAAGCGTTGACCTACGGCGCGGGTTGTGTTGTTTGTAATTGCGGCGAAGCTTCGCCGCAGCGCGCTGCTAAACGCCTGTGCGGCGGGCGGTTACATTTTCCGGGGCTTTGCGTTTGTAGGGGACGATGCCCTCATCGTCCCTTGTTTCGGGGTTGCCGAGACTTTTTTTGCGGATGTAGGGGCGGCAACCTGCCGCCCGGGGTTTGCTTCGCCATTCTGTTCTGCTTTTACTTTGGCGCAAGCGTGTTTCCTGCGGCGCAGGTTGCTATGTTTGAAATTGCGGCGAAGCTTGGCAGCTTCGCGCTGCTAAGCGCCTACGCGGCGGGCGGTTACTTTTTCCGCTTCGCCGGAAAAAGTAACCAAAAAGGGGCGACTTCTTTAGAAGAAGCAATCTTTTTTC
>JAISLF010000024.1 GCA_031260605.1 Oscillospiraceae bacterium
CCACGGCAGTTCCCGTATAGAAAAAAGATTGCTTCTTCTAAAGAAGTCGCCCCTTTTTGGTTACTTTTTCCGGCGAAGCGGAAAAAGTAACCGCCCGCCGCGTAGGCGCTTAGCTGCGCAATGCGGCGAAGCTTCGCCGCAATTACAAACACCGCACCCTGCGCCGCAGGTCTACGGTTGCACCCAAGTAAAAGCAAAACCAAACAGCGGGCGACCGAGACGGTCGCCCCTACATCCGCCGAAAGACCGGCGGCAACCGCAACAAGGGACGCTGGGGGCAGCGTCCCCTACAGAGACGAAGCCCTGAAAACAGCAAAAACAAAGTGGCGGCAGCATGCCGCCCCTACGCCCGGCAAAAAAATCCGGCGGCAATCGCGACAAGGGGCGTAGGGGACGCCGTCCCCTACAGAAGCGAAGCCCTGAAAAAGGCAAAATCCCACTGAACGCTCGTACCGCGCCGCAGACAAGCAAGTCTTGCGATTCTTATGGCAACACCCCCCTCACCAAAACATTAACGCCTTTCCTTGACAACTCCCCCGCTCCGTGATAAAATCAAAGTACTATATTAGCTTCACAGGTGTCATTTATGAGCGAAAGTCTGTCTTGCCCGCTTGTCGATATTGTTAAAGAGCTGGGAATTGAGCTTCTTTTCCCGTCTAAGGACTATCTCTCCGTTAAAATCACGTCCGGAGACGTTCACAGACCGGGTCTGCAGCTCGCCGGTTTTTTTGATTACTTTGATCCGACGCGTCTCCAGCTTATCGGTATGATGGAGCTTTCTTATCTCGAAAGCTTTACGGCGGAAGAACGCAGAGCAAAGCTTGAGGCGCTGTTTACGCAGAAAATCCCGGCGGTAATCGCGTGCCACGGGATTGCGCTGCCGGAAGAAATCTTTGAAATTGCAGACAAATACGATGTTACGATTCTTGCAACCGAGCTGAATACATCGGATGTTGCCAGTAATATAATAAGAGTAGCCAAAAGAATGCTCTCGCCCTCCGTCACGCGGCACGGTGTGCTTGTTGAGGTTTACGGTATGGGGCTTTTGATACTCGGAGAGTCCGGCGTCGGCAAAAGTGAGACTGCAATTGAGCTACTGAAGCGCGGACACCGGCTGATTGCGGACGATGCGGTTGAAATCAAGGTGTCAGACGTTAATCAGGTTCAGGGCACAAGCCCGGAGCTGATACGCCACTATATGGAGCTGCGCGGAATCGGCATAATAGACGTGCGCCAGATTTTCGGTATCGGCTCGGTCAAAATGCGGCAGACAATTCACCTTGTCGTGAATCTTGAGCAGTGGAAGGACGGGTTTAATTACGACCGGCTCGGAGTTAACGAAACAAAAGAGCAGCTTCTCGGCGTAGATGTCGCGTCGTTGACAATTCCGGTGCGGCCGGGGCGCAACCTTGCGGTTATCCTTGAGGTTGCGGCGATGAACCAGCGGCTAAAGCTTATGGGACACAACGCGGCGCTGGAGTTTACGAATCAGATTAATTCACACTTCGATTCAAAGCTGAAATAAAAAGGCAAGACAAAATGCTAAAAATACCAGAAGAATTGAACTGTCCGACAAAACTCAGAATTATTGAGAATGAGCCGTTATCAGCATACACCACAATGGGCGTTGGCGGGACAGTTTCGCAACTGATTGACATTCCCTGGATTTCAGATTGCTTCCCGAAGGTGCTTGATCTGTGCCGAGAACAAGGTATAAAGCCGATAATTTTAGGCAATGGCAGCAACATTATCGCGCCGGATGGCGAACTTGATTTAGTTGTAATTAAAACTCCTGTCGGAATTGTAATTCCTAAAACCGAAGGAGTAGATTGGTTAGAAATTCAAGCTGGTATGAGTTTGTTTACAGTGTGTAACAACTCTGTGATTCAAGCTCTCACCGGACTTGAATTCGCCTACGGAATTCCCGGATCTGTTGGCGGCGCAATTTATATGAACGCAGGTGCGTATGACGGCGAAATGTCGCAGGTTGTGCAGAGCGTGACTGTGTGGCAGGACGGCGAGATTCTCGAAATTCCGGCGGAGCAATGCGGGTTTTCGTACAGACACAGCGTGTTTCAGGACACAGGTGCGGTAATACTATCGGCAAAGCTGAAATTGCGCCCCGGCAACTCCGTTTTTATCCGCGCGAAAATGGACGATTTGCTGCGTCGGCGTTTTGAAAAACAGCCGCTTGAGTATCCGTCCTTCGGGAGTGCGTTTAAGCGGCCGCAGAACGGCTACGCCTCGGAGCTAATCGAGCGCGCGGGCTTGAAGGGCTTTTCTGTTGGCGGGGCGCAGGTATCTGAAAAGCACGCCGGGTTTATAATAAATACCGGCGGCGCGACATTTGAGGACGTGACGCAGTTGATTGAGCATGTGCGGAGCGTTGTCAAGGAAAAAACGGGGATTGAGCTTGAGACCGAGGTCAGGATTTTAGGCTAAGGGTAAGCTTACGGCGGAGCCGCGTTCTGCCGCCGCATAAAAAATACACAAAGGACAGCCAAATGGAAGTTATCATTATCTCCGGATTATCCGGCGCGGGAAAGTCAAATGTTGCCGCCAGCCTTGAGGACCTGGGGTTTTACTGCATCGACAATATGCCGGTTGCGCTGATGAGCCGCCTGGTTGACCTCATCGCGGAAAGTGCGGTTAAGAATAAATATGAGCGTGTAGCGCTTGTTACCGATATTCGCGCAGTTTCAAGCTCAGATGAGCTTTTTGCAGCGTTGTCCGAACTTGAGACGACCGGTACAAAATACAGAATCCTGTTTGTCGAGGCGGAAACGGATACAATCGTCAAGCGCTACAAAGAAACGCGCCGCCGTCATCCGCTGCAAACGGCAACCGTGGGCTTGACCGACGCTGTTCTGCTTGAAAAAGAGCGTCTTGCGCCCGTGCGCGGCAAGGCCGACACAGTAATTGACACGACATATCTGACGCTGGGCGGACTTGCAAGCTACCTCGGCGGAATGTTTCCCGGCGCGGCAAAAACGCCGCCGCTGGGTGTTTCCGTGCGCTCGTTCGGGTACAAGTTCGGTATACCGATCGAGGCGGACCTTGTATTTGACGTGCGCTTTCTGCCGAACCCGTACTACATTGATGAGCTTCGGCAGAAAACAGGACTGTCGGACGAGGTGTATGAGTACGTTATGCAAAATGCCGACACGCAAAAATATATGGATATGCTGCGCGAAATGCTCGCCTTTTTGCTGCCGCGATATGTGAAAGAGGGGAAGCGCTACCTCGTCGTCGCAATCGGGTGCACCGGCGGACGGCACCGGAGCGTGTCCGTTGCGCGCGCAGTTTCGGCGCACATCGAAAGCCTTGGCTACACCTGCGACCTTGCGCACCGTGACGTTGCAAAATGACGGAGAGCTTTTCGGAAAAAGCAAAGTCTGAGGCATGCTCCGCGACGACGAAATACGCCGTTGCGGAGATATACGGATTTTTTCTCGCCGCAACGCGGTTTTCGCGCGGTGAGATTTCGATGTACACCTCAAGCGAGTCTGTCTTTGCAAGGGCGGTTGAGCTGATTCGCCTCGCGTTTGACTTTTTAATTGACGAGATTCGCCCCGCTTCCGAGCCGGGCAAAAGGTTCGCGCTGAAAATTACCGACCGGGACAAAATAAAATGCGTGTTCGATGCATTCGGATACTCGGAAAACACCGCCGCGCTTCGGCTGAACCTCGCGGTTTTGGAGTCTGAAAATGAAAAACGCGCCTTTTTGCGCGGATTTTTTTTAGCGGGCGGCAGTATCTCCGACCCGGAACGGAACTATTATCTTGAACTGCGCACAACGCACGCTTCAATCTCGCGTGAGGCGCTGTCGCTGTTTATTGAGCTTGGATTTGCGCCGAAAAGGCTAGACCGCGGCGGAAAGTATTACATTTACTTCAAAAGCGGCTCCGCGATAGAGGATTTTCTCGTTGCAATCGGCGCGCAGAGCTGTGCCATGCACTTTATGGAGCGCGTTATTCTGCGCCAGTCCAGCGCGGAGGTCACGCGCCGCATGAACTGCGACAATTACAACACGGACCGCACAGCTTCAAATTCGGCAGTGCAGATTGCCGCAATTGAAGAGCTGCTTGCCTCGCCGAAACGCGGAGAGCTGCCGCAAAAGCTCCTTGAAACGGCTGAACTGAGACTTGCAAACCCCGGCGCGTCCCTTGCCGAACTTGCGGTGCAGTCTGACCCGCCGGTGTCTAAGTCCTGCATACAGCACAGACTCCGGCAGCTTATGCAGATGCGGACTGAGGTGTAAGTGTGTGGGGATAAAAATAGTGCGCTGTTTTTATGGCGCAACAGGACAGGCTAACCAAAAGAGTATTGCGGAGTACGGACGATTTTTAGATCAGTGATTGAATAAGATATGCCTGTGCGCCGATTTTTGCGCACAGGCATATCTTATTTATGGAATAAAAAGTCTGCAAACAAGCTATATTATTCTTTGCCGCCGGCGCAATTTTCGCACACGATGTACACGCAAAAATCGTAATCGACAATCTCGGCGCAGGAACCCGTAAGTTCGCTTATAGTCGCTTTGTCAATATCCTCAATATCTGCTACGCTGTGGCATTTAACGCAATATTTATGCTGGTGCGGCGCGGTGTTCCGGTCAAACCGCACAGGATCCCCGTGAAAAAAAAGCCTGCGTATCTCGCCGTTGTCCGCCAGTTTGTTTAGGTTGCGGTAAACTGTTCCGATTGCAATGTGCGGGAAATTTTTCTGCGTCTCCTCAAAAACCCGCTCCACAGTCATATGTTTGCCGCGTGTATCAAGAATTTTCAGTATTTCCCGGCGCTGTCTGGTCTCGCTCATGCTGCCTCCGTACTCTGATGCAAAGCATTGCTGCCTGCTGTTTTTATTATAGTATAAAATTTATAAAAGTCAATAAAAAAACTATTGACAGAATAAAAAATTTCTATTATAATGCAAATGATAATAATTCCTATTTATTGTTTATCGTTTAGATAAGCTAATTTATATCAAAATTAACAGGAGAAATATTTATGAAAAAGTACATTTGCATTGTTTGCGGCTATGTCCACGAGGGCGACGCTGCCCCGGAAAAGTGTCCCGTTTGCGGCGTCGGGCCTGACAAGTTCCGCGAGGAGACCGCAGGAACAACTTACGCGGCAGAGCACGTCGTCGGTGTCGCCAAGGGCGCGCCGGAGGACATTTTAGAGGGTTTGCGCGCGAATTTTTCCGGTGAATGCACCGAGGTCGGAATGTATCTGGCGTTTGCGCGTGTTGCGTACCGTGAGGGCTATCCCGAAATCGCGGCGTTCTGGGAAAAGGCGGCGTGGGAAGAGGCGGAGCACGCGGCAAAATTCGCGGAGCTGCTCGGCGAGGTAATAACGGACTCCACGGAAAAGAACCTGCGTGCGCGCGCGACGGCGGAAAACGGCGCAACACTCGGCAAAGTTGAGATTGCAAAGCGTGCAAAGGAGCTGAATCTCGACGCGATACACGACACAGTGCACGAAATGGCAAGGGACGAGGCGCGTCACGGAAGAGCTATTGAGGGGCTGCTGAAGCGGTATTTCTAAAGCTGGAGAGTAGGGTTTTAATGAAGCAAAACACCGGGAGGATTTCCCGGTGTTTTGCTTTTTTGGGGCTTAACCTTTTGCAGGGGACGCTGCCCCGCAGCTGCTCTTGTCGCGGGTGACACCGAGACTTTTGGCAGGCGTAGGGGCGACAACCTGCCGCCCGTCGTCGCGGTGCGGATTTTCGCGGCGTACGGCGTAGGGGCGACCGTCCCGGTCGCCCGTTGTCTGCTTCGCCGCTCTGTTTTGCTTTTACTTAGGTGCAAGCGTTTTACCTGCGGCGCAGGGTGCTATGTTTGAAATTGGGGCGAAGCTTGGCAGCTTCGCGCAGCAAAGCGCCTGCGCGGCGGGCGGTTACTTTTTCCGCTTCGCCGGAAAAGTAACCAAAAAGGGGCGACTTCTTTGTAAAGAAGCAAACACCTTTTTATACGGGAACTGCGGTAGGGCAATGCAGAGTGTGCCTATCCCCGCGACGTATTGCGGTGGTAGCGGCGAACGCCATCGCACCGCCGCACACAGGGGCGAAGCCTGTCGCGGCGTTGGCGACTCGGGTAAGGCTATAACTTGCCGCGAACTGCCGTCGGGTGCCAACCGGACTTGGCGAAGCACGCCCGCACCGCGCCTGCGCTGTGTTGTGCAGCAAGTGGGTGCGTATCCTGTAGCCGCGAGGTGTGCGGACTGACCACCGCGTTCCGCGGTGGTCTCCACTATGTATTGGCGTAAGGCAAGTGTGCGCTCAGCTGGGTTGCGGCAACCCCAAACCCGCGTGTCACGACGCGCAAAGCGCGGAGAAAGACGTATGTACCCGACGCACTCACGCCGGACGGTTGCAGTAGTCTGACGCAAATGTCTGCGGCAAACCAGACAAGGGACGTCGAGGATGCCGTCCTCTACGGACGTTGTTGTGGCAGCGGGGACAATCCCGCACCGTAAGTTCACACTTACCGCAACTACAATCCCCACCCCGTCGGGACACGCACCACATTGCCACACAATGTGCGTCAGCAATCGTCCGTGCAACATCCTTCCGGTAACCACCCCCACCGCACCTCGCGGCAACTGCAAGTCTTACCTAAGTCTTTAGCCCCGCGCCCGGCTTCGCCCCTGCGTGCGGCGGTGCATAGGCGTTCGCCAATACCACCGCAATACGTCGCGGGGAAAGGCACAATCCCCCTTGCCGCACCGCAGTTCCCGTATAAAAACAAGATTGCTTCTTCTAAAGAAGTCGCCCCTTTTTTGGTTACTTTTTTCCGGCGAAGCGGAAAAAAGTAACCGCCGCCGCGCGTAGCGGCACCTCTGCGCTGCCACCAGCGCCTATGGTGAACAAGCATAAAGCCGCAATAACCAGAAGTCCTTAAAGTAAAAAAAACCGCCCCTAAAGAAGCCCCCCTCGCCTCCGCACTACCCCAAAACCAAACATCACCCCCCGCGACAACATAAGGACTTGCTTTTTTTCTCCGAAAGCGGTACAATAGTACAAAAAACAAAGGCTTCAGCCAAAACAAATGCTCTACACAAAAAACGGCGAGCCCGCGGGTCTTGTCACAAACATTCAAAAATACACAATACACGACGGACCCGGCATTCGCACAGAGGTTTTCTTTTCCGGCTGCTCGCTTGCGTGTATCTGGTGCTCGAACCCGGAGACTATCGCACCCGGCCGAAAATTCGGCATATACCCCAATAAGTGTATCGGACGCGATAAATGCAGCTGGTGCGTCAAGGCCTGTCCCCTTGGCGGCGCGCCGCTTTTGTTTGACGGCGAGGGTATGCTGTCCGGTATCGCGCCCGCGCCCGAGTGCGCGGACTGCTACCGCTGCGCGGAGGACTGTCCGTCACGCGCGATTAAGGTTTGGGGCGAGTTGTACACTGTCCCGGAGCTTATGGAAATAATTTTGCAGGACAAAAGCTTTTACGCGCGAACAGGCGGCGGCGTTACGCTTTCGGGCGGGGAGGTTCTGCTGCAGGCGGAGTTTGCGCTGCTGCTGCTTGAGGCCTGCCATGCCGAGGGAATCGGCACCTGCATTGAGTCCGCGCTGTTTGTGCCGTGGGAGAGCGCCGAGCGCGTGTTTGCGCTTGCCGACCTTGTCATAACCGACATCAAGCATATGGACAGCGCGGCGCACGAAAAAATTACGGGTGCGGGCAACGAGCTGATTCTTGAGAACATCAAAAAAACCGTACAAATGGGCAAAAAGCTTGTCATCCGCACACCTGTCGTCATCGGTTACAACGCGGAGGAGCAGAATATCCGCGCGACGGCGGAGTTTATCCGCGAGGAGCTTGGCGGAAATATCGTCGCGTGGCAGCTTTTGCCGTACCGAAAAATGGGTACGGAGAAATACGACAGCCTTATGCAGCCTTATCCGCTGGAGGACTACACCCCTCCGGAGCGCGAGGAGTGGGAGGCGAACCTGCGGCGCCTGACCGATATTGTGCAGACGGAATACGGTCTGCCGGTTATGGCGGGATCCTCCGAAAAGCTGAACCTGGAGTGACTGCGGCGGCAACAAAACGCCGAATTTTCAATAAAAAATAAGCACCGCGGCAAGCTGCGGCGAGTTAGGCGAACGAATGGACATAACAGAAATACTAAAACAGCTTCAAAACGGGTCGCTTTCGCTGACGCAGGCGGAGAGCGCGATTAAATCCGGTGTTGCGCCCGATTTGGGCTACGCAAAGCCGGATCTTTTGCGCCGTGAAGCAGCCGGTGCGGGCGAGGTCATTTATTGCGAGGGCAAGACAAAGGAGCAGGTCCTCGGCATAATGCAAAGCCTGCTTGAGCAGACGAAATCCGGCGTTTTGGCGACGCGCGCCGTGCGCGAGACATACGATTATGTCGCGCAGTCGGTACCCTTTGCGCAGTACAACGAGACGGCTCGGATTATAACGGCAATCCCTGACGGAGCGGAGCAAAACGAGCTTTCCGGCAGCGCTGTTGTGCTGACCGCCGGCACAAGCGACATTCCCGTTGCCGAGGAGGCGGCGGCGACGCTGGAGTTTCTCGGCGCAGCCGTCACCCGCGTTTTTGACGCGGGAGTTGCCGGGATTCACAGACTCCTGCGACATACGGACGCTCTGCGCTCGTGCGACGTGCTTATTGTCGCGGCGGGAATGGAGGGAGCACTGCCCTCCGTCGCGGGCGGGCTGACCGCAAAGCCCGTGATCGCCGTGCCGACCTCGGTGGGCTACGGCGCGTCCTTCGGCGGAATTACGGCGCTTCTTGCTATGCTGAACTCCTGCGCGTCCGGCGTTACGGTTGTGAATATAGACAACGGCTTCGGCGCGGCGTACGCGGCGTTTCGGATACTGCGGGGACGGTAGGGGAGTGCGCGAGCCGCCGCTGAATACAAAACCGCCCCGCCGGAACGGCTTCGTTCCGGCGGGGCGGTATTTTTTTGCGGACTGTGCCTGTGCGGCGCGGCTTGCGGCTACTTGTTGACTCGAAAGCTTTTGTCGTGCACCTTTGTTTCGCCTCGCCTCGTGCTACTCAAGCCACTGCACAAAGGCGGTTTTGCCGTTTTGATTGTACCCTGCATTTCGGTAAAAGCGCAGCGTACTTTCTTCTTTTGACCCAGTCATGAGCGATATTTTGTAGCAATGCTCACTCACGGCAATATCACGCGCGGCATTAAGCAGCTGTGTCGCATAGCCGTTATTTCGGAAATCCCGATGTGTGATGACGTTCTCAACAATCGCGTAGGGGCGCTGATTGTGCGTCATATTGGGCACAACAATCACAGTGCAGGAGCTGACAATCCGTTCGTCAACTGTGCCGACCAAAACGCGGTAACCGGCAAGAGCGAGAATTTCGCGCCATTTATCCTGCGCGCTGTCTGTGATTTCGGCGGACGCCCCATCGTGTAGCTGTGCGTAAAGTTCCAACAGCTCCGCAAGGTCAGCGGACTGCGCCTGTCTGATTTGCATATTTTTCTCCTGTTCTTGCGGTTTGTTTGGACGAGTTATCGTGCCTGATGCACACGTTTTGCGACAGGATACGGTTATTTCACCACCCCTTGGCAATCACTGCGAACACGGGCAGCGTCACAATTGAGCAAAGCGTTGTCAGCGATACAATCCGCGACGAGCAGTCTGTATCGCGGCCGAACATCTGCGCGAACATTGACGTTATCGCGGCAGTCGGCGTTGCGCAAAGCAAAACCACACACGCGTACACAATGCGCGGCAGTCCGAGCGGCAGCAGTATCAGCGCAAGCACGCCGGGGAAAACGATAAGCTTCAGCGCGGCGGCGAGGTACAGTGATTTTTCGCGGAACAGTCCGAGAATGTCTGCGTCTGCCATCTGTGCGCCGATTACAATCATCGCAAGCGGCGTGTTCATACCGGCAAGGTTGGAGGAAGCGACGGCAATCGGGTGCGGAAGCGTGAACTTTAGCGCAAACAGCGCGATACCGACCGCAAAGCCGATAATTCCGGGATTCAGGACGATTTTCTTTATGCTCGGCCGCCCGCCGACAAGGGCAATGCCCGCCGTCCACTGCATTACGCCGACAAACACCAGCATGACAGCGGCGGGAAGCACGGCTCCGGGGCCGAGAACAGCCGCCGCAAGCGGAATTCCCATAAAGCCGTTGTTCATATACACCGAGCCGAAGCGCAGAACGCTCCGCGTTTCAGGCGCTTTTTTTCTGAATAAAAGCAGTGTGGCGGGTATCGAAACCGAAAAATAAATTGCTCCCGCCGCCGCCGTCACGCCCATTTCAGAGAGCAGCTCGCCGCTGCGCTCAAGCTGCATTGAGTTGACCATAAGGCACGGCGTTACGACGTACAGCAACACAAAGGTTATTGCGGGAAGCGTGTCCTTCGGCAATTTTTTGATTTTGCGCAGCAAAAAGCCGACAGCCATCATCAAAAACAGCGTCGCGACGTCGCCTGAAACGGTTAGCATATTGTGCAGCAAGGCGTGGACTCCTTTGGTTTATGAAATACAATCAGAGCGGCGCGGAATCGTTCTTTTTTTGATTTGCCGCTTTCCTGACAATCGCCCGGAACAGGTTTATCGCCGCAATTGCCGAGAGTACGCCGACGATTATTCCGCCGAGAATGTCGCTCGGCCAGTGCACGAACAGGTAAAGCCGCGAAAAAGCGATGAGTGCGGCGAGAATAAACGCCGCAATGCCAAGCTTTCTGTTGAGGTAAAACAGCACCGTCGCTCCGGCAAAGGAGTGCAGCGTATGTCCCGACGGGAACGAAAAATCATGCTGCCGCGCGATAAGCAGACCACCGACAGGCTCAAGCACCTCATACGGCCGCACACGCGCGAACACATTTTTGAGAATCAGGTTGCCGACAAGCAGCCCTATAATCAGCGCTCCGCCGAGCATAAGCCCGAGAAGCCGCCCCGGATATGTCGGCTCGTCTGTTTGCGGAGAAAGCCGCTTGCCGCCGAGAACAAGGCGCGGTCTTTCGTACATTGAGACGCGGCGGCGATAGAAAATCAAAATGGCAAGCGCGGCTATTATCCACAGTGCGCCGCTCTCGGCAAGATACGTAACCGGCGGCATAACCGCGTCTAAAAACGCGCATTTGAACACACGCTGAATGAAAAGAAGGATACGTTCGTCAAGTGCTTGGAGCTGTGCGAGCATAGGGTGTTCCTCGTTAATAAAAATCCTCTTACACGTAAATGTAAGAGGAAAATTGGTACACCTTCAGAGACTCGAACTCTGGACCCACTGATTAAGAGTCAGTTGCTCTACCAACTGAGCTAAAGGTGCATAGCTTGTTTATTATAATAAAAACGAGCTTTTTTGTCAACATAAAATTTCAGAAAACGCCACCCCAAATACTGGGAATCTTCTTTTTTTGCGAAAAGCGGGTTCATTGAGTGGTTGTCACCAGACTTTTTGTCGGGGGGTAGGGGCGGCATTCTGCCACCCGGAGGTCGCGGGGCGTTTTTTTGCGGGGAACACCGTAGGGGCGACCGTCCTCGGTCGCCCGAGGTTTGCTTCGCCACTTTGTTTTGCTTTTACTTGGGTGCAAGCGTGAGATCTGCGGCGCAGGTTGCGGTGTTTGAAATTGCGGCGAAGCTTGGCAGCTTCGCGCCGCCACGCGCAGTGGCACGTTTGCGCTGTCACCAGCGCTATCGGTGAACAAGTAAAAAGCAGAACCAACCGCCAGTCTTAAAGTAAAAACGTCCGCCATTACACAAGAGCTAAAGGCAAACAAAAATCCAGCCCCAACCGAAAGTCCTTAAAACAAAAACCCCACCGGGAGAAAAATTCCTCCCGGTGGGGTTTCATCACCAAAAGCAAAGCGCAAAAAAACTACCCCCCCGCAATCCTCCGATAAACCGCCTGTCTGTCCGCAGAAAACCGCTTTGCAGCTTCCTTTGCGGCGGAGGAGGGAGCCGCGCCCTCCGCAATAAGCTGTGTTGCAAGCATTACCGCGTGGTTAAGCGAGGCCTCAGTATCGGGCTCGGGAGCTTCTGACTCGCCTGCGGGCTTTCCCGCTATTACGAGGACAAACTCGCCCTTTGGCGCGGTTTCCGTGTACTTTTCAATTGCCGCCGAGAGTGTCAGGGACACAACCTCCTCGAATTTCTTCGTCAGCTCACGGCAGATAACTATCTCGCGGTCGCCGAAGGTCTCAAGAAAATCCGCAAGAGTGCGCAAAAGCTTGTGCGGCGCTTCGTAAAACACCATTGTGCGTGTCTCACCGCGCAGTTCGTCCAAATGACTGCGGCGTGAGCGCTTATTCATTGACAAAAAGCCCTCAAAGCAGAACCTGCCCGGGATTCCCGACAGCGCAACGGCCGTTATCACAGCGGAGGCGCCCGGCACTACCGAAACAGCAACTCCCGCCGCGCGCGCCGCCGCGACAAGCTCCGCGCCGGGGTCCGAGACGCAGGGATAGCCCGCGTCCGAGACAAGCACGCAGTCCTCCCCGGCGAGCACGCGGGACAGTATCGCGCGGCCGCTGTACTCCTTATTGTGCTCATAATAGGACACAAGCGGCTTTTTTATGCCGAAATGCGTCAGCAGCTTGAGCGTGACGCGCGTGTCCTCACAGGCGATAAAGCCCGCAGAGGACAGCGCCTCAAGCGCGCGCGCCGAAATGTCGCCGAGATTGCCGATCGGCGTTGCGACGAGTGTCAGTGACCCGCGTTTTGTTTCATTAGCCGGCATTTTCTTTCGCCCGGAAAAAACAATTCAGCCGTGGGGCAAAACCCTGCGGCTGAATGAAGGTGTTCCGATTTGTGTCAACACACCCTGTTTTTGAGGGCTTACCTCAGTTAACTTTAATGATTTTGTCAAACCGAACGGAAATGGACATCGAGGGTGTGTCTTTCGTATTGAGACGCAGCTCGTCGCGCGCGTCGGACTTTGCTACAACGCCCTCTACGTGCTGGGGCTCACCCGTCCATTCGTGCTTATAATCTACCGAGATAGAGTCTCCCTGATGAAAGACGCGGACATTGCCGTCCTCTTCAATTTGCAGGGCTTCAAGTTTTTTTATAGCCATTTGATTCCTCCGAATTAAATTAACAATATAATTAAGCCTATTATATAATACAAATTCGGTTTAGTCAAGAACATTTTTTGCACGGGAGCGGTGCTCTCGCAAACTGTGCGGAAGCGGATATGTATAAATACACAAATGAGCTGTAAATATGTAAAATAACTGAATAAATTAGTGAAAAAGCGCAAAAAAACGCTTGACATATAGTTGAAGCTGTGGTATAATATTTATGAAGGGGCCTGAAAGGGGCCTGAAAGGGGCCTGAAAGGGGCCTGAAAGGGGCCTGAAAGGGGCCTGAAAGGGGCCTGAAAGGGGCCTGAAAGGGGCCTGAAAGGGGCCTGAAAGGGGCC
>JAISLF010000010.1 GCA_031260605.1 Oscillospiraceae bacterium
GGTGCGTTCAGCTGTGCGCCGGAGGGTGCTATGTTTGTAATTGGGGCGAAGCTTGGCAGCTTCGCACTGCTTTACGCCTACGCGGCGGGCGGTTCCTTTCTTGTCTTGGCAAGAAAGGAACCAAAGAAGCCGCTTTTGGGCTTAGGCGGGTTGCGATGCTGCAAATGTACGTGTCCGTGCGTCCGAACCCTGACAGAATTGCCGAATGACGGACTTTAGTCCTATGTGCCAGCAGTAGGTATCGGCGGGTGCCCACAGAATTTGGCGAAGCCAACCCGCACCGCGCCCTGCGCTGTTGCGGTGGGCAATAACCCGCGTGTCCCGACGCGCAAAGCGCGGAAGCAGACGAGGGCACCCAGCCGCACCTGCATAGCAGGGTGCAGTGGTCTGACGCAAAGGTCTGCGGCAAACCAGACAAGGGACGTCGAGGACGCCGTCCCCTACGGTGATTGTTGCGGTAACGGGGCATTGCCTTGAACCGTAAGCATACCCCCGCCGTCACAACAAAACCCGCCACGTCGGGAGACGCACCGTATTGCCGCACAATGTGCGGCAGCAATCGTAGCAGCAATTACCTTCCGGTTGGCACCCGCAGGCAGTTCGCGGTAAGTGACCGCTTACCCCAGTCACCCAACGCCGCGACAGGCTTCGCCCCTGCGTGCGGCGCAGCGGAAGCGTTCGCGCACTCCACCGCGATACGTCGCGGGGCAAGGCACAATCTGCTTTGCCACAATTGCAGTTCCCGTATAGAAAAAAGATTGCTTCTTCTAAAGAAGTCGCCTCTTTTTGGTTACTTTTTCCGGCGAAGCGGAAAAAGTAACCGCCCGCCGCGCAGGCGCTCTGCAGCGCGAAGCTGCTAAGCTAAAGACGCAATTACAAATATAACAACCTGCGCCACAGGTCACCGGTTGTACCCAAGTAAAAGCAAATCGAGGCAGCGAAGCAAACCACGGGCGACCGAGGACGGCCGCCCCTACACCTATCAAAAAGTCCGGCGGTAACCGCGACCAAGGGACGATGAGGGCATCGTCCCCTACAAACGCAAAGCCTCGGAAAAAGTAACCGCCCGCCGCGCAGACGCTTTGCAGCGCGGCGAGGCGAAGCTTCGCCGCAATTTCAAACCCGGCACCCCGCGCCGCAGGTCTACGCGTGCACCCAAGTAAAAGCAAATCAGAACGGCGAAGCAAACCACGGGCGGCAGGTTGCCGCCCCGACAAAAGGTTAAGCCTAAAATTTAGTTATAACCCCCCGAAACAAAAACAAAAACCACCGAATGAAAACCCTCCTAAACTTCATCCTCTCCGAGCCTGCGCTCGCAAAAACCGCGTTAGCGCTCGCCGATAAAAAATCCCCCGCGCTTGTCACGGGGCTTTCGTCGTTCCTTAAGTCCGTTTTTCCATATGCCGCAGCGCAAAAATCAGGCCGTCCGCTTGTTCTTATAACCTCAAACGAGCAGGAGGCAAAGCACGCCGCCTCTGAGCTTGAGTCCTTCGGCGCAAAGCCGCTTTTGCTGCCGCGCCGCGACTTTGTTTTTACCGATATTTTCGGCTTTTCGCGCGAATTTGAGCAGGAACGGCTTTCCGTTCTGAGTGAGCTTGCGCAAGCCGAAGAGGACGGAACGCCGTTTGTGCTGTGCACGTCTGTCATTGCGCTGATGCAGCGGTGTATTCCGAAAAAGAACCTGCAGGACGCGGTGTTTACGATACGCGCCGGGGACGTGATCGAACCTGCCGAGCTTGTGCGCAAGCTCTCCGTTCTCGGCTTTGCACGGCTGGATTCCGTTGAGGGACAGGGGCAGTTTTCCGCTCGCGGCGGGATTGTGGACGTTTTCCCGACAGGCGCGAGAAATCCGGTGCGAATAGAGTTTTTCGGCGACGAGATAGACACTGTATCAGAGTTTGACGTTATAACTCAGCGTCGCGATGAGCCGTGCGCCGCTGTTCGGCT
Organism: Oscillospiraceae bacterium; assembly: GCA_031260605.1. Classification (GTDB taxonomy): domain Bacteria; phylum Bacillota; class Clostridia; order Oscillospirales; family Oscillospiraceae; genus JAIRRO01. The sequence continues at coordinate 1,948 of JAISLF010000010.1, forward strand.
TCTGCCGTGCCTTGAGGTGTCGCCCGAGCTGTCAGACGGCGGCGCCGCCGCGCTAATCTCCGCGCTTGAGGAGTTTTTGGCAGGTCAAAAAAAGCCGCACGAACAGCTTTCGCGCGACCTTGAGCAGCTGCGCGCCGGCATGGTTCCCCACTCGTCCGACAGGTTTTTCGACCTTGTGTTCGACTTTGCAAGCCCGCTGGACTATATTCCGGACTCCTCACTGTTTGCGCTTTTGATTCCGAACAGGTGCCGCGAATCCGCCGAAAGCTACGAAAAGCTCTTTTTTGAGGAGCTTGATCCGCACCTTAAAAAAGGCTCGCTTGACGCGTCCTTCGCGCGGTTTAATTTAAGCACAGATGATTTCTTCGGCAAAATGCGCAGCGCAACCGTGCTGTTTGAGGACGATTTCACGCTGTCGAGCTACCCCATATCACCGCGGCACATCGAAGCGGTGCAGTCAAAGCAGCTGCCCGGCTACGGCGGAAGCCTTGAGACCGCGCTGTCGGACATTTCGTATTACGCAAAAAACGGCTTTTGCGTTATCGTAACAGCCGGCAGTGAGTTCTCGGCAAAGCAGCTTTTTGAGCACACGGAGCAAAAAGGACTGAAATGTCAGCTTGATCTCGGTGATTTTGCTATGCCGAAGGTGGGAACGGTGCTTGTAACAACGGGAAGCGTTCCTCTCGGACTCGAAATGCCGGGCATAAAGCTTGCAGTCATCACAGACAGGCAGCTTTTCGGGCAGACGCGCGAGAAAAAGGCAAGACCGCGCAAGTCTAACCGGGAGCAAATACGCTCGTTTGCCGAGATTTCACCCGGCGACCTTATTGTCCACGAGTCCTACGGAATAGGCCGCTTTCAGGGACTGCTCACGCGCGAGCTGGACGGCTATGCCGTCGATTACATCCAGATTCTGTACCGCGACGGCGACGTGCTGTATGTTCCCGCCTCTCGGCTCGACCTAATTTCAAAATACATCGGCTCCTCCGGCGAGGATTCACCGATTCGCCTGTCCCGAATGGGCGGCGGCGACTGGGCGCGCGTCAAGACGCGGGCAAAGGAATCCGCGCGCGAGTTCGCCAAAAAGCTCATCGCGCTGTACGCCGAGCGCGAGCGCGCCGAGGGAATTGCTTTCTTGGGCGACGACGTTTGGCAGACCGAGTTTGAGGACCGCTTTATGTACACCGAAACGGGCGACCAGCTCCGCGCGGCGTCCGAGATAAAGGCCGATATGCAGCGCCGACGCCCGATGGATCGGCTTCTTTGCGGTGACGTGGGCTACGGCAAGACCGAGGTCGCCCTGCGCGCCGTAATGAAGTGCGTGCTGTCGGGCTATCAGGCGGCGATACTTGTGCCGACGACCGTGCTTGCGCGGCAGCATTATGTGACCGCAATGCAGCGGTTTTCGGGTCAGCCGGTCACGATTGAAATGACGAGCCGCCATATTACGCCGGGCAAGCAAAAAAAGATACTCGAGAGCATAAAAAACGGCTCGTGCGACCTGATTGTCGGCACTCACAAGCTTTTATCCAAGGCGATAAGGTTCAAAAAGCTCGGCCTCTTGATTGTAGACGAGGAGCAGCGCTTCGGCGTATCGCACAAGGAGCGGCTAAAGGAGCTGACCGCGTCTGTTGACGTGCTCACACTCTCAGCAACGCCGATTCCACGCACGCTGAATATGGCGCTTTCCGGAATCCGCGACCTGTCCGTTATCGAGGAGCCGCCGGACGGCCGCGTCCCGATTCAGACGTACGTTATGGAGCACGACTGGGGCGTTATCCGCGACGCGGTGACAAAGGAGCTGTCGCGCGGCGGTCAGGTGTACTATCTGCACAACCGGGTGGACAGTATCGAGTCCACCGCCTCAAAGCTGCGCGAGCTGACTAACGCGCCCGTCGCCGTCGCGCACGGAAAAATGGACGCGGCGGAACTTGAGGACGTTATGGAGGACTTTGTAGCGGCAAAAACCTCCGTTTTAGTGTGTACAACGATAATCGAAACCGGAATCGACATTTCAAATGTCAATACGCTCATAATTGAGGACGCGGATAAACTCGGACTCGCCCAGCTGCACCAGATTCGCGGGCGAATAGGCCGCAGCTCACGAAGGGCCTACGCGTACCTCACGTTTCGCAAAAACAAGGTGCTGACCGAGGTCGCTCAAAAACGGCTGACAGCAATTCGCGAGTTTGCGGAGTTCAACTCCGGCTTTAAGATCGCAATGCGGGATCTTGAGATTCGCGGCGCGGGAAACCTGCTCGGCAGTGAGCAGTCGGGGCATTTAGTCAAAGTCGGCTACGATATGTATATCAAAATGCTTGATGAGGCGGTGCTGGAGGAAAAGGGCGAGGGCGGAATCTCGCAGTCCGCGCCGGACTGCCGTGCGGAGCTGTCTGTTTCGGCTCAGCTGCCGGCAAGCTATGTCGCCTCCCCCGCCGAAAGAATCAATCTGTACCGCCGAATTGCCGAGGTCAAAACCGAGGAGCAGTCCCGCGATATGATTGACGAGCTGATAGACCGCTTCGGCGACCCGCCGGACGAGGCGGTGAATCTCGTGCGAATATCGCGGCTGAGGTACGACGCCGCCCTGTGCGGAATCTCGGAGATAATTCAGTCCGGAAAACGGGTGATTCTCGGGATTCGGGATTTTGACTACGGGATTATAGCGGCGCTGTCACAGCTTCCGGAGTATAAGAATAGGCTTCGCGTTGAAAAGAGCGCAGAACCGAGGGTGTCGCTGACGATTGAGGGCGCGGATACGCTGCGGCAGGCGGAGAGGTTTCTTTCCCGGTGGAAAGGGCTTTTGGCGGAGGGGTAAAGTTGTTTGTTTGGGGTAATGCTTGCCGCGTCGGTTTTGCTGAACGTAGGTGCGTTCAGCCGTGCGCCGGAGGGTGCGGTGTTTGTAATTGGGGCGAACTTAGCAGCTTCGCACAGCTGTGCGCCTACGCGGCGGGCGGTTACTTTCTTGCTGCGGCAAGAAAGTAACCAAAGAAGCCGCTTTTAAGAGCCTGCTCTCGTTGTCCGTCTGTGGCGTTCGACGTTTCTCTCCTCACATTTGGGAAAGTTCCTCCGATTAGGTCAGGCAAAAGACGACGGTCGGCGAACGCCGACGGGTGCCAACCGGAATTTGGCGAAGCCAACCCGCACTGCGCCTGCGCTGTGTGGTGCGGCAAGCAGTTGCGTGTCCCGACGCGCAAAGCGCGGAGGTAGACG
>JAISLF010000072.1 GCA_031260605.1 Oscillospiraceae bacterium
GGCGAAGCTTCGCCTCGCCGCGCTGCTGAGCGCCTGCGCGGCGGGCGGTTACTTTTTCCGCTTCGCCGGAAAAAGTAACCAAAAAGGGGCGACTTCTTTAGAAGAAGCAATCTTTTTTCTATACGGGAACTGCAGTGGTAGCAATGGGGACGGTACCTGTCCCCGCGACGTATTGCGGTGGAGTGCGCGCACGCTTGCGCTACGCCGCACGCAGGGTCAAAGCCTGTCGAGGGGCTGGAGACTTAGGTAAGGCTGTAACTTACCGCAAACTGCCGTCGGGTGCCAACCGGAAGGACTGTGCTGCTACGATTGCTGCCGCACGTTGTGCGGCAATGCGGTGCGTCACCTGACGGGGCGAGTGTTGTTGTTGCGGTGGGTGCAAACTTACGGTTCAAGGCAATACCCCGTTACCGCAACAATCTCCGTAGGGGACGGCGTCCTCGACGTCCCTGGTTTGGTTTGCCGCAGACGCTTGCGTCGTACTACTGCACCCTGCTATGTGGGTGCGTTGAGTACCCTCGTCTACCTCCGCGCTTTGCGCGTCGGGACACGCAACTGCTTGCCGCACTACACAGCGCAGGGCGCGGTGCGGGTTGGCTTCGCCAAATTCTGGTTGCCACCCGCCTGCACTTACCTCTGGCACATAGGGCGCAAGCCCGTCACTCGGCAATTCTGTCTGGGTTCGGACGCACGGACACGTGCAATTGCCGCAACGCGACCGCCTAAGCCCAAAAGCGGCTTCTTTGGTTCCTTTCTTGCCAAGACAAGAAAGGAACCGCCCGCCGCGTAGGCGTTTAGCTTCGCGAAGCTGCCAAGCTTCGCCCCAATTACAAACACCGCACCCTCCGGCGCACAGCTGAAGGCACCCACGTTAAAGCAAAACAAAGCGGCGAAGCCCCCCCGCACAGCAAAGCTGTCCGCCAAAAGCAAACTAAAATCAGCACTTGAAATCCTCTTCACCATATGATATTATCAGTCCAACCAAAAAAACAAAACAGCGAGGCTCACAATATGAAGCTTGTTAAATCAATCCCGCCGAAAACCCCTATGGATATGCCGATGATGGATGCTTCCGCAATCACGCGCAAGTTCCTTGACATCAGCTACACGCCGGACAGCCCGCACCCCGCACGTCAGCTTGACATCTACCTGCCGGAAACAGGCGACGGTCCGTTTCCCACATTGATTTGCATTCACGGCGGCGCGTTTATCGCCGGCTCAAAGGACGACGACCAGGTTTCCGGCTTTGTAGACGGCGTTGCGCGCGGCTTTGCCGTGGTTTCCGTTGAGCAGCGCCTCTGCACTCCGTTCCCGGACGGCTCCGGCTTCTCGCAGGAGGGTGTGTTCCCGAATCCACTGTTCGATTTTAAGGCGGCAATTCGCTTTCTGCGCGTAAACGCCGCAAAATACAGCCTTGACCCGACGCGCTTTGCCACAGCCGGAGACTCCGCCGGCGGCTACCACGCGATTCTCGCCGCGCTGACGGCTGACGTTCCGTCGCTGTACGACGATTCGCTCGGCTTTGCCGACGTAGACGGCAGCGTGCAGGCGGTTGTAGACTGGTTCGGCGTGGGAGACCTGTACGTCACCGCGTCCTACGGCGAGGCTCACGAGACGATGACCGCGCCAAACGGAATGGTCGTGCCACGTATGGTTTTTGACGACATTTTTCTCGGACTGCGCACCGTCGAGCACCCGAATTTTACATATTTCGCCTCACCCGAGACGTACATCACGAAAAACGCGCCGCCTGTGCTGTTTCAGCACGGCGAGGACGACGACATTGTTGTAATTGACGCCTCACGCCGAATCGCGGCAAAAATGGACGCGGTTTGCCCCGGCAAGGCGCGGCTTGAGGCGTTCCCCGGCTATCTGCACGGCGACCAGCGCTTTTATTTAGACGAAAACCTTGACCACGTGTTTGACTGGCTGAGAACAACGCTCGGTGCGTAGCGAAAAATACCCATTGACAACGCGCACTTCGATATTATACAATATAAGCAGTAATTCGACACGCGCGATTTGGAGGACACACGAATGCAGCTGCTCAAGGACAGAATTTTAACCGACGGACAGGTTGAAACAGGCGGAGTTCTGAAGGTGGACGGGTTTTTGAACCACCGGATTGACGTTTGCCTGCTTGAGGAAATAGGCAAGGAGTTCCGGCGCATTTTCGAGGGTGAGGGCATTACGAAGATCCTCACAATAGAGGCGTCGGGAATCGCGATTGCGGTTGAAACCGCGCGGTTTTTCAGAATCCCCGTTGTTTTTGCGAAGAAAAACCAGTCCATCAACATCGCCGGAGACGTTTTTGCGACAAAGGTCGAGTCCTTCACACACGGCAAGACGTACGACGTTGTTGTGTCGAAAAAATTCCTGTCTCCTGAGGACAATATTTTGATTATAGACGATTTTCTCGCCAACGGCAGCGCTCTTTTGGGGCTCGTGTCGCTGGTGCGGGATTCCGGCGCGAGCCTTGCCGGAGCGGGCATTGTCATTGAAAAGGCATTCCAGTCCGGCGGGGATATTGTGCGTGGACTTGGGGTGCGCGTTGAGTCGCTGGCGAGAATACTGGATATGAGCGGCGGAGAGATTGTGTTCGCGGATTAGCGCAAAGATATAGAAAACCCCGGGGGCGGTGCGCCGTCTCCGGGGTTTTGTGCTGTGCGGGTTATTCGTCGGATTGGAGCTCTGCGAGAGCGCGTTTTATCATGCTGTACAGCTTTTCATGTGCCGACGGGTATGCCTCATAAAATGGTGTGATGATTGCAAGCGCCTCTGTAAGCTCCTTTTTGGCAGCGTCACGCTTATTTGTGTACCGATGTAAACGCGCGAAGTTACCCAGTGTCTCCGCCATATACGGCTCATATGCCGCAGGGTTTTCCTCCGCTAATTTGCGGAATATTTTCAGCGACTCTTTGTACTCGTTCTCTGCTTCGCCAAGCTTGTTTGTGTCGCTGTGCAACTCCGCTAGGTTATTTAGCATCATCGCCACATCAGGCTTATACGCTGCAGGGTTTTCCTCCGCTAATTTGCGGTATATTTTCAGTGACTCATTGAACTCGCCCTCCGCTTTATCGGGCTTGTTTGTGGTGTAGTGCAAAATCGCGAGGTTGTTCAGCGTCCCCGCCACATCCGGCTGATGTGCCGCCGGGTTTTTCTCCGCTAGTTCGCGCCATATTTTCAGCGACTCATTGTACTCGTCCTCAGCTTCGTCGAGCCTGTTTGTGTTTCTGTGCAAATTCGCGAGGTTGTTCAGCGTCATCGCCACATACGGCTGATATGCCGCAGGGTTTTCCTCCGCTAATTCGCGGTGTATTTTCAGCGCCTCGCTGTACTCGTCCTCCGCTTCGTCAAGCTTGTTTGTGTTTCCGTGCAAATTCGCGAGATTGTTCAGCGTATTCGCCACATTCGGCTGATATGCCGCAGGGTTTTCCTCCGCTAATTCGCGGTATATTTTCAGCGCCTCATCGTACTCGTTCTCCGCTTCGTCGAGCTTGTTTGTGTTTCTGTGCAAAACCGCAAGATTGTTCAGCGCCCCCGCCACATACGGCTGATATGCTTCGCTTCCCTGCGCCAGCAACCTATACTTTCCAAGCACATCCACATACTTATCAATCGCTGCCGTAAATTGATTCTGATCCTGTAAATACCTTGCATACTCAAACAAAATCTCAGGTTCGCGGCATATACCCTGCGCTTCTTCAAACAGTACCATTGCCTTGTCAAACCGTCCGCCATCCTTTACGTCTGTCAACACAAGCTGTGCTTTCAGCACAAATGCCTCAGCCAGTTCCTTTTGCTCTTTTTTTGCCGCCTGCGCCTTGTCGCGGAGCGCGTCAAGGTCCAGAGCTGCGTTTGCCGCAGGATAGTCGCCTGCTGCAAACAGCTCACGCGCCTTTTCGGTTAAGTCGTTGTCTTTAGGCTGACGCTCTATTGTTTCGGCTGCGCTTTGCAGCCACTTTTGCCGCTCCTCCTCCAAATCGTCCGCAATTAGCGAAAGCTCAAGTGTTATTTTATGTATTAACGCCTCAGGCGTTTCAACCTCCACCGGAAAATATTCCATACCGCGCAAAGCTGTCAGGAACTCGTACCGTTCCGTATCCGCTCCAATTGCCGGGAGCGTATAAACCACAACCTTGGGTTTGCCGTCTGCCATAAAAAAATCTACAGCCTTTTTCAAACTCTTCTTTTGTATAGTCACCGAGCCTATCCCGTATTATTACGGCGCACATATCACAAGGCTCCAGAAATTCATTATAAAAATCCTGCGAGCGCTCGGTTTCCGGCACGGTCTCACTCATATTCTCCCATCGTACAACTTTGAAAACAACATTGCGAGCCTTAAATGAATCATTCAGTTTGTCAAGTTCAGCTGCAATTTTGTCCCGTATGTCCTTTGTCTCCGCTCCGGAGGCAAGAAAAAGGTCTATTTGGAGTATATTTCTGTTCGTCATAACAGCCTCGCGTGCTTTTTTAACGTATTATAGCATTTTATTGCGCAATATGTCAATAAAAGCACCATTCCGACAAAACTCGGTCTTGACATACTCCCCTGCCCTATGTTAAAATATACTTACAAAGTAATACTTGAGGTATCACATGAAGCACATCAAAACAGTTAAAACGCGCGACCTGTGCGCGTCGAAAACAGCCGGTGGCTGCGGCGAATGCCAAACAAGCTGCCAGTCCGCCTGCAAAACGTCCTCCGGCGTTGCGAACACGCCCTGCGAAAAGAAGTAACACAAAAACCCCTTGGCGGCTTCCGAGGGGTTTTTAAGTAACAACGCGCCGCGCTTTACGGCGGCTTCGGCACACAAACAATTATGCTGCACCAATTCACCTTTGACGGACGGCACTTCACGGTTGACCCGCTCTCCGCATCAATACACGAAACAGACGCTCTTGCACAAGCCGCAATTGAGGGCTTTTCCGTGCGCGGCAGAACCGGGGCGATTGCGGCAATTACCGGCGCTTTCCCGGAGGTTCCGGCGGAGGAAGCGGAGTCCCTCGCGGACGAGATTGAGGAGCTGATTGCAGACGGCAAGCTCTTTACAAAGGAGGCAGTGCGCCCGGCTGACAGCAAGCTCTCACCCGCGATAAAGGCACTTTGCCTGCACGCCGCGCATTCGTGCAATATGGCGTGCGAATACTGCTTTGCGGCGCAGGGCAAGTATCACGGAGACGACGCGCTGATGAGCGCCGAAAACGGAAAAAAGGCGATTGACTTTCTTGTCAAAAACTCCGGCACGCGCCGAAACCTTGAGGTGGACTTTTTCGGAGGCGAGCCGCTCCTCAATTTCGGCGCGGTGCGGGAGATTGTTCGGTACGCGCGGGGGCTTGAGTCCGCGGCGAACAAGCGCTTCCGCTTCACGCTGACGACAAACGGTCTGCTTTTGACCGACGAGGTAACGCGTTTTTGCAACGACGAGATTTCAAATGTCGTCCTGTCGCTTGACGGGCGGCGCGAAACGCACGACCGCTTCCGCAAAACGCCCGACGGCGGCGGCACATACGACATTGTAGTGCCGAAATTCCTGCGGTTTGCGGAGCTGCGCAAAACGGGCAAATTCACCTCGTACTACGTGCGCGGGACGTACACCGCCGCAAACCTTGATTTCACCGAGGACGTTTTTCACGTGGCGGACCTCGGCTTTGCGTCCGTTGCGTTTGAGCCGGCTGTCGGCGCGGCGGATTCTCCGCTTGCGATAAAGGCGGAGCACTTGCCGCAGCTGTACGAACAGTACGGACGGCTGGCAAAGGAGATTGCGGCGCGGCGCGGAACAGAACGCGAGTTTCACTTCTATCATTTTGACATTGACTTTGAAAACGGCCCCTGCATATACAAAAGAACGTCCGGCTGCGGCTCCGGAAGCGAGTATTTTGCCGTCACGCCGAACCTCACGCTTTACCCGTGCCATCAGCTCGTCGGCAACGAAAAATACATCGCCGGAACTGTCGCGGACGGCGTATCCCCCGGCTTCTCCTTTCATCGCGGCAGCATTTTTGACCTGCCGCAGTGCCGCGACTGCTGGGCAGCGCTGTTTTGCGCGGGCGGGTGCGCGGCAAACGCCGTGAACGTCGCCGGCGGACTTGACGGAGAGGACGCTGTCGGCTGCGAGCTGTTTCGGCGGCGGCTTGAGTGCGCAATCTGGCTGAATGCGAACGCGGAGTCGTAACACGGCGCGCGGCACGCAAAGCAAAATGTTAATATTCCGAAAACTATTGTAACCATTTGTTGAATATTGCGCTTTACTGTGGTAAACTAAGAGAAGCGATAACAAAGGGCGCGTTGACACCAATACCCCCTAACACTTCCGGATTTTTCGGTGATGAGATGAATGTAATTAATGAATTCTTCCAAAATATCATAGGCAATATCAAAACCGTCAACGTCGGCGATATTTTTGATATTCTCATCACCGCGTATATAATATACAAGGTGTTGATGGCGACCAAACGAACGGCCGCCGGAGGCATTATCAAGGGTATTGCCATTATATTCGTTGTAATCTGGCTTACTAATATCCTGAACCTAAATGTCATCAACTATATTCTGACATCTCTTTTATCCAGCGGACTCATCATTGTGATTGTCCTGTTCCAGCCGGAGCTGCGCGGCTTTCTCGGTCGTTTCGGCTCGAAGAACTTCAAGCTTTTTTCGTGGCTGAACAAAACCGAGTCCCGAAATACTGAAATCCAGCTTGTAGCGGACGCCTGCTATTCAATGGCGTCGCACAGAGTCGGCGCTCTGATTGTATTTGAGCGGGACACGGGGCTGAATGAGTTCGCCAACAGCGGCACCTTTTTAAACGCGGAAATTACGCGTGAGCTGCTTGAGAATATCTTCTACCCGAAAGCGCCGCTGCACGACGGGGCGGTCATAATCCGCAAGCACCATATCCTCGCCGCACGCTGCACGCTTCCGCCCTCCGGCAATCAGGGAATCAGCCCGGAGCTTGGTATGCGCCACCGCGCGGGAATCGGGATAACCGAGCAGTCAGACGCGGTTACGGTCATCGTCTCGGAGGAGACCGGCTCCGTATCGCTCGCGGTTGACGGACTTGTAAAGCGCAACTTAACGCGGGATATATTTATAAAAATGCTTGAGGAATATATCGAGGAAGAGGACGATAAAAAGGGGCTGAACAAGATGTTTGTAAGAGTCAGCTCTGTATTTGGATCGGGAGGAAACGCGAAGTGAATTTTCTGAAAAAAGTTGCTGCCAAGCTCTCGCCCGTTTTTGCAACCCGCGCCTTTAATATGGTTTTTGCCCTTGTCATTTCGATAGTCATATGGATGTATGTCGTCTATCTGGTCAACCCGGCGGCCGATAAGACGATTACGAATATCCCGATTGAATACCGCAACGCGTCTGTTATTTTAGACAAAAAGCTTGTTATAACAAGCGACCTGCCGGAGACGATTTCAGTGACGTTTAACGGAACACGCGCGGATGTTCTGAAGCTCAGCGACAAAAATGTCTCGGCATATGTCGATCTTTCCGGAATAAAAACTCCCGGCGAGGTCACGCTTACCGTAACGCTTGAATACAGCGCCGCGCTCAATGAAAAGAAGTTTACCGCCACTCCGAAAAACACCTGGAATATCACCGTTGCAATAGACTATCTGTTCAGCAAGGAGGTTCCGGTTGAGCCTGTTTATACCTCGCAGAGCCTCGCTGCGGAGGGGTATCAGGCAGGCAAGATTCAGTTTGACGTTACGGAAATAACCGTTTCGGGACCGAAAAACGAAGTGGACACTGTCGAGCGCGCCGTTGTGTACATCACAAAGGAAGACCTGACGTCAACCTTTACGGAGCAATCGGAATTCAAATTAGTCGATAAAAACAACAACCCGGTCGTTTCAGCGCACCTGACAAGCAGCGCCGATAAAATCACGGTGACGCTGCCGATTCTGCTCGTGCGCGAGGTGGATATTGTCCTGCCCGAGTTCCAGTATATCGCCGGAACCAACGCAGGAAATGTTGACGTCGATATATCGCCCGCCAAAATAACAGTTGCCGGCGAGGAGTCTGTTATGACGTTTGCCAGCCTTATGCTGAAGGCTGTCGATCTTGCGTCCTTTGCGGAATCAACGGAGTATACAACAACGCTGACGCTTCCGGAGGGGGTTACCAACGTCACGGGCACAACGGAGGTTACAGTTAAAATCTCCATTCGCGGCCTTGAAACAAGAGAATTCCACACCTCAAACATTCAGGTAATAAATCTTGAGGAAGGCTATGCCTCAAATGTTCTGACGGAGTCGCTTGTCGTGACGCTGCGCGGCGCCGCGGAAATGCTGAACGGTATTTCTCCGGAGAATATCCGCGTTGTCGCCGATATGAAGCAGTATATGGGCGATAACGGTATGACGGGCGATATAATCGTGCCTGTCAAGGTGTATGTGGACGGTGAGTTCGGCGGCGCGGGTGCGCTGTTCACCTACGAGGTCACGGTTCACCTCGTGAAAACTTAGGGCAGGTTTCTGATTGTTCGGTTACCTGCGGGCGTACACGCCTGAGCTGAAGGTGCGCGAGGCGTCGCTTTACAAGGCTGTTTATTGCAGTCTGTGCCGCGAGCTTGGCAAAAGCTACGGCATTGCAGCAAGAATGACGCTTTCCTATGATTTTGTGCTGCTGGCGGCTCTGCTTTCCCCCGATTGCGGCGTTGTTTACGGAAAATGCCGCTGCCCCGCCTCCCTGAAAAAGAAATCCTGCTGCGGTATTGACTGTACCGCTGCCGCCGGAGCGTCCGTTATACTGACCTACCACAAGCTCGGAGACGATATTCGCGACGAGCGGCTGACACGCCGCATTGCCGCACGGCTTGCACGGATTTTACTGCGGCGCGGCTACAAAAAAGCGCGGCGACAGTATGCGGAATTCGACAAAACAGTCGCCGAGTGTCTGGCACGCCTGACGGAGCTTGAAACAGCGCGTTCACCCGTTTTTGACGCGTACTGCGACACATTTGCCCGAATAACCGCCGCTTCAGGGCGGCTCGGAACGCGCGGTGCGGAAAGCCCCGCCATTTCCGAGGCGCTGTACTGTCTCGGCAGGTACATCTACATTGCGGACGCGGCGGACGACTACAAGGAAGACGAGGTGCGCGGACGCTTCAACCCAATCGCCGCCTGCTTCGGCGCATTTGACGAAAACGCAAAGCAGCGCATAACGGATTTGCTGACGCTTGCCGCCGGAAGCGCGGGACTGCAAATTGAGGGACTTGCGGAAACCGCGTATACACCGATTATCAGAAATGTGGTGTTCTGGGGCGTTAAGCAGAACATCGACAGGATTACATAGACAGCGCCACGAGGCGGAAATTTGCCTCGCGGCGCTGTTTTTTTGCTGTTCGCGCGGAAGACCGAACAAAAGAAAAACGGAATTGCAGTTCTTTTTTTCTTGCATTTTGCGAAAGTATATGCTAAACTTATTCTATAGGGATTCCTGCCGTGCCGCAGACAATGAAAAACATTTTCCTCACTGGACAAAAGCGCGTCGGCAAAACGACCGCACTAAACGCGTTTCTTGCGGAGAACGCGCCGGATATGCCTCCCGCGGGCTTTTCCACCGAGTGGAACGCCGCGCACGACTGCCTGCAAATGACGGATTTGCTGACCGGCAAGTCCGCCGTTATCGCGCGGATGTCGGGCGGCAAGCTTACCGCTTATCCCGATGTGTTTGACTCGTTCGGCGTATCTGTGCTTTGTGCCGCGCGCGGGCGGCCGATTGTTGTTATGGACGAGCTGGGACGGCTTGAAAAGTCCTCGCCTGCGTTTCATGCGGCGGTTTTTGACCTGTTGGCGGAGCCAGGGTGCCGCGTTGTCGGCGTTTTGCAGCAGGCTTCCGGGCAGTTTACCGGGAAAATTGCCGCACTGCCGAATGTACGGGTAATAGATGTGACCGAGCTTAACCGCAACGGCATACCTGCGGAGCTGAAGACCGCTTTTCTCAATCTTAAATAAGGATGACTTCACCGTAAATTGATTAAGCTTCTGCTGAAAAACTTCAAAGACGCCGCCTTTTCAATTCTTCCGATTTCAGCCGCAGTGCTTTTGCTGTGCTTTGTTTTCCTGCCCGGTCAGATCGCCGTCATACTTGCAACCGCACTGCCGGGAATCGTGCTGCTCATCGCGGGAACAGCGTTTTTTACCCTCGGCAGTGATATGGCTAATATGAAAATCGGAGAGCATATCGGCAGCTTTCTTTCCAGCTCAAAGAAAACGCTGCTGATTTTGGTCTCGTTTTTCGTTATCGGCACGGCAATTACGATTGCAGAGCCTGACCTTTCCGTTTTGTCCGCACTCGTGACCACCGTCTCCCCCATCACGCTGATACTCTCGATTGCGGTCGGAGTCGGCGTTTTCCTCGCGGTTGCGGCGTTGCGCACGCTTTACGGCGTTTCCCTTGCAAAGCTGCTGCTTCCGCTGTACGCCGCGCTGTTTATTCTGATGGCTTTTGTTCCGCGCGAATATCTGCCGCTGTCGTTTGACTCCGGCGGCGTTACAACGGGACCTGTCACGGTGCCGTTTATACTCGCGCTCGGCGTTGGTATCTCAAGGGTTCGCGGCGGAAAATCCTCCGCGGAGGACAGCTTCGGGTTCGTGTCAATCGCGTCTATCGGGCCGATTGTCGCCGTTGCGCTGCTCGGCATTTTCGGGCACGGGTCGGCGGACGCTACCGCCTCCGCAAGTGAGGAGCTGTACGTTTCTGTCGGCGCGGCATTTGCAGCCTTCGGAGAAACCGCGCTGCATAATCTGAAAAATGTCGCGGTCGCTCTGTCGCCCGTCGCCGCAATTTTTGTTGTGTTTCAGATTTTTGCGCTGAAGCTGAAGCCCCTGCGCGTTATCGGCATTTTCGCCGGCTTCCTTATCACATATTTCGGGCTTGTGCTTTTCTTAACCGGTGCGGAGGGCGCGTTTGTGCCGCTCGGAGCGTCGCTCGGACACAATATTGCGTCGTCCAATGCCGCGTTTCTCATTGTGCCGTTCGGACTTTTATTCGGACTGCTGACTGTTCTGTCGGAGCCGTCGATTCACGTGCTTATAAAAGAGGTGGAGTCCGTTTCAAACGGCAGAATCACGCGCAAATCCGTGCTGATGGCTTTAGCTCTTGCAGTTGCGTTTTCCGTCGCGCTTGCACAGGTGCGCGTGCTGACCGGGATTCCTATCCTGCCGATTTTGCTTATCGGCTACGGTGTCGCACTGCTGCTCTCGTTCTTTGTAAACCCGATATACACCTCAATCGCCTTTGATTCCGGCGGCGTCGCCTCAGGTCCTATGACCTCGGCGTTTATCCTGTCGTTCACGCTTGGCTCTGCCTCGGCGCTCGGCAGCAACGTCTATACAGACGCGTTCGGCGTCGTCGCGCTCGTGGCGATGACTCCGCTCATTACAATTCAGGTTCTCGGCTTGTACTCAGACCGTGCGGAGCTTCCGGCAAGGCTCCGTGGTATGCTTGTCCGCGCGCGCGGCCGCGTGCTGAAGCCGCAGCCCGTTTTTCTGAACCAGACAGAGGTAATTTCGCTTAACTGGCAGCTCGCGTTTGAAGGAGGCGGCGTATGACGAGTTCACAAAACACGTTAATAAAGCTTTTATTCGTAATCGTACCGATAGACCGTGCCGGTGCGGTGTTTGAAATCGCGGCGCGGTGCGGCGCGGTATACTCGGCAGCAACGGCTGCGCGCGGCACGGCGCCGACGCAGACGCTTGAGCGTCTCGGTATTGCAGGCTCCGATATGGCGGTTGTGCAGCTGTCTGCAGAGGACAGTATCATTCAGGAAATTCTGTCCGAGCTGCGCACACGCCTAAAGCTCGGCGAAAAACATGGTTCGGGAATCGCATTTTCCGTGCCGCTGTCTGCCGCCGGCGGTGCAGACGTGCTGAAGCTTCTCGCCGGCAAAAGCAAGGACGGCGGATAGTCACCGCAGACAACCGCCGCACACACAGCACACAGTGGCCTTTTAACGTTGTTAACAGAGCTTGTGATTGTGGAAAACGCAGAAAGCAATGTGCAGCGGCAAACATGAGCCGGGACGCTGAGGGCAGCGTCCCCTACAAAGACGCCCCCTGCGGCGACGGAGTACACAACCGCACCGTACAGGTGTGCCATTTGCAGCAACAACACCCGCCGCGTAGGCGCATAGCTTCGCGGCGAGGCGCAGCTTCGCCACAATTATAAACGCCGCACCCGCCGGCGCACGGCAGCCCGCACCCACATCAAAGCAAACGTCCCACCCAGCGAAGCAACCCCCGGGCGGCCGGGACGGTCGCCCCTACGTCCAAACAAAGGCGCTGGAAACCCCAACAATAGACGCGTGAAATCTACCCGGATTCATAGCCGCGCGCGGTTGTCCACACCACACACAGCACTCTACCCTACTTCACATAAAACACTCCACGTATACTAAAGGAATCCACACAAATGCAGCTTTCCGCAATGTCTTTCATCAAATCGGCCGACCCGGAGGTCGGAGAAGCAATCGAGCGCGAATACCGCCGCCAGCAAACAAACATTGAGCTTATCGCGTCCGAGAATTTCGTCTCAGAAGCGGTACTGCTTGCAGCAGGCACCGTTCTGACGAACAAATACGCAGAGGGGTACCCCGGGCACCGGTATTACGGCGGGTGCGAGGAGGTGGATGTTGTCGAAGCGCTCGCGATTGAACGCGCAAAGAAGCTTTTCGGCGCAAAATACGTCAATGTCCAGCCGCATTCCGGCGTATCCGCAAACTACGCGGCGTACCTGACGCTGGTTGCGCCCGGAGACACCATTCTCGGTATGAACCTCGACCACGGCGGACACCTGTCGCACGGCTCGCCCGCGAATTTCTCCGGCAAATACTACAATATCGTCTCCTACGGCGTAACGCCTGACACGAACGTTATTGATTACGACAGCGTGCGCGAGCTTGCCAAAGCGCACCGCCCGAAAATGATTATCGCCGGAGCCTCGGCATACCCCCGAATCATCGACTTTGCGGCGTTTTCCTCAATCGCAAAGGAAGTCGGCGCTTATCTTATGGTGGACATCGCACACATCGCGGGTCTTGTCGCGGCGGGTGAGCATCCGTCACCGGTGCCGTATGCGGACATTGTGACCAGTACAACACACAAGACAATGCGCGGTCCGCGCGGCGGCTTTATTATGACAAACGACGAGGACATTGCAAAGCGCGTGAACTCGGCTGTTTTCCCCGGCTCGCAGGGCGGCCCCTTAATGCACATCGTCGCGGCAAAGGCAATCTCTTTCGGAGAGGCGTTAACGCCCGCTTTCCGCGAATACCAAAAGCAAATCCGCAAGAACGCGCAGGCGCTTGCGCATGGACTGCTTGCTGGAGGCGCACAGCTTGTCTCCGGCGGCACGGACAACCACCTTTGCCTGATGGATTTGCGCCCGTTCGGACTGACAGGCCGTGAGATGGAGGATCGCCTAAGCTCGGTTAACATCACAGCCAACAAAAACAAAATCCCGAACGACCCGCAAAACGCAAGCAACACAAGCGGCATTCGTCTCGGCACACCTGCCGTCACAAGCCGCGGCTTCACGGAAAGCGACTGTGCGGAGGTTGCGGAGCTGATTGTGAGCGTCGCCAAGGATTATGACGCAAACCGCGAGTCTGTCATCAAAAAAGTCGCGGAGCTTGTCGGGCGGCATCCGCTGTATGAGGCACTTTAGCAAATAAAGCGAGTTTCCTTTTTTTGGAGTTTGACAATTGTATTACTTTTCTATATAATTATATGCGTTGACTGCAATTTTGCGCAATATGGGGGGTGAACAATAATGTCAGATGTTTATGTGAAAGACGGAGAATCGCTTGACAGTGCGTTGAAACGCTTTAAGCGTGCGGTTTCAAAAGCCGGAACGATTGCGGATGTGCGCCGTCACGAGTTTTATCAGCCTCCCGCGGTAAAGCGCCGCAAAAAGCAGGAAGCGGCTCGCAAGAACCGTAAAAAGCGCAGCTAAGCTGTGCCCTGCGGGTTAATCCCGCAACTAATGTAATATAAAACAGCGCCGATTGCTCGGCGCTGTTTTTGTTTTGTGCAGCGGCTTTGTGCGCCTACCCGTCACAAAACAATTCCGTAGTCTAAAATGCGTGCGCCCTGCCCGTCCGCCTCGGTATAGTGCGGACAGTTGTACCGCTCGAACGAAAACCATTGGCGCGGCGCGGGGTCGGCGTTCCGATGAAGCGCAGCGCGGGGTAGTCCTCGCGCTGCGCCTTGATTATTTCAGCTGACATATTTTGTCTCCTTGCCGTACCCGTCTAAATATCCCGCGCGATATTCCATGCCTCCTGCGTTGCGGCAAGGATTCTTCGCGGCTGCACGCAGTCCCCTATCTGATACACCTCCGGTGCGGCGGTATACAGCGCAAAGCTCTCCGCGCGCTTCGGGATTTGCCCGACGGCGTAAATCACAGTGTCCGCCGGGACGGTCTGTTTGCCGTCCTTTGTCTCAACCTCAAGGCTCCCGCCGCCAATCGACAGCACCTTTGCCCCGCGAAGTACGGAAACCCCCGGCTGCGCAAGCTCCTCGCCGTGCGCCAGCAGGTGCATTCCCGCGTCGTCGCAGACGAGCTTTTCGGCGGCTTCGATAACGGTAACCGTGTACCCCAGGCGTGTTAAATATGCCGTCAGCTCTATACCGACAAGACCTCCGCCGATAACCGCGACACTTTTCCCGATTTCGCTCGTGTGCGTATAGGCATACGTCGCTTCAAGCACATTTTTGCCGTCAATCCCGGCAATATCCGGCTTTGCGGGCGCGGCGCCGAGTGCGACAAACAGCACGTCAGGCTGTAGCCGCGCGGCTGTCTCCGGCGTGACCGCTGTATTCAGGCGAACATCAACGCCTGCCGCCGCAAGCTTTTTGGCTTGCCGTGTCAGGTACTCGTCAAGCCACCGCTTAAACGGCACCTCGCGCTCACACCGCAAAACACCGCCCAGCGCGTCCGACTTCTCGCACAGGATAACCTCGTGTCCGCGCTCGGCGGCCGTCAGCGCCGCCTGCATTCCGGCAACGCCGCCGCCTGCGACGAGAACGCGCTTTTTCTTCGCAACAGGCTTTGGTATTTTAGCCTCGCGCTCGAACCCGATCTCCGGATTCGTCGCGCAGCGCAGACTTCTGATTGAGCCTGTATGCTCAAGGCAGGTGTTGCAGCGCATACATTTGTTTATTTCCGCGTCACTTCCCGCGCGCGCCTTTTTCGGCAGATCCGGGTCGGCAAGAGACTGCCGCCCAAGCTCCACAATGTCCGCCTGCCCTGACGCAATGATTTCCTCCATCATAGCGGGGTCGGTCAGCGCGCCGACTGTCGCAACGGGGGTTTTGACGTGTTTTTTAATCTCGGCGGCGTACTTTACGTTAATGCCGTCATCCATAAACATCGACGGGTGCGTGACGATAATCGAGTGATCGTCCTCGTGGTCTCCGGCCGAAACGTGGATAATGTCCACCTTGCCGTCGAGCACCTTTGCAAATTCCACGCCGTAGTCTATATCGTAGCCGAAGCGACTCGCCTCCGAACCGGAAAAACGGTATTCAATCGGGAAATCGCGCCCCGTATGGCGGCGAATGCTCTCGATTACGGCAAGCGGAAAGCGGCAGCGGTTCTCAAACGAGCCGCCCCAGCGGTCCTTGCGCGTGTTGATGTACGGCGACATAAATTGCGACAGCAGCCAGCCGTGTCCGCCGTGCACCGTCACCATACCGAAGCCGCAGAGCTTTGCCCAAGCGGCTGCCTGTCCGAATTTATCGGCAATACGCAGAATCATCTCCTCCGGCATTTCGAGAACCTCGCCGTACTTGCCGTTTTCTATGTACACGGGCCCGTAGAGGTCGCCGCCCTGCGCAGTGTCGCGCTGCGCCGCCGCGTTTTTCTCGGAGTCGGGTCCGTAAACGCTCCCGTCGGGATACTTGACAAAACGCGCGTACATTCCCGCGTGAGACAACTCGGCGGAAGCAACCGCACCGTGCCGCCGAATACCGTCGGCAATCGCGGCAAGACCGGGCAGAGTTCCGCGATCCTCCATCCTGATTAAAAACGGGTAGTGTGTGCCGGTGGAGTCCTCAACAATGCAGTCCCCGATCGCAACAGACGCAAAGCCACCCTGCGCCTTGCGTTCGTAATAAGCAATTTCGTCAAGGCTCGGCAAATTGTCCCGCGCGACATTGTAATAGCCCTGCGGTGAGGAAAAAATGCGGTTGCGGAACATAGCGGAGCCAATGGCAAGCGGCTCAAAAAGGTGAGGGTATTTCATGGAGGTACTCCCGGTGGTTTTTTGGTTTGATTATAACCTTTCGTGGGGCGGTTGTCAAGGAAATCCGCTTCGCGGGGGGGGGGGGCTGCCGGGTTTCGGCGATGGACGTGGGGCAGCTGTGCGCCGGAGGGTGCGATCAGCTGTACGCCGAGTGGTGCTGTGTTTGTAATTGAGACAAAGCTTGGCAGCTTCGCGAAGCTAAACGCCTGCGCGGCGGGCGGTTCCTTTCTTGTCTTGGCAAGAAAGGAACCAAAGAAGCCGCTTTTGGGCTTAGGTATTTGCGGTGCTGCAAGTGAACGTGTCCGTGCGTCCGAACCCTGACAGAGCTGCCGACTGACGGGCTTTAGCCCTACTTGCTAGAGGTAGGTGCAGGCGGGCGGCAACCAGAATTTGGCGAAGCCAGCCCGCACCGCGCACCGCGCTGTGTGGTGCAAAAATGCGTTTTGCGGCTTTTCATTTAACATAATTTACTTTCACCGCAAGTGTTTTTATGAGTTCGCAAAAGAGCGCAACCAGCCATCAAAGCCACGGAGACCACATTTGTTTCGTTTATTGATATAAAAGGGGTGCGCTCCGGCTTGTACACGCGTCCGTTAATGAACGCGCGGGAGAACCCGAGCTTGATTTCGATTCTACTATTGCGGCCACACAACAACAATATCATCGCCGCTCAAAATGCCAGGAACAGTTAAAGTAACGCTGTACATTCCAAGAGAATCAGTCATATATATTGTTTGAGTACCATACACAGTGCTAACATCGTCCACAATAGAAATTTCATAAATCATCGCACCGACATATTCAGGAAATAGGATTGCAACAGGTGCACTTATTCCAGAAAAAGTATAAATCCCATCGCTGGCAGCATCGGTGGTAAAGTAAAATTCAAAGTTGGGAAAGTCAACGCTGGTTGCATATAATGAGGGTTCAAAATCAATATCTGCCTGCAAATTGAATTTCACGCTTAGTTCATCAAAAGTAGCTCGGCGTTCCATTAACTCTTTTATTTCCGCACGAGTGATCGAGGTGTACGCTGGTGTACCCTCGGGGATAGGGTTTGGTGAAAGCTCTGCAGGACTTGTGCTGGGCGCAGAAGTTTCCGGAACCACAATTGTTGGTGTAGATTGCATTGTTGAAACAGGGGGGCCTGCCGAACCTACTGGCTGAATGTTACATCCAGTAAGTGTAATTGCACATGCTAATGTTGCAAAAAGCATTAGTACATATTTTTTCATTTTATTCTCCATAATAGTTCGATTAATTACAGTTTGTGCCGCCTTCTCATTATTTATTTCATTATATCTGCATAGATTAATTTCGCAAGGTTTCCCCTTGTATTAGCAGCAGTCGCCCCTCCACCAGGTTTTTCATACTTCGCACATATAGTATATCCGGCGTTATACACAGCAGTTTGAGAATTCAAATTTGCGGCATTATCTTTTTGCCAGTCTACGTAAACGCTCTTAAAGTCACCATCTTTCAATTCATACGCTATCATCTCACATTCAGCTTGAATTGCCTGGTCGATAGTAATTGCGTTGTTTTGGCCGTTAACTTCAAGGTACATTCCGACTAAAGTATATGTACGGATAAATGTCCATTGAACACTTCCTAATCCAAAGCCTACACGCGAACCGTTAATTTTCCAAGTATTATTTGAGCTTGTTTTTAACGTCGTTAAAATATCATATACTGTATTAACATTCTTATTGTAAATGTATTTAGATGAATACTCGCTGCGATAGTTATAATTTTTATCCATATACACAAGGTAATCTGGTTCTGGGTTTGTTGTGTAGGCAGAGCTTTCAAATTGCCCTGTGTTTCCCTCTTTGCAAACATTCGCCAGCATCCCCGCAACAAATGCCGGCGCAAAACCTTTTTCTAGCATAACCTGTGCCGCTGCTTTACAAGCATTCCGCCTTGCAGCGGTAATATTACTGCTGCTTTGGATATTATCCAGAATTCTTTGAATTTCCGAGTCTGTTGGCGTTTCTGGCGTTGTGTCAGGCGGCTGCGTCCACACAATATACGCAGAGCTTACCCATTGGTTTGTCCCAATGGGTAAGCTCTTGACGCTGCAACCATTTTTTCTTCATAAACCGTGACTGCAGCTCTGCGCTTTTGCCTTTCCCGCCGCCCCTTGCGCACCTAAAACACGCAGTCGAACTCCGCCTTTACATTTCCGCTTGTCGTAACCAGTGTCAGCACTGCTCCGCTTCCCCGGAATTTATAAATATTCCCCATACGGTCGCCGCTCACCCACACGTCGCCGCTCGTTGTCCGCGCCTCGCCGGAAAACCGATTCAGCGCTACGCTTGTTCTCAGCAAAATGTTGCCGGAGGTGCTGCGCAAAGCCGCCTCGTCAATGGCGCCCTGCGCCGTAACATTGCCGGAGACTGACGACATACTTACCTTTCCGGCGATTCTTCTTGCCGAAACCTCGCCTGACATGGTCGTTGCGGTGATGTCTGTTCCGTACCACGGCGCATTGCCGTTAATATCAATATCTCCCGATATTGCTTCGCACATCAGCTGTGCCGCAAAAATGTCCTCAACTTCAATTTCGCCGGACATTGTCGCAAGCGACATTTCCATTTCAACAGGTCCGCTGACAAGCGCGGTTCCTGTTTGTTCATTCTCGCGTTCCGTCACGTTCGGAGAATTTTCGCCGACGCGCCGAACCGTAATTTCTCCCGATATTGTCTTTGCGGTCACCTTTTCAGCCGTGAAATCCGAAAGATAAATTTCTCCGGACATCGTATTTATTGCAAGGCTGCGCAAATCCGGTGCCTTCTCGTACCGGATTGTGCCGGAAACGCTGTTAATTGTGACTGTACTGAGGTCGCTATCTACCGGGAAGTAGATTTTAATGTAGCTGCCTGTTGTGCCGAAGAAGTCAACATTTACTATATCAAATCCTTTTGAGTCGCGCTCCGCGATTTTCAGCTTGCGCGGGTTGTTCGCCGAAATCTCAATTGTCGGCTCACCCCACGGCGTGCGCACCTCATACTTCCAGTATTCGGTATCAGATGGCAGAAAGGTTATGTCCGCATAACGCGACGCAATTTCAATGTCTGCCGGCTCCTCATAAACCGTGCCTGAGTAAACCGTCATATCGCTTGCGGTTATGACCTTTATGCCGTGGTCGAAAATAATGCTCCCGGACGCGCCCGCGCTGAATCCGGCAAATGCCAGCGCCGCGCCTGCCACACACAGGATTACCGCAACAAGTACAAGATACCGTGTTATAGATTTTTTCATTTTCATACCTCCTTTCTCGCCTTTGCCTTGATTTTCGCCGCCGAGCGCATAATAAACCGCCCCGCGACTCGTCCGAGTCCGCCGAAAACACGCCGTGACAGCTCAGCGACGGCAAGCGTCAGCAAATACCCCGCGCCGAGTGCGAAAAGCCCGACGCCGATCATCCACAGTCCCATCGGCGGGGAGTAAAACAGCGCGTATACACCTAAAATAACGTACACAAGTCCCGCAGGCAACAGCACAACGCCCGTTATTCCCAGCGAACAGAACACAGCGAACAGCGAAACGGCAAGCGCCAGCAGCACAGCTCCTACGGCGACCGCAACCGGCAGTCCGACAGGTGCGGCAAATACGGCAAGAACCGTGACAAAAGCCGTTTTCATGCCCTTATTCGCGCGCCGTGTATCCGGATTCTCCGGCTCTGTCCCGCCGGAAACCGCAAACTGCGCGATTATCTCAGCCGCAACGGATTTTGTTGAGCCGAGAGCCGCAATTGCCGCAGCCTCATCGCCCAAATCTGTGATATACGCGTCGTAATAATCGACGGCGGCGTCTATCTCGCTCTGCGGCAGCGCGCGCAGCCGTCTGCGCAGATCATACAGAAATTGATTCTTTGTCATGACTTCTCTCCTCCGTCTGTGTCCTCTGCGTGTTCCGGCAGCGCCTCCGCAGCCTGTGCCTGCTCCGGCAAAGCCGGCGTGTCCCCGCTTATTACGATTGAATCTATTGTCCTTTTTGTGTTTTCCCAAGCCGCGCAAAGCTCAATAAGCGCCGCCTTGCCCGTTTCCGTCAGGCGGTAATACCTCCTGTTGCGCCCCTCGTGCGGATTGTCGTAAGTGTCAAGACACTTTTGCGTTTGGAGCCGCCGCATAACCGGGTACATCGTGGACTCCGAGACGTCGAGCACTGTCTTGACCCGCTGCGTCAGCGCATAGCCGTACGCGTCGCCGCGCTCAACTATCGCCAGAACGCACAAATCAAGCAGCGCTCCCGTTGTGCCGATAACCATATCGCTTCCTCCTTTATTATTTAATAATGCAATATTGTTTTAATGATGATATTATATATTATATAATATTGTTTGTCAATAGGTATCAGGCGACTTTTCTGTGGTATTATTTGGCAGCAATTTGCTTCAGGGCGGCACACAAAAGCCAGAGACAAACGCCGTCCCGTTCCGCCGGTTACAGAATCTTTTCAAATCCGCAAGCACACAAAAGTCCCGCGCAATAATACGTACATAAACTCAGGAGCCAAGAGGCTTCGAGCTTGTACAAAAAAACGGCTTGCCGGACGGAACTTAAATTGCTGTTTGCAGAAGCGGATTTGAGTGATTTTTTGCATTAAGCCTTTGGCTTCAACAACAAACACCGAAATGAACTCTGAGCGGCGATTGCGGGGAGGTACCGGCACAGCACATTGATTTCACAGAAAATTTCAGGAGGATATTCCCTTGCGCAGAACTACCTTATACGCAATAGTAGGCGTTCTTTCGGTTGCACTCCTTATTTCGCTTATCGCAAACGCGGTTCAGAGCAGCAACAAAACAGTCAAGAACCTTTCACGCAGCTATATTACCGATACAAACCGCATGGCGCGTTCGGTCAAAAAGCCCGTGACGACGACCAAGACAAAGAGCAAAACAGCCAGAACAACCACAAAAGCTAAGCGTACAACGACAAACATCAATAAGCAAGAGTCAGTGCAGCGCGCCGTCACGCGCGCCAAGCTCACAGATATGGCGAATCAGAGAACGCGTCTTAACAGTGCGCTTTACCCGCAGCAGACTCCGAGCACGCTGCCGTATTACACCGGCAACAACGCGCGCTACAACACGAACGGCGCCTCACAGCACGGCGGAAATGCCGCTCAGTACAACGGAAACACCGCGCAGTACGGCACACAGAGCAATACCTCGCGCGGCTCCGGTTTGACAACAAATACCGCACCGCAGTATCAGTACCGCGTCCTGCCGGACGGCACAGTCGCCAGGACGGCGCTCCCGCAAGCAACGCAGAATCCGATGCGCAATTATTCCTACAGCGGCACGGCGGTACGCTAAAGCAATTAGGCTTTAAGCTAAATATCCCAATAAAGTAACAGACAGAAAAACCGGCGCTATGCGCCGGTTTTTCTGCGTATGCTCCGTTAAAGCGGCATAATGAACAGGTGCGCCGCGCCGCGGAATTTTCCCTTATTTTTTCCTCTCAGCTTCAATCTTTTACTTGCAATTTGCAAGCGGCTGTGTTATACTTAACAAAAAATTTATATTGAGAGACAACTTATTTTACAATGAACAAAATTAAATCACTTTTCGGCGCACAGGATATGACTGTGGGCAGCCCTTTTTTAGGTTTGCTGAAATTCAGCATTCCGCTGCTAATCGGCTCGATTGCGCAGATGCTCTACACGACAGCCGACAGAATCATTGTTTCGAAATTCTGCGGAAACGACGCGATGTCCGCCCTCGGCGCGACAATGCCAATACAAAACCTGTTTTTGGTCTTCTTTATAGCAATCGGCTCCGGCGTTACGGTTATGGTTTCGCAGTATTTCGGCGCAAAGGATAATGACAATATCGGTTTGTGCGTCGGCAACTCCATTACGCTGATTACAATCACAAGTATCGTTGTTACGCTTGCGTCCACACCGTTTACGCGGCAAATACTGACCTTGCTCAACACGAACGAACAGTTCGCCGATATGGCGTACATTTACCTGTTCATCCTGTTTTTAGGCTCGGCGGCAAACGGCTTCTACAACGTAATCGGCGGCATAATCCGCGGTCTGGGCGACTCGGTTTTCCCGCTGTTAATCCTAATGCTGACTGTTGTGCTTAACGTAGTGCTGGACATTTGGTTTGTGTGGTGGTTCTCAAAAATATGGGGGCCTGTCGGCGGCGTTGCCGGCGCGGCGCTTGCAACGATAATTGCGCAGTACATATCGGCGGGCATTCTTGTATGGAAGCTGCTGACAATGAAAAAGGAAATCCGGCTTACAAAGCAAACGCTTATCCCGAGAAAGAACACCGTACTGCAGATAACAAGACTCGGTCTGCCGACGGGCATTCAGATGGCGGTTATGTTTTTGTCCAACATCGTTATGCAGCCCTCCATTATGGCAATTGATATTGCAACGCCCGCCGTTCCTGTCTTTGCAACAATGACCGCGACAATGAGCATAGACGGATACGCTGTTTTGCCCAGTCAGTCGTTTTCAATGGCGGCAAGTACGTTTACGGGGCAGAATATCGGCGCGGGAAAGATGGACCGCGTGAAAAAAGGCGCGGTCACCTGTTTTCTTATGTGCTTTATATTCACCGCAATAATGGCTGTGCTCATACAATATTTCGGCAGGGATATGTTTAAGCTGTTCACCAAAGCAGACGACCCGACGACCCCCGCGATTATTGAGCTTGGCATGTCCTTCCTGCGTATAATGATTCCCGCGTATGTTCTGATGACCATCAATATGACATTTACCGGCGTTATGCGCGGCGCGGGCGACAGTATCGGAACAATGGTAATTTCGCTTATCGTAAACGTGGTTCTGAAGGTTCCGCTCACACTTATTATGCTCAAGATAACCGGCGATCCGATATGGATTTTCCTTTCAATGCCGATTTGCTTTGTTGTGGGCTGCGCGGTCACGATGATTTACTACAAAAAAGCCGACTGGCGAAAGCACGCAGTTGTCACCGGAGAAGTGAAGTTAGAAGCACCCGTCATCGGTTAGCCATACAACAGCAAACAAAATCTAAAATAAGGTCTGCCGCTCGGAGTTAAGGCAAAGCTCCTGCTTGCCGAACGCCGGGGCGGAAATTAAAATACAGATGTCAAAAATTCCTTTTCTCACAAAACAAAAGGCAGAGGAAATTGCCGCTGCTTTCCCTACACCGTTTCATATATACGACGAAAAGGGAATATCCGAAAACGCGGAGCGTGTTAACTCCGCTTTTTCGTGGAATCCCGGCTACCGCGAGTATTTCGCGGTTAAGGCAATGCCGACGCCCGCAGTGTTAAAGCTGCTGAAAAGCCGCGGCTGCGGCGCAGACTGCGCGTCTATGGCGGAGCTGCTGCTTGCCGAAAAATGCGGATTTTCAGGCAGCGAGATAATGTTTTCGTCCAACAACACGCCGGACGAGGAGTTTGTCAAGGCACGCGAGCTTGGTGCAACCATCAATCTCGACGATATTACGCATATCGATGTGCTGAATCGCCTGTGCGGCATTCCCGAGACAATCTGCTGCAGGTATAATCCCGGCGGAATCTACTCTGTGTCCAACCACATTATGGACAATCCCGGAGACGCGAAATACGGGATGACGCGCCCGCAGATATTCGAGGCGTTCGCGCGCCTTAAAGAGCTTGGCGCGAAGAAATTCGGCATTCACGCGTTTTTAGCATCTAACACGCTCACGGACTACTACTACCCGCAGCTGGCCGAGCAGCTTTTCACCCTCGCGCGGGACTTGCAGTATGAAACAGGCGCTCAGGTCGCGTTTATCAACCTGTCCGGCGGCGTGGGCGTGAACTACCAGCCCGACGGATATGTCAACGACATTTTGAAAATCGGTGAGGGCGTTCGTCAGGCGTATGAAAACGTGCTGCTTCCCGCCGGAATGTCAGACGTTGCGGTGTTCACGGAAATGGGGCGCTTTATGCTTGCGCCTTACGGACATCTGATTACCCGCGCGATACGCGAAAAGCACATTTACAAGGAATACATCGGCGTGGACTCTTCAGCGTGTGACCTTATGCGCCCCGCGATTTACGGCGCGTATCACCACATAACGGTGCTCGGCAAAGAGGACGCACCGTGCGACCATGTGTATGACGTTGCGGGCGCGCTGTGCGAGAACAACGACAAGTTCGCGATAGACCGCAATCTGCCTGAGATTGAAACCGGCGACCTGCTGTGCATTCACGACACGGGCGCGCACGGACGCGCAATGGGCTACAACTACAACGGGAAGCTTCGCTCAGGTGAGGTGCTTTTGCACCCGGACGGCACGTTTTCCGTAATACGCCGCCGCGAGACGGTGGACGACTACTTTGCGACGATAATTTGGTAGCCGAAAGGAATATTATACGCAGGGCATATGCAAAAACAAAAAATTGTCATAAAAATCGGTACCTCAACGCTTTGCCACCTCGGCAACGGGCTGAATTACCGCAATATTGAGCGTGTTTGCCGCGAGATTGCAGACCTGAAGCATTCCGGCTGTGGCGTAACGCTCGTAACCTCAGGCGCAATCGGCGCGGGAACGGCAAAGCTGAATCTCCCGTCGCGGCCGTCTGACCTGCGTGAAAAGCAGGCTGTTGCGTCCGTCGGACAGTCTGTGCTTATGCACGCGTATGACAAGTTCTTTTCTGAATACGGCGTGACTGTCGGGCAGGTTCTGCTAAACAAAGAGGACACGGACCGTCCTGTATCGCGCGAGAGTCTGCTTGGCACGCTGAACGCAATGTATGCGCTCGGAGTGCTGCCTGTTGTCAACGAAAACGACGCTGTCGGGTTCGACGAGATCGAGTCTGACACAAGCATTTTCGGCGACAACGACACGCTGTCCGCCGTTGTCGCCGGCTTCACCGGCGCTGATTTGCTTGTAATACTCACGGATATAGACGGGCTTTTCACCGCAAATCCGCACGAGGACCCTGACGCGCAGCTGATTGCGCGTGTGACGGCGATTACCCCGCGCATACTTGAGCTTGCGGGCGGCGCAGGCTCGACCTTCGGCACAGGCGGAATGGCGACAAAGGTCAAGGCGGCGATGATAGCGGCCAAAACCGGTTGCCGCACAGTTATTGTCAACGGTGCTATTCCCGGGAACCTGTACAGGGCGGCGCAGGGCTTGCCTGTCGGCACTGTGTTTGAACTGGGAAGTCAGGCTGTTTAGGCTGTAAGAAAAATGTGTTATTGCGGAGACTGCACCGGCTTTCTGACCCGGCGCGTCTTCTAATTGATAGGGAAATTGAGGTTTTTTACGATGGCAAAGTATATTTTTGTAACAGGCGGCGTTGTTTCCGGGCTTGGCAAGGGAATCTGCGCTTCGTCACTCGGGCGGCTGCTAAAGCAGCGCGGTCTGCGTGTCACGCTGCAAAAGCTCGACCCGTATTTTAACATCGACCCCGGAACGATGAACCCGATTCAGCACGGCGAGGTCTTTGTAACGGACGACGGCGCGGAAACCGACCTTGACATCGGTCACTACGAGCGTTTTATCGACGAAAACCTTACGGCAAACTCCTCCGTCTCCTCCGGCAAGGTGTACTGGAGCGTTCTCAATAGCGAGCGCGACGGCGAGTTTCTCGGCAAAACGGTGCAGATAATCCCGCACATCACGGATAAAATTAAAAGCTGTATCTACAGCCTTGACGACGGTGAAAACGACGTTATCATTACCGAAATCGGCGGCACCGTCGGCGATATTGAAAGCCAGCCGTACCTTGAGGCAATCCGCCAGGTCGGCAAGGAGCGCGGCGCCGGCAACGTGCTGTACATTCACGTTTCGCTTATTGTCCAGATTCCCGGCTCAAACGAGCTAAAGACAAAGCCGACGCAGCACTCAGTCAAAGAACTGCTTTCAATGGGAATAACGCCGGATATTTTAGTGTGCCGCACAGCGGAGCCGCTGCCCGACGGACTAAAACGCAAGATTGCCCTGTTCTGCAACACGGAAACGGACTGCGTTATCCAGAACATTACGGCGCGGTCGCTGTATGAGGTGCCGCTTTTGATGGCGCAGGAGGGGCTGGACCTCGTCGCGTGCCGCAAGCTCGGACTTGTCACAGACGAGCCTGACCTCACCGAATGGCACATCATTGTAGACCGGACGCTGAAGGCAACGAAAATCGTAAAAATCGCGCTTGTCGGCAAGTATACGGAGCTGCACGACGCGTATCTTTCGATTGCGGAGTCGTTCTATCACGCGGGAACTGAAAACGACGTTATTGTAGACATAGACTGGATTGATTCGGAGACGCTTACGGACGAAAACGCCGGCGAGATTCTCAAAACCGCGCAGGGCATAATTGTCCCCGGCGGCTTTGGCGAGCGCGGCATCGAGGGGATGATTTCCGCCGTAAAATACGCGAGGGAAAACGATATTCCGTATTTCGGAATCTGTCTCGGAATGCAGATGGCCGTAATTGAGTTTGCGCGGCACGTTGCGGGTCTTACCGGAGCGCACACAACGGAGGTTGACCCCGGCACGAAGTACCCGGTCATTGACCTTATGCCGGAGCAGGTCGGCATAACGCAAAAGGGCGGCACAATGCGTCTCGGCAAATACCCCTGCGTGCTGTCGGCGGATTCAGTCGCGATAAATGCCTACGGGCAGGCGGACATTTCCGAGCGGCACCGCCACAGACTTGAGTTCAACAACGAATACCGCGAGATACTGCAGGCAAAGGGACTGCTGCTGTCCGGTCTGTCGCCCAGCGGCAACCTTGTTGAGATTGTGGAGCTTCCGACAAATAAATTCTTTGTCGGCGTGCAGTTCCACCCGGAATTCAAGTCGCGGCCCAACAGGGCGCACCCGCTGTTCAGGGAGTTTGTTAAGGCAAGCATAAGGTAAAAAACAGAAGCAAACATAATCTCCGTACGCAAAACGCGCGCACCTTCTATATGAATAAATTCCAATACTGCACAAATATTTATAAATGATTAGTATATTATACGCAATATTGCTTATATAATTCGTATAAATATTGTGGTATACTTGTATTATTGAATGATTACAGATTCTGTTATTATTTAATAATAAAAGTAAACTGAGAGGATTTATTCAGTGAAACAAAAAAGAATTTTAATCGGTCTCATAGTGGGCGTTTTATGTGCGGTCTCACTTGGATACGCGGTGTTTGCCTCCGGCAGCAGCGACCGTACCGATTCGGATATAATTGGAACGCCAACTCCCGCTCCTGTGGCAGTTGACGGAAATGATACAACCAAAAGTGACAAAGCTGCAAGCCCCTCGGCGACTCCGGATCCTGTTCCCGTATTTATTGAAACCGAAGATGAAGTCAATTCGAATACTGACTTGGAAGCGGCAACAACAAAATAACAACTGTTTTAGACGCTTCAACCTCCTCGGGAACCTGCAATACAAAGATTTATTTGTATGACTGTACAGACGGGGCAGTATACGGTCCGTACGATTACAGCACCACAAACTCTTGGACACACAAGGTAGTAACTTGGACCAACATTAATGCCATGCATTACCGGGCATTCAGAATCCAAAAAACGAACTCAGCTAATCAGCTAAATTTCACGTTAGGAATATCTTAATACCGAAGCAAAGCAAAGCACAGCGCCCTGCGGGTAATTATCCGCAGGGCGCTGTGCATTTTTTAGCCGTCGTTATTAAGCATATGCCGGTTACGGCAATATTTACAGCTATGCCGCACCATCACCCACCGTTACGAACCCAGCGAATTGTCGAACTCCACGCCGCAGAACTTTACATTCACGACGCTTGCGGGGTCAACAAACTCCATATCGTAGCTAAAATTCGCCATTGTGTTGTCCAGCATAGACGAGGTGAAGCGCGGGTGAACCACCGTGCCGTCCGCGAGAGTCAGCTCCACTATGCCCTCCGCCGAGCAATCGAACGGGAACAAGTTGCTTAGGTAATCCGCAAACACATTGAATTCAATGTTCGTCACGCCGAGCACTGCCTGCGCCTCGTGTCCGTCGAAAATGCCGCCGATTGCTCTCGGATGTGCGGGATTATCGCCCGAAATTTCGATTTCCCAATTTCCTGTCAGCACTTTTTCGGCGCGTGCTCCCTGCCAGACGAGTGTTAGCGTGTTCGGGTCGCTCGAACCGAGCTCAAAGCTCTGGGTTATAGTGCCGCTCAAAACGTCAATGGTATTGTACTCGCCGTCCGTCGACGGCCACATCACGTCTCCGGTCGGTATTTTTACCCCTAAAACCGCAGTGCCCCATGCGCCTGCCGAGGTGTCTGTGAAGCGGTGTGAAACCACGAGTGTTTCTCCGTTCAACGCAAGCTCTGTCAGTTCAAAAAACTCCGCTCCCGGCACCGGAACCGGTTCTGTCAGCCCGATATTCTCGCCGATGTTAAACCCTGTGTCCTGCTCTTCGGGATAATCCGTGATCTCCAGCGCAATTGCGTCAAAGCTCAAATGAATCTTCCCGCCGAAAACATCCGCCGCCGAAAACATACTCACAATTGCCGTATGCTCGTCCTCAAGTGTGACGGTAACTCCGCCGTCGGAGAACGGTATGCCGTTTTTCAGGAAAACAAGCGATTCTGTCAGCCGCGCCGCCTGCGGCACTGTGATTCGCAGCTTGATGTATGCCCCGCCGCGCGCCGCGTCGTACATTCCGGCAACCGGCTCAATTTCAATGTCTCCGCTGCCGGTTATTGTAATGTCCTTTCCCGATTTAACATACGGCTCCGCCTCTTGGCTGTAGAATATTGAGTTGAATACCTCGTTGAGGTCAATTACATTCAGCGCCGCAAGAACACCCGTGCCGAGCGTCAGCACAAGCACGGCAGCGGCGGCAACCGCCGCAATGCGCTGTCCTAAATGTCCGCGTTT
This sequence comes from Oscillospiraceae bacterium, assembly GCA_031260605.1. GTDB lineage: Bacteria > Bacillota > Clostridia > Oscillospirales > Oscillospiraceae > JAIRRO01. Next base: position 29,105 of record JAISLF010000072.1, read on the forward strand.
CGGCTTAAAGCTGTGTTCCGGGGCGTGCCCGGTCTCATCCTGTATTTTCTGCATTGTAAGCTCCTTAATTGTATCGACGGAAACACCGCCGAGTGTCTTTTTAGCCGGGCGCGCAACCGTATTTTTGTCATCCCGCTCTATTTTCAGCTTCATTTTTCCGCCTCCGTTTTGTTTTGTTCGCTCCCGCGCGTTAACTGCTCTTTGAGCATTTTGCGTCCCCTGTGCAGCCGCTGCTTAACTGTGTTTTCCGTGCAGTCCATACGCTGCGCAATCGCGGCGGCGGACTGCTCCGAGTAGTAAAACAGCAGCAGCGTCTCGCGGTACGGCTCAGGCAGCATAAGCACGCCCTCCCGCACACCCTCGCGCTGCTCCTCGTCCTCCAGCGCCAGGGGAAAGCTTTGCCCGTCAGGCACTGCGTCCTCCTCAAGCGGCAGAGTCTCGTGGGTTCTGCGCAGTCTGTCAACGGTTTTGTTGCGCGCGATTGCCGCGAGGTACGCCTTTAGCGTGTCCGGATTCACACTTTCGGCGCTTTGCCACAGCGCAAAGAACACATCCGCCGCAATCTCCTCAATGTCGCGCGGCACAGCCGCACCCTTCGCCGCGTTGCGTATGACAGCCACAACATACGGACTGTATTTGTCTATCAGCAGCTCAAGCGGGCGCGCGTCCCCGCCGCGAACTGCCGACAGCAGCTTTTTGTCATTCATAAGAGTAGTACCTGTTCCTTAACGGCCGTCATATATATAGTCGCTGTGTGGAGGGGATAGGTTACAACGCGGGGGCAGATGTAGCCAAAAAGCAAAGCGCCGCCGTTGCGGCGACGCTTTGGGGTGGGGGTTACAGCAGCTCTGCTATATAATCAACCACCGGATCCTCGTATACGTCCAGTATTATTTTTGCGCTTGTCCAAGTAACTATACAGTAAATCTGCATACCGTTTTCCTTGACATATTCAAGTGCGCGGCTGTAGGAATCCCGGTCTCTCGGGTCGTCGATCATTTTCACAAACTGTTTTCTGTCAGCCATATATTTCAGCATACTGGTAAAATGCGTTTCTACATCCTCAGGAGTTTGTATATCGCCCCATCCCGTTCCGTCATCACCAGTTACCAAAAGCGGGTATTTTTCGTGGTCATATCGAACATAACTCAGATAGTTTATCGCGCCCGACTGTGTATAGCCGAACACATTATTATACGTTGCGCCTGTTACAACGCCCTGCCAAGTGTGCGAATCTAAATAGCGCATCGCAAATTGTTCTGACTCCTCAATACTCATCGGTTCTTTGAACTGTATGACATACACATTCCTGCTGTCCTCCGGCAGCTTGCCTACTTCATCCGTAAAATAAGCGCGCTGGTCAAGTATGGCATATTCGAACGCTTCTACAAATTCCGGATCCGGCGTATATGGCTCCCCAAAACTGGGCTCGTGCATGCTCGCACGGTTGTAAAAAAACAGCTCTCCGCGTTCAATATGCCCAACAATTGTGCCGTATTTGCGATCCGCTGCCGAAAACCACACGCCTTCGCGTATAGCAATATCATAACTCCCGTAGCCCCTGTTATAAACCATAACATTGCTTCGTATGTCAAGGGGATGGTGCAGCTCTGTGTACGCCGCGAAATCCAGACTAACAATATTTTCATAATACTCCCCGTCGTAGTACTTAAGCTTTTCCATCGGGTTATAGTAAAACGACGCGACAATCGGCGACAGTCCCCACTGCACAAAGCACAGCGCCGCAAGCAGTATCGCCAGCAGTACAAGTCCCGCCTTTCGGAATTCGCGCCGGATGATTTTCCGAACGCGGAGTGTAAAGTCGCCGCCGGATTTCAGCTCGTCCTGCGAGAACGAATCTGCGGTGTTTTCCGTCTGCTCCGGCACTTTGTCTAAAATTTCGTCAGTGTTCATTGTCGTTATCTCCTTGCGTCATCAATTTTTGCAAAGTTTGTCTGCCGCGCACAACAGGCACATGGGCGTACAGCCGACTTTGTTCTGTGCAGTATACCATATTTCGCGGCGGAATGCCACAATTTTTTTTGCGGCGGCGCCGCCTGTGCGCTCTTTTCCGAAACAAAACTCCTCCGCAATTGACAAATACCCTCTTTTTGTGCTAAACTACACTCATCTATCTCCACTCGGAGGCACTGCCTGCTTGAAAATCCTACCCCTTGCCAGCTCCTCCGCCGGAAACTGCACCTTTGTGAACTCCGGCGGCACAAATATTCTGATAGACGCCGGCATTTCAATGAAGCGAATACGCGACGGGCTTTCCTCCGAGGGGTTCGACATCTCCGACGTCTCCGCAATTTTTGTCACGCACGCGCATTCTGACCATATCGGCGCGCTCGGTATGCTGCTGAAATATTTCCGGATGGACGTGTACTGTTCGGCGGAAACCTTTGCCGCGCTGCTGCCGAAGATCGGCTTTGCGGAGCGGTTTCGGCTCGTCGGAAGCGGTATTACATATCAGGATTTCGGCGTTGCCGCCTGCAGTCTGCCGCACGACTGCGCGGGAACACTTGGGTACAGGTTCTCAGACGGCAAAAATGATTTTTCCTACTGCACAGACCTCGGGCACGTGCACAGCGGAATTGAGAACGCATTTTTCGGCTCTGACTGCGTTATGCTTGAGGCAAACCACGACATTGAAATGCTGCGTCACGGTCCGTATCCTGCGGAGCTGAAGCGGCGAGTTTTATCCGAAAACGGGCATTTGTCAAACGAAGCCGGAGGCGCGTTTGCCGCAAAGCTGGGCATTAGCGGAACAAAAAAGCTGATTCTCGCGCACATCTCCGAGCAAAACAACACGCCGCGCCTTGCGCGGGACACCGTCAGCACAATTCTGGAGCAAAGCGGCGTTCACGCGGGACACGACGCCGAGCTGACCTGTGCCCAACAGCGCGGCAAAAGCCGCGTTGTCGAGCTGTAGCGATATGGCGGGCATAACCTTTATCTGCGCCGGACGCGTGAAGGAGTCGTATTACAAGGCTGCCGTTGCGGAGTACAAAAAGCGGATTTCCGGGTTTTGCCGCACGGATTTTGTTGAGCTGCGCGAGATAATTCCGGAAAACGACGGCGCGGAGGCGGTAAAAAAAGCCCTCGCCCGTGAGGCAGAGGACATTTTGCGCAAAATTCCGGCTGGCGCGTTTGTGATTGCGTGTGATGTTCAGGGGCGCGAGGCTTCGAGCGAAGAGCTTGCCGCCGAGTTGAAAACAGCCCTTGACACGCGCGGAAATATCGAGCTTGCGGTTATTATCGGGTCGTCAAACGGGCTGTCAGACGCCGTTCGCCTGCGCGCCGACAGGCTCTTGAGCTTTTCTAAGATGACGTTTGCGCACGGGCTTGCCTGCGTTATGGCGTGCGAGCAAATCTACCGCGCGCTTGCGATTATCAACAATGTAAAGTACCACAAGTAGCCGCCGATTGCCGAAAGGTCTTGTGCCCGGCTCAGCCGCCACCCAATGTATTGTAGTAATGGTAAAATACCCCCCCTCTACATTTTAGTTGTTGTTATTTACCATTTATTGTTGTATACTGACAATATAACTATTCTGTAGTTGTAATATTCAATGGCCATTGAACAAAAAAATCTAAACAAGGAGTTTTTTCAATGAAAAATCTTAAAAGATTCTCTGCCTTTTGTATTACGGTCATTTTGCTGTTTGGTATTCTGATAACGCCCGCGCTTGCGGCCGTTACAATTCAGTTAAAGGAAAGCAATCCTCTAACGCCAAGCAGCAGCAACAAATACGGTACCATGAGTAAGCCTCACCCGCTGAACTCCGCTCAAACCTTTGATGTCGGCTTCTATGCGGAAGGCAAGGTAAGCGCCAATGTTGCCGGCGGCACCTCTGTCATAGTAAAAGGAATGATTAGAGCTACTTATGACTCCGCTTATTGGAAAGTTTGCACAGGCCAAGCCAAAACCATTAAAATATGGTCAACTATAAACACCAACGGGAACAATGTAACTATCGAAACAGCGCGCGGCTCGTATGGCGTCCGCGCTTGGAACCTTAATCTGAATCAGCAAGCCGCTATATATGGATCCGCTGACTTATCTACGACATATTGGTCAAAGTATTTCTAAGTAAGTTTTTTCCGACATGCCGGCAGGGTGGGGCGGCGAGCCGCCCCACCCTGCTCTATTTCCGCACTACTTAATTTAGGAGAAGTATTATGCTGTCAATCAACAGCCTGACTATAAAATATAACACTCGGCTGATTTTAGATAACGCCTCCGCCAATTTTCCGCGCGGCAGTGTCGCCGTCATTCGAGGTGCCTCCGGCTCGGGAAAATCGTCCTTGCTTAACATTCTGGGACTTTTGCAGTCCTCCGGTAAATTTGAATATTTGTTTGACGGTGAGGATGTCGCGGGTCTTTCCGAGCAGGGAAAGGCGGATTTTCGTCTGCGCCGCGTCGGCTTTGTCTTTCAGCAAAATGAGCTGCTCGAAAAGCTCTCCGTAACCGACAATATATTAACCCCGCAGCTTGCCCTCGGCACGGGTATGCAGACCGCCAAGAAAAGAGCCGAGGAGGTTCTGCGCTTTGTCGGCTTAACAGAGCGTGCCGGCGATTATCCGGAAACGCTCTCCGGCGGAGAGAGCCAGCGAGTCGCGCTTGCCCGCGCTATTGCAAACGACGCGGATATTATCCTCGCCGACGAGCCGACGGCGGCGCTTGACGCTGAAAACGCTAAAAATGTGCTTGAGCTGTTTACAAAGCTCGCGCACGAATTCGGTAAAATCGTTATTATCGTTTCTCACAGCGACGAGGTCGTAAAATACGCCGATATTACATACAAAATAGAGAATCGGAAAATAACACTTACGGACGGTGAAACAAACGCGGAAAAAGCCGAATTAAATCCAAAAACCGCGCCGAGGCTGCGCGGCTTTTTTCGTTTTATACGGTTTTACAAAAGAAAGCAAATAGGCGATAAGTATTTCCGCCGGATTATTGCGGCCGTTATGGCGGTTGTTACCGCGTTTGTTATGCTTTCGGCAAACGTGGGCGTAACAGTTCGGCGCGAGGTTATAAAGATTGCCGATTTTGTGTCTGACCGCCGTATATTCGTAACAAACAATGTTTTTCGCGACCGCAACACTTTTTTTGATCAGGATATGTATAATTCCTTAACGAGGGAGCAGCTTGATTCTTTTGAGAGTATGCAGGGTGTTGAAAAGGTTCTGCCGTATTATTCTTTCGGCACCGAGGTCATACCTCCGCATAAATTAGACAAAAACAGCAAGGCGTCAATCAAAATAACGGACGAAGCATCTACCGAGGTAATAGCCTATAAGGAATACGGACTAATCTCGGATAGTGATGGCCCCGCAGATTTTAGGTCGTTCAGTGTTGAGCCGATATTTGAGGGTGAAAATTTCGGGAGTCTGCTGGAATACGGGCAGTATAATAAAGATGATTTAGAAGTAGTATATTTAGAAGGCAGAAAGGCACAGCAGCTATACGCCAATTACAAGGAGCTTGTCGGCAAAAAAATAACGGTGTCTTGTTATGTGCCGGTTAAATCCGTAGAAGGACTAATTGGTTTCACAGATGAATATCTCGGCGAATATGTGCAGGCAGCGGTTGATTATGGAGTATATAAGCTCGTGACGTTTGAAGCCGTTATCGCCGGCATAGTTCATCCGGCGCAGTATGACCGAATTCTTCGTTCGTCTCTCGGCTATTCAAAGATTTATATGCCATATGAGCGCGTAATGCGGATAATTGAAGAAAATAAGGATATGGATCTTTCGCCCCGGCCGGGTATTGACGGTATCGGTATGGAGGATTGCAAGGAGCTTATGCCCTCTGCGGTAATGGTGTATGTAGACTCTATTGCGGACGCTTTGGATGTTGAAAGCTTCATATACGCGCAGTCCCGTGATTATAGTGTTGGCGGAGATATCGATGTACCGGAAGGCTTGACGAACTTTGTTGACCAAAAGCAGGATACCTTTACAATGCTCTCTACCGCGTTCACAACTGTTATAGCGGTGCTGTTCATTATAGTGTACAGCTTGCTCTCACGCTCCAGAAAACGCGAAATCGGCATACTAAAGGCACTGGGCGTGTCAAAGGCAAAGCTTATAAAGCTGACGCTGTACGAAATCACCACAACAGCGGTCGCAGCGTACGTCGCCGGGCTGATTATTGCACTTCTGTTCATAAAATTCTGCAGCGTCTCAACCTCGGCCTGGGTACAAGCACACGGCTGGCTGTTTGAGATGAGCGTTTTCTCTGCAATGGTAGGCTTCTTCGCGTCCGTGCTGATAACAGCCGTCGCCGGTATTATCCCAATCTACCGTGCGGCAAAGGCAGACCCCGTCGAGGCAATCCGGAGACTAAACAAATAGCCTTTTTCCAAACACAACAGCGCCCCACGCGGTAAGCAATTCCCGCGCGGGGCGTTTGTCATAATCCGCTGCCCTGTTTCATATTATCCCGTATACGATTTCACATCGAGGTCCTGCTATGAAACGACACCTTAACGTTATACACTGGGCAAAAAACAAGACCGCGCTCCTCCGTCCTCTGCGCGGGCGGCAGCTGCTGCTTACAATCCGCCGCCGCAAGCTTGCTGTTTTCGGCGTTTTGCTGTGCGCGGCGGCGATATTCTACGTTGTCTCATCGCCCGCGTTTGTCGGCGCTTCGGCGACGCAGCGCGAGCTGCCGATTTACAACGTAAAGCGGGATAACAAAGCGGTCTCCCTGACGTTTGACGCGGCGTGGGGCAACGAGGACACGCAGGCGCTGATTGACATTCTGGCAAAATATAAGGTGCACGCAACGTTTTTTGTTGTCGGTCAGTGGGCTGAAAAATACCCCGAGAGCGTCAAGGCTCTGTCCGACGCGGGACACGAGGTAATGAACCACTCCTACGACCATCCGCACTTCAACAAGATGAACGCCGACGAGATAATCAGCAACCTTTCCAAGGCAAACGACGCGGTATTCGCCGTCACGGGCAAAAAGCCGACGCTTTTCCGCGCACCCTACGGCGAGTATGACGACCACGTTGTCAAAACCGTCCGCTCGCTGGGTATGAACGTAATCCAGTGGGATGTGGACAGCCTTGACTGGAAGGAAATATCCGCCGCTGAGATAACAAAGCGCGTGACAGGCAAGGTAAAGTCCGGCAGTATTGTGCTGTTCCACAACGCCGCGCTGCACACGCCGGAGGCTCTGCCGGGAATTATAGAGTACCTCATACAAAACGGGTACTCGATCGTGCCTGTGTCAGAGATAATCCTGCAAGGCGAGCTTGGCATGGATTACTACATAGATAATAACGGAACGCAGGTGATGAAATAGCGGTCCCGCACAACCGCGCACAGTATTGCATAGGCTCATTTCAGAGATTCAAATAACAAGGACGAGGTAATTATGCAGTGTCAAATCACGGATTTACGTTATAAAGAAGTAATAAATATATCAAACGGCTTTCGTCTCGGCATTGTCACGGACGCGATGTTCAACGCCGAAAGCGGGCAAATTGTCTCGCTGATTGCCCCCGGTCCTCCGCGATTTTTGGGGCTGTTCGGCCGCTGCGAGGACTACATTATCCCGTGGCACTCAATCAAGAAAATCGGCAGCGACATTATTCTGATTGAAACAGACCACGATTACGGCGTGCGTCCGCCGAGGAAAAAGGGCTTCACCGTTACGGGGCTGTAAAAACCGGGGTGCGCAAATTAATGCGCACCCCTGTTTTGTCTGTGTTGTGCAAATCGAGTCTGAAATAAAATCCAACCATATATTGCACCGCGCCCTGCGCTGTATGATGCGGCAAGCAGTTGCGTGTCCCGACGCACAAAGTGCGTCGGCAGACGAGGGCACCCGACGCACCCACGCAGCAGGGTGCAGTAGTTTGACGCAAACGTCTGCGGCAAACCAGACAAGGGACGTCAAGGACGCCGTCCCCTACGGAGATTGTTGTGATAACGGGGGATTACCTTAAGCCGCAAGTCCGCACCTACCGCAACGCCAACCCCCGCCACGCCGGGACACGCACCGCATTGCCACGCAAGCGGGCGGCAGCAATCGTAGCAGCATAGTCCTTCCGGTTGGCACCCGTAGGGAGTTCGCGGTAACCACCACCTTATCCGAGGTCGCCCACCCCGCGACAGGCACCGCCCCTGTGTGCGGCGCAGCGGAAGCGTTCGCCGCAACCACCGCAATACGTCGCGGGGAAAGGCACAGTCTGTATTGCTGCCATGGCAGTTCCCGTATAAAAAAAGATTGCTTCTTCTAAAGAAGTCGCCCCTTTTTGGTTACTTTTTCCGGCGAAGCGGAAAAAGTAACCGCCCGCCGCGCAGGCGTGAAGCAGCGCGAAGCTGCCAAGCTTCGCCC
>JAISLF010000031.1 GCA_031260605.1 Oscillospiraceae bacterium
GGCGAAGCTTGGCAGCTTCGCGCTGCAGAGCGCCTGCGCGGCGGGCGGTTACTTTTTCCGCTTCGCCGGAAAAAGTAACCAAAAAGGGGCGACTTCTTTAGAAGAAGCAATCTTTTTTATACGGGAACTGCGGTGGTGATAATGCGGATTGTTCTGTCCCCGCTACGTATTGCGGTGGAGTGCGCGAACGCTTGCGCTGCGCCGCACACAGGGGCGAAGCCTGTCGCGGCGTTGGCGGCTTGGGTAAGGCTGCAACTTACCGCGAACTGCCTACGGGTGCCAACCGGAAGGATGTTGCTGCTACGATTGCTGACGCGTATTGTGCGGCAATGCGGTGCGCCTCCCGACGTGGCGGATGTTGTTGTTACGGTGAGTGCAAACTTACGGTTCAAGGCAATTCCCCGTTACCACAACAATCTCCGTATGGGACGGTGTCCCCGACGTCCCTTGTTTGGTTTGACGCAGACGCTTGCGCCAGACTACTGCACCCTGCTATGTGGGTGCGGCGGGTGCCATCGTCTGCCTCCGCGCTTTGCGCGTCGGGACACGCAACTGCTTGCCGCACCATACAGCGCAGGCGCGGTGCGGCAATCCACAGTCAAGTCCGGTTGGCACCCGTCGGCTTTAGCCGACCGCTGCCTCTTGATTTACCTAATCGGAGGAACTTTCCCAAATGTGAGGGGAGAAACGTCTGCGATACACAGCCGGACTCCGAGAGCAAGCCCTTAAAAGCGGCTTCTTTGGTTACTTTCTTGCCGCAGCAAGAAAGTAACCGCCCGCCGCGTAGGCGCTCAGCAGCGCGGCGAGGCGCAGCTTCGCCCCAATTACAAACACCGCACCCCCCGGCGCACAGCTGACCGCACCCGCGTTCAAACCGCAACGACTGTTCACATCCAAGCCCCGCCTCAACGACAAACAAACCCGCCCACGCCAAAAAATATCCTCCGCCCCTTGCAATCCTCCGCCTAATATGCTACAATCGCAATATAAACACACCAACGCGGCAACTGCCGCAATATAATGGAGGAACTAACAATGGAAATGGACATCCGCAACCTTGATTTCGGTGAAGGCAAGCTCAAAATGCGCGTGTATTTCTCGCCCGAGGCGAGTTTTTCAGTCGCAAGCGTTATCATATACGGCGAAAAAGAGGCGCTGCTTATAGACACGCAGTGGACCCGCGCTAACGCGTACCGTGTGTGCGCCGAGATTTGCGAGCTTGGGCGCGAATTAAAGCAGATTTTCGTCACCCACGCCCACCCGGACCACTATTTTGGCACGGCGTATATTGCCGAGCAGTTCCCGGGCGTAGAGTGCATCGCGCCGGAAGAAACAGTTCACTTTTACAACACGCAGTTCTTCGATAAAATCGACCATTGGACAGAGGTCATCGGCAAGATGAACGTCTGCACAAAAACAGTTGAGCTAAAGCCGCTTCCGGCGGACAACAAGCTGTATGTTGAGGGCAACGAGATTGTCATCTACCCGAACTGTATGGGCGACCTGAAGCACAATTCCCTTGTCTGGATTCCGTCAATCAAAACGGTTTACGGCAGCGATATTCTCTTTAACGAGGCGCACCCGTTCACCTGCGAGGTAACCCGCGCGGAGCGCAAGCTCTGGATGGAGGACATTGACCTTATCGAGAGCCTGAAGCCTGATGTCATTATCCCCGGACACACAAGACCCGGCACGCTGTTTGACTACTCAAACCTCAAGTTTATGCGCGAGTACCTTATCGCAACAGAGGACTGTATCGACAACTGCAAAACGCAGGGCGAATTCTTCCTTGAGATGTGCAAGCGATTCCCGACGGCGAGCCTTGTTATGCTGTCCAACGAAATGAATGCGAGCGTCTTCAAGGGCGGCCGCGAGTGGGATTGGCGCGAGGACGAGGAATAAGAATGCTGCGTCCGCGCGGACGGCGGAAATCTTCGCCGTTCGCGCGGACGATTTGATTTCGTATCAACCAGCGATAACCGCAGCCATACCACACCGCAAAAATGTCAACAGCCGAAACCAGCAAAATTGAAATCTGCGGAATCGGATTTTCCGATTTAACACCGCCCGCCGCCGCCGCAATCGCGGCGGACATTTTAGCGCGCCCTGAACGGAGCGCAAAATACATAGTCACGCCAAACCCCGAAATTGCAGAAAACGCGGCGAAGATCCCGGCGCTGCTTCAGGCAATCGCGGGCGCGGAGCTTGTTTTGCCTGACGGAATCGGGATTGTGCTTGCCTCAAGGGTTCTTGCGCGGCGCAAGCGGGTCGCAAAGTCGCTTTCACGCTGCCCCGGAATTGACTTTTGCTCCGCGCTTCTCGCGATTTGCGCCGAAAAGGGGCACAGCGTGTTTCTGTTCGGGGCAAAGCCCGGCGTTGCGCAGTCAGCCGCCGCGCGTCTGGCGGAAACACACCCCGGACTTGTGATTGCGGGCTTCCGTGACGGATATTTTCGCCCCGATGAAGCCACCGCAGTCGTCGCGGAGATAAACGCTGCCGCGCCGGACTTTTTGATGATCTGCCTCGGCTCGCCGAAGCAGGAAATCTGGGCTTGTGAGAACCAAGCCGCACTCACGAACGTAAAGCTTGCCGCCTGTCTCGGAGGAGTTTTAGACGTTTACTCCGGGCAGACACGCCGCGCGCCGAAATGGATGCAGAAAACAGGACTTGAGTGGCTTTACCGGCTGCTGCGAGAGCCGAAGCGCCTGTTTCGTGTTATGAAAATACCCGTATTTTTGGCACGGGTGCTTTTCGGAAAAGGAGAGAAAAACAAATGAAAAAAGGCCTGAAATCAGCTTTTAGCACACTGCTTGCGCTGCTGCTTATAGCAACGCTGTCGCTGTCGCTCACTGCCTGCGGGGACGACAAGCCCCCGGTAACCGACACGCCGCCGGAGACGGCGACCCCGTCCGAGCCGGAGGAAACCGAAACCCCGGAACCGACGCCGCCGCAAACTGACGTTGACTGGAACGCGATTTATCTGAACTGGGAGCTGAGTGACCCGACGAATTATATTCACCCTGAGAAGGTTCGCTTCAAGGATGTCGCCAACAGCTTTGACTACATAGGCGTTAGGCTGATTGACGTTAACGGCGACGGCGTTCCGGAGCTTGAAATGGATCCGGCAAATGCGGAGATTTCTTATCCCTATGTGTACACAATTGTAGACGGAAAGGTAGAGCTGGTTGCGAGCGGCGCGAGCATTTACAAATATGTTCCGACCGGGAAAAAGGTTGTCGTCGTCAATGAGGGGGAGGATGCCTACACGTGGTTCGGAACTGACTGGGTGTATGACCAAGCCTTTTACTTCCTCGAAAATGCAGAGCTTGTCAAGGCCTATGAGCCGGTAACGATTTTTGATACGGGCATAAACGAAATCGTCGATCAAACAGCTGACGGAGAGTATGTTTTTGACTTCGACCCGGTCGAAGAGCTTATGCAAATGGCGCTCAAGCACGGCTACTCTCGCCCGACAGACTATAAGGTGACCGAAACGAAGTACCCTGACGGCGGTTATGCCCAAGCCTACTACTTAGGCAAGCGCAATATCCCCTATGAGGAATACGACGCAATGCTTGAGTCAATCGGCGGCGAGTTTTCCTTTGACCTTGACAAGGTAGACAGGCGCAAGACCGTCTCGGACGTAGAGGGCGAGGTAAAGCGCATTCGCGCGATTTGGGACGATATTGCGCGAGAGGTTACGGCCGGCGGCCTTATTACAAAGGTTTCGGTCAGGCGCGGAGTTACGGCCTTGTGGATATTGAGCCCCGGCGGCGATGGCTGGCCGGACCAATACTATCTTGAAAGAATAGATGTAGCGGCCGGAACGGATGATATAGCTTATTCCAGAGTCTATTTATTCAGAGGGGGATTCCCAAGTACATACACCGTCACAGACGACGACGCGCCGATTTTCTCCTTCTGGTCAGGCAAGGAGGACTCGCACCGCTTGTATTTCAAGGACGGCTACCTGTTCCGCTGGCGTTACACCGCACCCAACGGAAAGGCCACTGACTACGACAACGTGTCGTATAACTCGGAGTTCCTGCAGCACGAGCGCGAGGCGCGCAAAGAGGCAAACGCCTTGCTGAAAGAAGCGCTGAAAGCAGGTCCGCCGGAAATCGCTGACTAACATTTGTCGGCGGCAGGGACTGCTTGCAGCGCCGCAATACCGCAAACAAAAACCGCGTCATATCGGCGCGGTTTTTGTCTTGCGCCGCTGCAGTAACACCCGCCGTTTTTGTAATGAAACACAGCCTAAAATTCGACAGTAACTGCGCTTATCCGCCAAACGCTATTGTTTTTCAAAAATGTAAAATTAATGGGCGCGTACTCATTTTTTCTACAAGTATACGCGTATTTTAGAAGAATCACTATTGCGCTTTATAAAAAGGTGTGCTATAATACAAAACAATAATATTTTCAGTGTAAACCGTTGGTTTTTGGTGTTTTTATCAGAGTTCCAACGCATGGCCGGCGGCGCTGCTGCCAAGAGCAAAAGGAGTTAAAATGCGCGCAATAGTAACAGTAATCGGCCGCGACAGGGTCGGTATTATCGCAGGTGTCTGCGTTTTGCTTGCAGAACGCGGCGTCAATATTCTTGACATTTCGCAAACCGTTTTGGGCGGGAATCTTACAATGGCAATGCTTGTTGACCTGTCCGGCAGTCCGCTGTCCTTCTCCGAGTTAAAAGAGGCACTCGAAAAGGCAGGCAACGAAACGAAAATGACAATACGCATTCAGCGGGAAGATATTTTTGAAGTAATGGATAATGTTTAGGCTTCGCCTTTTTGCACGGTGTTGGCGGATTTTTTGTCGGGTGCAGGGGCGGCAATCTGCTGCCCACCGTCTGCCGGCGGATTTTTCGCGGGGAACACCGTAGGGGCGACCGTCCCGATCGCCCGGGGTTTGCTTCGCCACTCTGTTTTGCTTTTACTTGGGTGCAACCGTAGACCTGTGGCGCAGGTGCTGTGTTTGAAATTGCGGCGAAGCTTAGCAGCTTCGCGCTGCAGAGCGCCTGCGCGGCGGGCGGTTACTTTTTCCGCTTCGCCGGAAAAAGTAACCAAAAAGGGGCGACTTCTTTGTAAAGAAGCAAAC
>JAISLF010000032.1 GCA_031260605.1 Oscillospiraceae bacterium
TCGCGCTGCTGAGCGCCTGCGCGGCGGGCGGTTACTTTTTCCGCTTCGCCGGAAAAAGTAACCAAAAAGGGGCGACTTCTTTAGAAGAAGCAATCTTTTTTTATACGGGAACTGCGGTGGTGACAATGTGGAGTGTGCCTGTCCCCGCGACGTATTGCGGTGGTTGCGGCGAGCGCTTGCGCTGCGCCGCACACAGGGGCGAAGCCTGTCGCGGGGTTGGCGACTCTGGCAAGTCACCTACTTGCCGCAAACTGCCGTCGGGTGCCAACCGGAAAGATGGTGCTGCTACGATTGCTGCCGCACATTGTGCGGCAATGTAGTGCGTGTCCCGACGGGGTGGGTTCGTGGTGACAGCAGGTGCGCTCTTGCGGTTCAAGGCAACACCCCGTTACCACAACAATGTTTGTAGGGGACGGCGTCCTCGACATCCCTTGTTTGGTTTGCCGCCGCATTTTGCGGAAAACCACTGCACCCTGCTATATGGGTGCGTCGGGTGTCCTCGTCTACTTCCGCGCTTTGCGCGTCGGGACACGCAACTGCTTGCCGCTGAAGCGGGCGGCAGCAATCGTAGCAGAACAATCTTTCTGGAAACCACCCCCTGCGCAGTTCGCGATAGGATACAGTCTTACCCGAGTCTTTAACCTCGCGATAGGCTTCGCCCCTGTGTGCGGCGGTGCGATGGTGTTCGGACGCCACACCGCACTTGTCATTGGGTGGGTACGTACCGCATTGTGGCCATCGTCGCCCGGCATAAAAAAAGATTGCTTCTTCTAAAGAAGTCGTCCCTTTTTGGTTACTTTTTCCGACGAAGCGGAAAAAGTAACCGCCCGCCGCGCAGGCGCTCTGCAGCGCGAAGTTGCGAAACTAAAGACATAATTACAAACACCGCAATTGCGCCGAAGGTCATCGGTTGCACCCAAGTCCAAGCAAACCAAAAAGGCAAAGCAAGCGGCGGGCGACCGGGACGGTCGCCCCTACGGCTTCCGGTAAAACCCGCACCGCCGTCAAAGTGCAGCGAAGCGCCCTTGACATACTCCTGAATCTGTGCTACTATCGGCTCATGAAGTCAACCTCGAAGCCAACCTCGCTAAACCTGAACTCTCCGTCCTTCAAAGCAGAGGCGGCGCAGCTTTCGCCGGGCACCTCCGTCTTGCTTTCGGGTACCTGCTATCTTGCGCGGGATGCGGCGCACAAGCGCCTTTTTGAGCTGCTTGAGTCGGGCTTGCCACTCCCGTTTGAGCTTTCCGGCGCGGCGATTTACTACTGCGGACCGACAGAAACGCCGCCGGGAGGCGTTATCGGAGCCGCCGGACCTACAACCTCCTCCCGTATGGACAAATACACGCCGCGTCTGTTGGAGGCGGGGCTTTGCGCGATTATCGGCAAGGGAGCGCGCGCGCAATACGTCGATGAGGCGGTAGCCCGGCACGGGGCGGTTTATTTCACCGCTGTCGGCGGTGCGGGAGCCGTTTTGTCGCAGCGTATAATCTCATCTGAGATCGTTGCGTTCGCGGAGCTTGGCGCGGAGGCTGTGCGGCGCGTTGTCCTGTCGGATTTTCCTGCGACTGTTGCGCAAAACGGCAGGGGGAGCATATTCGGGCATTGAAAACCGGGTCGAAAAAAAACAAAAAAGCAGATAAGACGGAAAACACGATTGCAAGGCGGAGTCTTTTTTTGCGCCTTGCATGGAATATTAAGACAAAGCTTATTATTTCATATATGATGGTAACGCTTTTTATACTTGTTCTTATGAACACGTATTTTCTTTTCGCACCGAGAAGCCTGATTTTCTCCTCAAAGCGGCTCAGCCTGAGCCAACATGTGCTTGTTGTTGAGGCGGCGCTGCTGAACACGGAAAAGCTGACGGTTGAGACGGTCAGCGCGGCGCTTGAAAAGACCTCCTCCGAATCATATTTTATTCGCATTTATGACGAAAACTTAACGCAGCTTTATTCAAACGAAACGGCGGATGTGCCGCTTTCGCCGATTGTCGAGGCGGACGTTGCGGGCTACCTGCAGCAGGCGTTGCAGCGGCAAAACGTCACAATCTCGCGATTCGCGGACGAGACATTTTTCACGACAATTCTTGTGCCGATTGAGCGCCCGGGCGCTGTGCGCGGAATAATCCTGCTGTCAGAGGCGGACACAGAGCAGGGCGCAATTATCGTTCAGCTGAAGTCTGAGATTCAGCGGATAACCGTGATAACGGCACTGGCGGCGCTTGTGCTCGTGTCTTTGGTTATATGGACAATTATGCGCCGCATTACGAGCATTCTGCGAGCCGTTGTGTCTGTGCGCGAGGGCGACTATAACTACCTTATCGCCCTGTCAGGGCAGGACGAGCTGTCTGACCTTGCCTCCGAGTTTAATTTGCTGACGCGCCGCCTTAGAGAGACGGAAAGCGCGCGTCTGAGGTTCGTGGCGGACGCGTCGCACGAGCTGAAAACGCCGCTTGCTTCAATCCGCGTTTTAGCTGACAGCATTTTGCAAAACGAGGATATGGACCGCGAGACGGTTACGGAATTTGTGCACGACATTTCAAACGAAACGCAGCGCTTAACAGGCACGGCAGAGGGGCTTATGCGCCTTGCGCGCATGGACAAAAACAGCTCGATTCCGTTTGAGTTTGCGAATACCGAAATGTATGACGTTGTATCAGGTGTTGTGCGGCAGCTTTTGCCGACGGCGCAAAAGGCCTATGTCACCCTGGACTTTGCGGGAGACCGTGGCTGTATCGTTTTAGGCAACGCGGACGCGCTGCGCGGCGTTGTTTTTAATTTGGTTGAAAACGCGATAAAATACAACGGACAGGGCGGCAGCGTTTTAGTAAAGCTTGAGCGCGGGATTGATACAACACGGCTCACCGTAACGGATACGGGCGAGGGCGTTCCGGCGGAGCACATTGAGCACATTTTCGAGCGGTTTTACCGTGTAGAAATGGCGCGTTCGCGCAAAAAAGGCGGCTCAGGGCTGGGTCTTTCGATTGCCTATGAGGCAGTTGCGCTGCACAAGGGCAGGATTCGGGCGGAAAACAACGCCGAAGGGCACGGGATGACCTTCACGGTGACGCTTCCGCTGGTGGCAGGGAAAAACTAAAGAGCTTCGCCTTTCGGCGAAGCTCTTTAGTTTTTTTGGCTTTATTTTTGCCGCGGCGGTTTGCTTTTATATGGGTGCGTACAGCTGTGCGCCGGAGGGTGCTATGTTTGTAAGTGCGGCGAAGCTTCGCCTCGCCGCACTGCTGAGCGCCTACGCGGCGGGCGGTTACTTTCTTGCTGCGGCAAGAAAGTAACCAAAGAAGCCGCTTTTAAGGGCCTGCTCTCGTTGTCCGGCTGTGGTGTTCGACGTTTCTCCCCGCGAGTTTGGGAAAGTTCCTCCGATTAGGTCAAGCAAGAGGTCACGGTCGGCTAACGCCGGCGGGTGGCAACCAGAATTTGGCGAAGCCAACCCGCACCGCGCCCTGCGCTGTTGCGGCGGGCAACACCCCGCGTGTCCCGACGCGCAAAGCGCGGAGGTAGACGAGGGCACCCGACGCACCTATGCTGTGCGGGTGTGGTGGTTTTACGCAGGTGTTTGCGGCAAACAAGGGGCGGGACGTCGAGGACGCCGTCCCCTACGGAGATTGTGGTGGTAACGGGGTATTGCCTTGAGCCGTAAGTTTGCACCCACCGCAACAACAACCCAACCCCGTCAGGTGACGCACCGTATTGCCGCACAATGTGCGGCAGCAATCGTCCGTGCAACACCCTTCCGGTTGGCACCCGTAGGCAGTTTGCGGTAAGTTGCAGCCTTACCCGAGTCTCCAACCCCGCAACAGGCTGTAACCCTGCGTGCGGCGCAGCGGAAGCGTTCGCCCCAACCACCGCAATACGTCGCGGGGAAGAGCACTCTCTCCATTGCCGCTACAGAGTTCCCGTATAAAAACAAGATTGCTTCTTCTAAAGAAGTCGCCCCTTTTTGGTTACTTTTTCCGGCGAAGCGGAAAAAGTAACCGCCCGCCGCGCAGGCGCTCAGCAGCGCGAAGCTGCCAAGCTTCGCCCCAATTACAAACAAAGCACCCTGCGCCGCAGGTAACACGCTTGCACCAAAACAAAAGCAAAACAAAGCGGCTAAGCAGACCAGGGGCGGCAGGTTGCCGCCCCTACGCCCGCCGAAAATCTGGCGGCACCCACAACAAGGGACGCTGAGGGCAGCGTCCCCTACAGAAGCAAATCCCTAAAAAAGCAATATTCCAACAAACACCGCGTCACAAGACAAATAACAGAAAGTGGTAGTTGGCGGTGACAGGTCTGTTCTATAAGAAAAGTACCTACGACCCCGGGCGGCAGAATGCCGCCCCTACGCCCGCCAAAACACCGTCGCAAACCGCGACAAAGGGACGCTGAGGGCAGCGTCCCATACAAAAGCGCAGTCCCGAGAAAAGACAAATGCTCGTCAAGCATAACAGCATGCACCACGCCCAGCCGCTTGCACCCAGAGCAAAACAACGCAGAAACAGTACAGCAAAAAAAGCAAAGTGGGGCGGATAAAATCCGCCCCACTTGCTTTACTTCTTTTTCGTAGCCTTATACCAGTCCAGCATAAGCTTATCCGCGTCCAGCAGGGACTTTGCCCGCGCTTCGTCGCTGTCGGACATTGCTTTCTGCGTTCCGGCGGTGTACTCCGCCAGCGCGTTGTCCGCCTGACTCTTGAGCTGAAGTCTTTCTGCCGCCGCGTTATCGGCGAGCGCCTTGCCCCGTCCGAGATACGCGTTGTCTGACGACACGCGTATTTGCGCCGCCGCGCCGGAGCCGAGTCCCTTTGCCGCCGCGTATTCGTTCAGGTTGAGATTTTGTACTGCCTGCTCGCCCAGAAGCTGCGCCGCGTCGGTCTTGTACTGCGAGTCAATCGCGGCGCCCTCGTCCGATATGCGCTGTGTTGCCTGTCCGTAGGCGTATTTCAGCAGGTTCACGGCGTCACGCCGCTTTGCGTCATATATATCATTTATATAGTCGCTGATATTCGGTATGCTTGTTGTTGCCATCTTTTTCTCCTTTGTAAGTTTCATTTGCGGCGGGCGGTGCCGCTATCCGCGAACCCGCATTAGCATAGCCGCGACCTCTTCCTTTGTCACAAAGCTGTGCCAGCCGTAATTCCCGCTGCCGTCGCCCATAACAATGCCGTTTTTCAGGCAGTATTCGGCGGCGTTTTTTGCCCAGGGAGAGTATCCGTCCCCCTCGGCGTTCTTGCGTTGGTACTGCTCCATTAATTGCGCGAATTCTTCAATTGTCACGTTTGCTTCTCCCTCTTTAATTTCGGAAAACGCCGGAACAGCCTCCGGATATTTCGGGCGGTAAGCGCCGAGAACAGTAACGTCCTTCGCGCGCGCCCTGCGCAGAACCGCGCCGCCGTTTGCGTCCGGAGTTGTGCCGGAGTTACCCTCAACCGTTTGCACAATTCCGCCGGATTCCTCAAGAACAATGCCGACATGTTCGGCAAAGTCCGTCCTGTTCGACCAGTTGAAGATGATAATATCTCCGGGCAGAAACTGCTCGCTTTTCTGCACAAAAAGGCCGTTTTGCTTTGCATAGGTCAGAATGGCGGTTGTCGAGGCGGTTTTTTTGCCGCCGTAGTAGAGGTGAGACAGCCCCGCAATGCGGAACACGTCCCAAACATAAACGGCGCACCACGGATATTTTTCTCCGGAGACCTCCGAGCCGTAATAGTGTGTGTTAAAGATAACCTTGTTTGAGTTTTTCGGATTTTCGTACACTCCCTCAAAGCCGAGCGCGACCTTGAGAAGCGTTTCTGCAGCTGTATTCATTTGTTTCACCTGTGAAGTGGTATATACATATAGTATAAGTTCGCCGCCTTTTTAGTGTGCGGCTGTTATCCCTTGTCAATGAGCTTCTGAGTCAGAGCATCAAGAAGACCTATCGCCCGTTGGCTTACCTCAACGCAGTTTTGCATAACAAGCTCTGTGTTGCGCAGCGCACTTTCGCATTTTGCCGCGACCTCAACGGATTTTGTCGCCGCCTCCGCCATATCGCGGCGCGACTCAATCCAAAGGTCAAGGAATTTCGGTATGTATCTTACGCCGAGAGCCGTCACGGCGGCCGCAAGAAAAACCGGCAGCCCGATTGCGGAAATCGCCTCTGCAAAGACCTGAATGTCAGACATAGCGGCCTCCCTTATGAGTTGATCTGCGCTTCAAGCTCGTCGATACGGGCGTGCAGAATGTCGGTCATTTCAATGAGCGTCGCTAAAAGCTCCGTGTGATTTGCCGTAACCTGTGCCGAAAGCGCGGGAAGCGTGGTGCTGAGCTGTGTGTTTGCCGCTTCAATACTTGCCGCAAGCGGATAAGCCGCCGTCTGCAGCTCAGCCTCAACGCCTGCCGCGAGCTGCGGCAGGAGCGTTGTATTGATGTACTGCTTTATTGTGTTGCCCGCAAGGTCAAACTTTGCCTTTAGCTGTGCGGCAGACAGACCGGCGTCAATATTCGGCTCGTCAGGCAGCTCTGAAATGAAATTCAGATTGCCCGAAAGCTGTGTCAGTTGTAGCATAATTGTTCTCCTTAAATATTTTCGCCGAAGCCGACGTCAATGCCGATACCGGACACCTCGGCGGAGCCGCCGTCCTCACCTGCGCGCAGCTCCAGCTCGCACAGGCTGAACTTTCTCGCGCGAACGCGTGTGCGAACCTGCCTCGGCATTTTGCTTGTGCTGAAGCTGAAGGCATTGAAGTTAACGTCGCCGAAGCGGAACCGGCGGCAGGTAAAACCGCGCTCAAAAACAGCGGCGGTGCGGTCTGTGCGAAGCCGTATGTTCAGCTCGCCCGACGGACGCGGCACGAGTGAGGCAAATACAGCCGCCGAGTACTTGCGCAAAAAGTCCGCGCCGAAGGAAATAGCGCCGGAAACCCAGCGTGCAGGAATTGCCCTGCCGTCGTCGCGGTGGTAAGCGTCCGAGATGTGGACAATCTGACCGCTGCGGAGCACTCCGAACAGCTCGCCCTTGTAACGGAACAAAAAGCGCATATTCCATTCATACACATACCACACATCCAAGCGGTAGTTGTGCACAATCGCAACATAATCGCTGAGAATGTAGTACTCGCCCGTTACCGTGTCGTTGAAGGTGTTAACGCGCAGTGAGCCTGAAAAGGCAAGCGTTTGCCGCACCCTTTCGGAAATGCTGCGGCAAATACGCTCGTCGGCAGTCATACCCGCGCCGCCGGAGGCAGCGCTCCACTCGTACACAGTGTTTGCAAACAGCGTTCTCGGCTTATTGTCAACAAGCTCCGCCTCGCCCGGAACCTCATTTCCGATGTTGCGGGAAACAGGTCGCGTCGTGAAAACGGGAATAAGCTTGCCGCTCGCAAGCTCCGTCAGCTCTGCGTCAATCTCATAGGTGGAGTTCGTCTTGAACGCCGCAAGGTGCGTGCTGTGCCGGCACAGCGCGGTGACGGGCGTGTTGTTTTCGCCGACGGACAGTGTGTTCAGCGCGGGGAAATAGTCTCCCCTCGGCATTCCGTTAATGTCAAGCCCTGTGTAGATGACGCTGTTCGTGCCGTCGCCGTACAGAAAAAGCCTTGAGTCCTGCGCACCGCCGAAAATTTCGGCAAACCGCATTTTCTTGACCGTGTCGGAGTAGTCCTCCGCAATTCTGTACGTCACAACAAGACGCGCCGTGTCGGTTACCGTCGGGCACGTAAAGGTTCCGGCTGACGCGTTAAGTGTGAAGCCCGTCACAGAAGCAGTCCCGACCGCATTTGTGTGCCGCACGATACTCACAATCTGCGACACGCCTTTTTCCGGCAGCGTAAAGGCAGACGTCCCGGTGCAGTTGACATACTCGCATTTTCGCAGAGGCGTCAGCAAATTCGGCGGTTCAAGCTCCGTTCCCGTTCCGGCGGGGTTCATTGCGGTGAAAACCGTCGGCACATATCCGGCGACCTCGTGGACGGGATTCTCTCCGTCCCAGACGCAGTACTTTTCTCCGTCCTGAATGTATACCTTGTTTTCGAAGCCGAAAAAGCTGACGGCACTTCCCGTAATGGAGGTTCCCGCCGCCGTGATGTCCGCCGCCCCGCCCGTCGTTGGGTTCCACTCATAGATTTTGTTTTGCGCGCAGAACAGCACAACCTCTCTTCCTGCGTTCGTTCCAAGGTTTGCACTGGGCTTTAAGACGATCTGCGGCATACCCAGCCCGCCGACAACAATCTCGGTCTCATCGTCAAATCCGTTTGTACCGACGCCGACGCGTCCGCAGTAGAAGCCTGTTTTTTGGTGCGTGTACTCAACGCCCGGCTCCGGTATCGTCTTCATCCCGGGACGCGTCACAAGACTGCCGTCGGTCGAAACACGGAAGTTTCTCATTTCGCGGGCCTGTCCCGGCAAAAGCTCGTCTGAGCTTCCGGCCGATTCGTTAAGCCCGGTCCACCGTTTAATTTCAAATAGTCCTTTTTTCATATTTCTTACAGCAAGCCCGCGCGGCGTTTACGGCGAAATGCCGCGCGGGCTTGCATTTTCTCCTGTTAGCCGAATGGCTGTTGCGGTTCGCCTTTACGAGTAAACGTCCTCAATCGCCTCAAAGCGTCCCTTTTTGTCGGGTCTTGCCTCGCGCAGAACTGATTTGTAGCTTGCGTCAAAGAAAGCGGCGGACGAGGGGTTTTCCTCTACAAGAAGACGGGCGGCAAGCGCCTGCGGCAGAATGGTTTTGCAGATGAAATTCTCAAGGTAAAGAGCGTCCTCCATAGAAGAAAACGTCCTCGGCGTATCGGACTTACCCGTTTCGCAGTAAGGCAGAACCTCTCCGAGCAGAACCGTCAGAATGTGCGGCGTGCGGTCAGCATAGTCGCGGTTTTCGGCGGACACGGCGGAGCCGGTTCGCGGGTCAAGCGCGTCAATCAGCGCGCAGGCCGCTGTGAAAATCTCTGAAACCGTCGTCATATTGAACTGCCCTTAACCGACATAGTTAAATTCGGAAACGCCGGAAACAACGCGGGTATTTTGCGGAATGATGTATACCCGCACGCGGCAGGGACCTGACAGCGCAAGCGTTGCGGAGGTTCCGCCTGTGAAGTCCTGCGCCGTGTCGCTTGTTTTCGGATTGGAGCCGTCAGTTGTGTACCGGTTGGTTGAGTTGACTGTACCAGCGACAATAACGCCGTTTGTTGTCGCCGTAATAGTCGGCATTGCGCAAACGTCAGCCGTGCCGCCGCAGATAGCGATTCCGTTGAGCTTGGGGTCAAGCACAAACGAATCAAAGTAAAAGCGGCATTCGCCGACATCTCCGTCAATTCCGACGGGGTTTTTCTGCACGCGAAGTGTTTTGAGTTTCATCGGGTCAACAGAAGCGTCCTTGTGCTTAATCATAAAGTAAAGCCCTGTCGGCAGATATGCCTCAGGCACAGGGACGATATTCATTCCGTCGATAGAGCCGACAACGCCCTTGGAAATACTTTCCGTACCGAGAGCCTCGCTGCCGATAACCTCGCCCGCTTGCTTCAAGTTATTGTACTGACCGAGCGAAATAAACAGCGTGCGGTTCTTGAGCGGAACGCCTCGTGCCGTCATTTCATTGCCCAAAGCAAAGATTTTTTCGATAATCGTTGTTTTGGACGGCACGGCGGAAGCCAAAGAGATTCCCGCGCCGTAAATCCAGCGGTTAAGGCGGTATTTGTCGATGAAAGGAACGCAGATTTCGTCCCAGTTGCTCTTGATCTGCTCATTGCAGTGCTTGACGTTGAGCTGGTCGCTGTTGTTGCCGTTGTCAATTGCAAAGGTAAATGCCTTGTCCTGAGACAGCGTCAGAACCTGCTTTGTGTCGCCAAGCTCGGAAATTTCGCCGAAACGGTTTCCGGAAGCCTCGCGGTCATAGTCGTGCAGGACTGCCTTGTCAACGGTGTAGACAACAACGGATTTCGCTCCGTCAAAGTCGAACCTGTCGGAGGTGGAATCCTCCGTAAAGCTGTTTGCCTTGAAACGCTCGGCAATAAGCGGTGAATACTTTGTGGTTAAATTGAGAGCCATACGGCATATTCTCCTGTGTTATAAGTAGTTGTGTCAGTGTAAGGGCTTGCCGGAGCTGTTTCCGGCAAGCCCCTGAGCGGAGTCCAAGACCGCTTACGCAGAATACCAATCGGAATAAATCCCGTGTTCCGGTCCTGACTCCTCGGGAAACGCAAGACTGCCCGACGCGCGCGTTTTGTTTACCGCCGCCGATTTCAGCCGAAGCAGTTCCCCTGCCAGCCGGTCATTCTCCGCCTTGCGCGCCGCGTCAAGCAAAGAATATCCGTCCGCCACAAGACGCCAGACCTCATCTCCGAGTTGTTTTGGGTCAAAGTCAGCGCCGTACTCCTGTATGAACCGTGCAATATCGCGGTCACGCGTCAGAACGCCCGCCTGCGCTGCCCGCGCCCTTTCCTCCTCGGCAAGGAGCTTGTCCGAAACCATTGCTTCGGCTTCCTCAAGGGGAACCTTCTTTTCCTCGCTGAGTTTTTCGGAAAGAACGCGGCGCGTAAGCTCATCGGGCGAAAGACCGAGCTTTTCGGCTGTAAGCGCAAACACAATTTCGTCGCGGTGCGACCGTGCGTTAACGTCCGCAAGCGCGTCCGCTCTTGAGCGGATGCGGTCGTAGTCACGCCCTTTTTGTGCAAGCTCTATAGCCTCGGCAAGAGTCAGCGTCTCGTCCTGTCCCATGTACTTGATCGTGATTGTTGGCTCAGGCTCGCCGCCGCCGTCCGCGTCCTCAGTGACAGTAACGTCCACGTCCTCCGGCAGAAAGATTTCCTCGCCGTCGTCCCAGCCGCCTGCTGCCGATTGCTTTGTGTCCATATCTACATCTCCTTTTTGCACTGGTGTGTGCGTTTTTTTGTCTACGCAAATTTGTTTTTTGCAAGCGGGAGTATACAAGGGCGGGCGGGTTTGTCAAGGGGGGGCGTTTGTCAAGGGGGGCGTTTGTTTTTGGGAAAGGGAACGTAATGGCGGGGGGCTTCGCTTCGTGGTTTTGCTTTGATGTGGGTGCGTGCAGCCGTGCGCCGTAGGTTGCGGTGTTTGTAATTGCGGCGAAGCTTCGCCTCGCCGCGCTGCTGAGCGCCTGCGCGGCGGGCGGTTCCTTTCTTGTCTTGGCAAGAAAGGAACCAAAGAAGCCGCTTTTGGGCTTAGGCGGGTTGCAAAGCTACAAGTGTACGTGTCCGTACGTCCGAATTCAGACAGAGCTGCCGACTGACGGGCTTGCGCCCTATGTGCAGGCAGTAGGTGTCGGCGGGTGGCAACCAAAATTTGGCGAAGCCAACCCGCACCGCGCCCTGCGCTGTGCTGTGCGGCAAGTAGTTGCGTGTCACGACGCGCAAAGCGCGGAGGTAGACAAGGGCACCCGACCGCACATACACAGCAGAGTGCAGTGGTATGACGCAAGCGTCTGCGGCAAACCAAACAAGGGACGTCGAGGACGCCGTCCCCTACGGAGATTGTTGTGGTAACGGGGCAATGCATTGAACCGAGAGTCCGCACCGTCCGCCACACCAACATCCGCCCCGTCGGGAGACGCACCGTATTGCCGCACAATGCGCGGCAGCAATCGTAGCAGCATAGTCCTTCCGGTTGGCACCCGTAGGAAGTTCGCGACAGGCTAAATTCTTACCCGAGTCACCCAACCTCGCGACAAGCTTCGCCCCTGCGTGCGGCGCAGCGGAAGCGCTCGCCGCTACCACCGCAATACGTAGCGGAAAAAAGTAACCGCCGCCACGCGCAGTGGCACGTTTGCGCTGCCACCAGCGCCACCGGTGAACAAGCATTAAGCAGCAATAAGCAAAAGTCCTAACGCCAAAGAAACTGTCCGCCATTACACCAAAGCTTAAGGCAAACAAAAAAGCCCGCCAAAAAAGCAACTACAATATATAGTACCCCGCCTACAAAAAAAGAAAAAAATTTTCCAATCCCTATTGACACGCACCCCCTAAATGCAGTATACTAATAACACTTCACACACAATATATGGTGTGTTAGGACAAGATGGAGCACAAGAGGGAAACACAATGTCCGCTATCGGCGAAAAAACAAAAGAAAAACAGTCAAAGCTTACCGAAATTAGAAAGCGTGATGGCAGAGCCGCCCCGTTTGACGAGGCGAAAATAGCCGCCGCAATTGAAAAGGCCTTTTTGGCCACGCTGAAAAACCCAATGCCGGATACGGCGGCGGCTCTTGCCTCCGCAGTTTCGGAAAAGCTCTGCAGTGAGGGCAACCCCACTCCGGATGTCGAGCACGTTCAGGATGTAGTTGAAAACACGCTGATAGACGGCGGGTTTGTCACAACGGCAAAGGCATATATCCTCTACCGTAACGAGCGGCAGAAAAACCGCGACCTAAAGTCGCGTCTTATGCGCACGTTCGAGGAGATAACCTACGCGGGCGCGAAAGGCTCAGATGTTCTGCGCGAAAACGCGAATGTAGACGGCGACACCGCAATGGGCGTTATGCTAAAGTACGGCTCTGAGGCGGCAAAGGAGTTCTACCACAAGCGCGTGCTGTCAGACAAGCACTCGCGCGCGCACCGCGAGGGTGATATTCACATTCACGACCTCGACTTCTTAACGCTGACGACGACCTGCACGCAGATTGACATACTCAAGCTTTTCGAGGGCGGCTTTTCCACGGGACACGGAACGCTGCGTGAGCCTAACGACATTCAGTCGTACGCGGCGCTTGCATGTATTGCCGTTCAGTCCAACCAGAATGACCAGCACGGTGGGCAGAGCATAGTCAACTTCGACTACGGTATGGCGGACGGCGTGCGCAAAACATTTGTGCGGCTGTACCGCAGCAACGTCGCCAAAATGCTTATGCTGATGAAAGGAACGCCGGATCCGGCAGACGAACTGAAGCAGCTTATCGCGGATATTGACGCGAAAACGGGTCTGCACCCAAAACTGTCGGACAGTTCGGAATATCTTGCGCAGGAAGCGCCGATACTTGCCGAAAAGTACAGCCTGACAGCTGAGGAAGTGCAAAAGGTGCAGCAAACGGCGCACCACCACGCGGAAAAGGAAACAAACCGCGCGTGCTTTCAGGCGATGGAGGCGTTTATCCATAACCTGAACACGATGCATTCGCGCGCGGGCGCACAAACACCGTTCTCATCGATAAACTACGGTATGGACACCTCCCCCGAGGGGCGTATGGTAGTAAAAAATCTGCTGGAAACAACACTTGAGGGTTTGGGTCACGGCGAAACGCCGATTTTTCCGATTCAGATTTTCCGCGTTAAAGAGGGCGTGAACCTGAATGAGGGAGACCCGAACTATGACCTGTTCCGCCTTGCAATCAAAACCTCGGCAAAGCGCCTTTTCCCGAATTTCTCATTTATGGACGCGCCGTTTAATAAGCGGTACTACAAGGGCACGCCCGAAACAGAGATTGCGTATATGGGCTGCCGCACGCGCGTTATTGGAAATGTGCACGACACGGAGCGCGAGGTTTCAAACGGACGCGGCAATCTGTCGTTCACAACAATAAATCTGCCGCGCCTTGCGATAAAGGCAAAGGGCGATATTGAGCGGTTCTTTGAGGATCTTGACGATAAGGTGGAGCTTGTATTTGAGCAGCTGCTGGAGCGCTTTGAGATTCAGTGCCGCAAGCACGTTTACAACTACCCGTTCCTGATGGGGCAGGGCGTTTGGATTGACAGCGAAAAGCTGGAATGGGACGATGAGGTGCGCGAGGTGCTGAAGCACGGTACGCTCACGGTTGGCTTCATAGGTCTTGCGGAGTGCCTCAAGGCGCTAATCGGAGAGCACCACGGCGAGTCTGAAAGGGCGCAGAATCTCGGGCTTCAGATAGTGTCCTATATGCGGCACAAGTGCGACATAAAGGCTGAGGAAACAAAGCTGAACTTCTCGCTTATCGCAACTCCGGCGGAGGGACTTTCCGGACGCTTTGTTGTGATTGACCGCAAGAAATTCGGAGAAATTCCCGGCGTAACCGACCGCGACTATTATACAAACAGCTTCCACGTGCCGGTGTATTACCCGATAACGGCGTTCAAGAAAATCTCGATAGAAGCGCCGTACCATGAGCTGACAAACGCGGGGCACATCAGCTATATTGAGATGGACGGTGACCCGTCGCAAAATCTGGAGGCGTTTGAAAAAATCATACGCCATATGCACAAAAGCGGAATCGGCTACGGCTCGGTTAACCACCCCGTAGACCGCGACCCCGTGTGCAACTACACGGGCATAATCGGCGACGCCTGCCCGCAGTGCGGACGGCATGAGTTTGAAAACGGACCGGGCTTTGAGCGAATCCGCAGAATCACGGGTTATCTTGTCGGTACGCTTGAGCGCTTTAACAACGGCAAGCGCGCCGAAGAAAAAGACAGGGTGAAGCACAACATTTAGCGCGCCGCATAAAAAAAGCTTCTACAGCAAACCGCACCGCAATGTGCGGTTTGCTTTTTTTTGCGGTATCGCCCGCAGGAACGCCCGAGTCCGCGTGTTCCGACAGCTTTTGCATATGCTCCGCGTTATAATACAGTCATTACAAACGGCGGGCGCAAGGCACCACAAGGAGATACAAAGGATGAACATTCAGGCTTCACTGACGGCTGACGGCTTGGTTTTTCGGCTGTCAGGCGAGATAGACCACTATTCCGTTCAGTCGGCCTTTGAGTTTATTGAAAGCACGCTGTCGGAAACGCCGGCGGGAGCTGTTGCCCTCGATTTTGCCGAGGTCAGCTTTATGGACACGTCCGGACTTGCGCTCATAATCAAAACAGGCAAGGCTGTCGGCGCGGACGTTGGCGGACTGTCCGTTATCAACGCAAACACGCGCATACGGCAGATACTCGACGTTGCCGGGCTGTCCTCCGCGGTTTTGCGCGAGGACGCGCAGTAAATTAATCAGCAAGCCCCATTAGCGGGTGGTTTTACATAAGGATAAACATAATGAAAGAGATAAACAAGGTGCGGTTTGAGTTCTTGAGCCGCTCCGTAAACGAAAGCCTGGCGCGTGCGTACATAGCGGTGTTCTGCGCGCAGGCAGACCCGACGGTTGACGAGGTGGGCGACGTTAAAACCGCGGTGTCCGAAGCGGTGACAAACGCGGTTGTGCACGCGTACCCCGACACGCTCGGACGCGTGCGCGTTGTGGCACGCCTTTTTGACGACAGCAGCGTTGAGGTTGTGGTGCGCGACTGGGGCGTCGGAATCGCGGACGTGCAAAAAGCCCGCGAACCGCTTTTTACAACCGGCGACGATATGCGAAGCGGAATGGGCTTTACGATTATGGAGAGCTTCTGCGATAAAATCAAGGTGAAAAGCGTGCCGGGCAAGGGGACGACGATCACGCTGCGCAAAAGCTTTTCAACAAAGGCGGGAGACGGCGCTGCGATATGACGGATACGGAAATTGACGGAACCGCAGCCTTTTGCGCAACCTCAGCTTCCGACAGCGCCGCACAAGACGCACCGCCGCCCGTTATTTCAGACACGATACTTGCCGCGATAAACGGCGATGTTGACGCGGCGGGACGCGCGATAACCGAAAACTCCGCCCTTGTGTGGAGTATTGTCCGCAGGTTTGCGGGGCGCGGGGCTGAAAGCGAGGATTTATACCAAATCGGCTGTATCGGCTTTGTAAAGGCTTTACGCAGTTTTGACCAGTCGCTGGGTTTGCACTTTTCAACCTACGCCGTGCCGAAAATCATCGGCGAGATTCGTCGCTTTTTGCGTGACGACGGTCCGGTAAAGGTCAGCCGCAGCCTAAAGGAGCTTGCGAGCAAAATCCGCTTTGCACGGTATACGCTTGAGCAGGAAAAGGGACGCGCGCCGACTGTTTCGGAGGTTGCGCAGTTCGTCGGAGCAAGCCCTGAGGAGGTTGCCGAGGCGGAAAGCGCGGTATCAGACCCGCAGTCGCTCAACGCGCCGTTTCGGGTGGGCGATTCCGGGGCAGGGGGCGAAAAGGAATTCGGCTTTCTGTCCGTAATCTCGGACGACGCGTCCGAGACTGAGACAATCGACTCAATCGACCTGTTCACGGCCGCCTGTGAGCTGCCCGACCGGGAGCGGGCGGTTATAGCCCTGCGCTATATGCGCGGACTTACGCAGTCCGACACGGCAAGGGTGCTCGGTATAAGTCAGGTGCAGGTATCGCGAGTTGAGAAAAAGGCGCTGGAGCTGCTGCGGGAAAAGTTAGAGTAGGCGGCAGCGGAAAACAAAACAAACGGCGGGGCAAATTGCCCCGCCGTTTGCGTTGTTAAAAAGTCTGCCGTTTCTGTTGGCAACGAATATTTAAGTTGTAAAGAAGGTTTGGAGGAATATAAAAAAGGACTTGACAAACCGGTAATAGTGTTTTATATTAGTTAAGTGAAATTATATAATATTAGTTAACTATAAGCGGGAGGCGATATATGACTTTTTCTGAAGCTATGAACTACTTTTATTTCCGCGCGTCAGTCAGCGAGCTGAAAATGCTGAATAAATCCGACTACACGCTGGGCATATCATACCACAGCATGCTATATCTCAATGTAGTTGCGAGTGTTGAGAACTGCACGGTTTCAAAACTCGCGGAGCTGATGCAAATCACCAAGTCCGGCGCGACGCTCAAGGTAAACGACCTTGTAAAGCACGGCTTTTTAACAAAAACACAAAGCGCGGAGGACGGGCGAGTATTTTTCCTTGCACTGACTCCGAAAATCGCCGAGGTTTACGGGATGTTCAGCAAAATTGGCGCTGAAATTGAGTCTGCGCTGCAAACTAAATACAGCAGAGCAGAGATTTCTCTGCTTGCGGAAATGCTCCGCACCGTGTCGGATTATGAGGGGGTTTCAAACAATGAAAACTAATTATTCAATGCGCAACGTAGTGCTTTTTCTCGCAGGTCAGATTGTGTCGCTGTTTGGCTCGTCGCTTGTGCAGTGCGCGATTTCGTGGCACATTACGCTTGAAACGCAGTCGGGAACAATGATGACAATCGCGTTGGTTTGCGGATTTCTGCCCACCTTTCTCGTGTCACCCTTTGCCGGCATCTGGGCGGACCGCTTCAACCGTAAACGGCTGATTATCCTTGCTGACGCGCTTGTCGCAACGGCGACGCTCGGACTCGCGGCGGCGTTTTGGCTCGGGCTGCGCGACGTGCGCCTGATATTCGCGGTAATGGCGGTGCGCGGTCTGGGGCAGGGAATTCAGCAGCCGGCAGTCAGCTCGCTTCT
The DNA here is from genome assembly GCA_031260605.1 of Oscillospiraceae bacterium. Taxonomy (GTDB): domain Bacteria; phylum Bacillota; class Clostridia; order Oscillospirales; family Oscillospiraceae; genus JAIRRO01. The sequence continues at coordinate 17,189 of JAISLF010000032.1, forward strand.
TCCGGGCATTGTTCCGCAGGATAAGCTGCTCCGCGTCAACAGCATTAACAGCTCGGCGCAAGCGGCAATGCTGTTAGCGTCACCGGCGTTAGCGGCGGTGCTGATTAGCTTTGCGTCACTGGAAAACATCTTTATAATTGACATTGCGACGGCGGCTGTCGCAATTGTAATCCTCGGATTTTTCGTCAAGGTCAAGCAAAAGTCGGCAGAGCCGCAACCCGGAAAAGCAAGCTATCTGCAAGACCTGAAGCTCGGCTTGGGATACATCGCAAAGCATAAACTCATTAAACAGCTGTTCGTATTCAGCGCGGTGATGTCGATACTTATTTCGCCGATTGCGGTGCTGTACGCGCTGCAGGTTACGCGGCTATTCGGCGCGGACGCATGGAGACTCGGCTTTGCGGACGCGGGCTTTGCCGCCGGAATGCTGCTCGGCGGCTTATTACTGACAATTTGGGGTGGGTTCAAAAACAAACACAGCACAATGTCACTTGGAATGCTCGTAATGTCAGCCGGGACGGTGCTTTGCGGAGTTGTATCGAATTTTGCGCTGTATATCGCAATTATGGTTTTCATCGGAGTCTCGCTGCCGATTTTCAACACGCCGGCAATTACGCTTTTGCAGGAAAAGGTTGACCCGGATTTTCTGGGGAGGGTGTTCAGCCTGACGACTATGCTTTCGAGTCTTGCAATGCCTCTCGGCCTGATTGTTTTCGGACCGCTTGCGGACATAATCGGTTTGAACACGCTGTTTATCATAACCGGCGCGGCGCAATTAGCCGTTACGTTGTTTGCCGTGCTCAATAAGACGATACGCGCGGCGGGTGTGACGGAGCGTGCCGCACCGGAGGAACCGTCCGAGTAGCCCGACAGACATTTTGCTTTATTTTGCGTCGGCGTTCTCCACCCCGCCGCGTGTCAGCTGCCGAATCCACTTAAATCTGTTCACAACAATCGCGTTCGGTATGCATTTCAGCAGCTGATCCGCTTTGAGAAAGCAGAACGTAACGACGGGCGGCCAGTGCAGAACAAGCGCGGAGATTGCCGCCGTCGGTATAGTGAACAGCCACATGGACAGTACATCAACGATAGCCGCGTACCTGGTGTTGCCGCCGCCCGCGATAATGCCGCTCTCAACCGGGTATTCGTAGCACGTGCCGACCGTTGCAACGGAAAGCACGATAAGAAATTGCAGCGCAAGCGCACGCGTGTCGCCTGAAATTTCGCTGAAAAGCCCGACGATTCCGCCCCTGAAGGTAAAGAGAAGCGCGCCTGTTGCAATTCCGATTGCGATAAAAATAAGCTGAAGCCGTTTAGCGTAGCTTTTTACAAGCTCGTACTCGCCCATGCCGACAGTCTTACCGATTGTAACCTGCGCGGCGTTGCAGCACGAAAAGCCGAACACCGTGAAGATGGAGAAAATGACGCTCGCAATAGCGTTCGCGGCAATTGTTTCGCCGGAAATTCTGCCGAGAATTGCGGTTTGCGCCGCCTGCGCAATTCCCCAGTTCGCGCCGGAGGCGACCATCGGCATAGACACGCGCAAAAAGTCCTTGAGGTATCCGAAATCAAACCGCAGAAGCTCACGCAGACGCAGGCACAGCTTTTTGTCCGCGAACAGGACATATATCAGGATTATGAGCAGCTCAACGCAGCGCGAAATCAGAGTAGCGATTGCCGCGCCGGTGACGCCGAGCCGCGGCGCGCCGAAATGCCCGAATATCAGCGCATAGTTGAGCGTAGTGTTTATGCACAGAGTGGCAACCGCCATAACGCTGCCGATCCACGCTGTTTGCACGCTCTGCAGCGAATACACAAGCGCACTTGAAATTGAAAACACAAGATAAGTCCAGCACATAACGCGCAGGTACTTTACGCCTTCGGCGATAATCGGTTCGTCATTTGTCAGCAGACGCAGGACATTTTCCGGGAAGAAGAAAGTGACAGCCCAGAAAATCAGTCCGCCTAAAAACGCGAATTTCAGCCCGAGAGAAATAATGCGCTTTATTGGGTCAATTTCCTCCCGACCCCAGTATTGCGAGCAAAGAGCGGCAATGCCCGCGCCGATTCCGCCGATTAGGCTTTGCAGAATGAACTGAATCTGGTTGACAAGCGCCGCGCCGGAAAGAGCCGCCTCCGAATATCCGCCGAGCATAAAATTGTCGGCAAGGTTAACGCCGAGTGTAACAATACCCTGAATAGCAATGACAAACAGCAGTGGAAAGAACGTGCGGTAAAGTAAAGTGTAGCTTTTTTTCTTAATCATTTCGGATCCTTTTTTCTTTTTATAAGAGTATAGCAGAAGATTTTGAATAGGGCAAGGGGATTTTTGTTTTGGTAAAGGAAACTTAGGGGCGTAGCTTTGACTTTGGTGCGTGCAGCCGTGTGCCGCGGGGTGCGGTATTTGTAATTGGGGCGAAGCTTCGCCTCGCCGCGCTGCTTTACGCCTGCGCGGCGGGCGGTTACTTTCTTGCTGCGGCAAGAAAGTAACCAAAGAAGCCGCTTTAAGGGCCTGCTCTCGTTGTCCGCATTTGTAACGCAGGCGTTTCTCCCCACAAGTTTGGGAAAGTCCCTCCGATTAGGTCAAGCAGGAGGCAACGGTCGGCTAACGCCGACGGGCGCCAACCGGAATTTGGCGAAGCCAACCCGCACCGCGCCCTGCGCTGTTGGGTGCGGCAAGCAGTTGCGTGTCCCGACGCGCAAAGCGCGGAGGCAGACGGACGCACCCGACGCACCCACATAGTAGGGTGCGGTGGTACGACGCAAAGGTCTGCGGCAAACCAGACAAGGGACGTCGGGGACGCCGTCCCCTACGGAGATTGTCGTGGTAACGGGGCATTGCCTTGAATCGTAAGTTTGCACCCGCTGCAACAACAAACCCGCCCCGTCGGGACACGCACCGCATTGCCGCAACACGTGCGGCAGCAATCGTAGCAGCAATATCCTTCCGGTTGGCACCCGTAGGCAGTTCGCGGCAAGCTACAGCCTTACCCGAGTCACCAACGCCGCGACAGGCTTCGCCCCTGCGTGCGGCGATGCGCAAGCGTTCGCCGCTACCACCGCAATACGTCGCGGGGACAGGCACAATCTGCATTGCCCACGACCGCAGTTCCCGTATAGAAAAAAGATTGCTTCTTCTAAAGAAGTCGCCCCTTTTTGGTTACTTTTTCCGGCGAAGCGGAAAAAGTAACCGCCCGCCGCGTAGGCGCGAAGCAGCGCGGTGAGGCGAAGCTTCACCGCAATTACAAACAACGCACCCTGCGCCGCAGTTCTACGGTTGCACCCAAGTAAAAGCAAAACAGAACGGCGAAGCAAACCACGGGCGACCGAGGACGGTCGCCCCTACGGTGTTCCCCGCGAAAATCCTCCCAGCGACGGCGTGCGGCAGGTTGCCGCCCCTACGTCCGCCAAAGCCCCAGCGTCCCCTACAAAAGCGAAGCCACACAAAATCCCAAAATTTACTATTGACAACCGCCCGGATTCGTGCTATTATAACTTCAAAGTGAAACGAAAGTTTCCACCTGTCGGCATTATGAGCCGCATCACGGTTATTTCTCAAAATTGCGCGAAAAAGCCTTTTCGCCGTTTGCGAAGCCGTGATGAGTCACGGCTTTTTACTTTTTGTGCGAGTATTTTTCAAGGAGACAAACAGCATAGCCACCGCAATTAAGCACGAAATCAACGAGCAGATCCGCGACAAAGAGGTTCGGCTCGTTGCGCAGGACGGCACACCTCTCGGCATAATGGGACCGAAGGATGCCTTAAAGCGCGCAATCGCCGAGGGACTCGACCTTGTAAAGGTCAGCCCGACGGCAAAACCGCCCGTTTGTAAGATAATGGACTACGGCAAGTTTAAGTTCGACCAGCAAAAGCGTGAAAAGGAGCAGAAAAAGGCGTCCCACGCAGTTGAGCTTAAAGAAATCAAAATGTCGCCGAGTATCGGGCAAAACGACTTTGACACAAAGCTGCGCAACGGTAAGAAATTCATTTCCTCCGGAGATCGGCTCAAGGTTACGGTTCGTTTTCGCGGCAGAGAGATGACGCATCTGGACATCGGACGGGCGCATCTTCTGGATTTTGCGGAGGCCTGCTCTGATATTGCCGTTGTGGACAAGGCGCCGAATCTTGAGGGAAAGCTCATGAGCATTTTCCTGTCACCGAAGCCCGCGCTAAAGGAGCAAAAGCCGCCGAAAACGCAGACGGCAAAGGAAGCCGCTCCCGCAGAAGAAAAGCAGGAAGCAAAGCCGCAGGAAAAAACAACTGAGACACTGCCCGCCGAGCCGAAAGCCGAAACGCCGGCCGCAGAATAAAGGCCGCACACTACAGAATAAAGCCGCATACCGGGCTTCTGCCCCATTGCGATTTTTAATTAAACAGGAGTTAATTATGCCGAAAATAAAAACACACAGCGGCGCAAAAAAACGCTTCAGCCTGACGAAATCGGGTCTTGTAAAGCGTGCGCACGCGAATAAAAGTCACATTCTGAACAAGAAATCGACAAAGCGCAAGCGCGGTCTGCGCAAGGGCACCTATGCCGACGTGACAAATGCGCCCGCAATCAAGCAGCTTATCCCTTACAAATAAACCGTGAGCATCGCTCAAAGATAAGTTTTCGCAACCCGGTCTAACGACCATACGCCCGCCGTGTGCGGGAATCAAAATACATTCGGAGAAGATGTAAATGGCAAGAGTAAAAGGTGCGCTGTCTACCCGTAAAAGACGCAAAAAAATACTCCGCCTCGCCAAGGGATACTTCGGGGCAAAATCAAAGCATTACAAGATGGCCAATCAGGCCGTTATGAAGAGCCTGCGTTACGCGTATGTCGGACGCAAGCTAAAAAAGCGCCAGTTCCGCTCGCTGTGGATTACGCGCATTTCCGCGGCATGCCGCTTGAATGACATTAACTATTCACGCTTCATTAACGGACTTAAAAAGGCAGGAATCGGGCTTAACCGCAAGAGCCTGTCAGAGATTGCAATACACCAGCCGGACGCTTTTGCGGCACTCGTCGCAACAGCCAAGGCAAACATATAAGGAGGAACGCAAAATGGCAAAATGTGATTATTGCGGTAAGGGTGTGACCTTCGGAATTCAGGTCAGCCACTCGCACAGACGTTCCAACAGAACCTGGAAGCCCAATGTGAAGCGCGTCGCCGCCATTGTAGACGGAACGCCTAAGCATGTACACGTCTGCACGCGCTGCCTGCGCTCAGGAAAGGTACAGCGGAGCTAAATCCGCACAGGAAGCAACGAACATTTCAGCCCGACTTATGTTTTTTCGGAGCAAGCCGGGAGGCATATACACGTTTCCCGAAAGGCGCGGGCTGAATAACTATAATTGGTTCAAGTTAGTTCTACGCCGCGAAAGCGGCGTTAACTTTATTCGCAAAAAGGTAATTTGTTGAAAGCAAAAACCAATACAAATACAAAATACGGCGTTTTCGGTGTCGGACATTTGGGGCACGCCATTTGCGCGGCGCTTCACGGCGCGGCAGGAGTGCCGATTGCCGACGTTTACATCGGCGTGCGCCCTGAAAAGGCGAATCCGCAAAACGGCGTTTTCGGCTCTATGCCGGAGCTTGCCGGAGCGGCGGATGTTGTCTTTATGACGGTTCGCCCCGCAGTTTTTCGCGAAATGGCGCAGGAGCTTGCAAAAGCCGATTACTCAGGCAAAACCGTAGTTTCCTGTATGGCGGGTGTGTCGTCGGCTGAATGTTGCGCGGCGCTGCCGGGAGCCGAGCTTGTACTTGCAATGCCGACGACCTCCGTCGAGGACGGCTGCGGCGTTATTGCATACACGAAGTGCTCCGCCGGGCTTGCTCAGGTTTTTGCGAAATTCGGCATTGCCGTCGAGACAACAGAGGACGAGCTGCCAAAGTATACGGCGTTTTCCGGCTGCGGACTCGGCTTTGCCGCAAGAATGATTTCTGCGTATATATCGGCGGGCGTGTCCCTCGGTCTTACCGAAAAGGACTGCCGTGATATAGCGGAGGCTCTTTTCACCGCCGCCGCAAAGGGCGACCCGAAGGCGACGGTAACAGCCGTTGTAACGCCGGGCGGAGTAACCGAGCGCGGCATTATCGCGATGGAAACCGAAAAGTCAAATATCGACGGGCTGGCTGAAATGGCAGTAACCGCCGCATATGACAAGGTACGCGGCAGGAAATAATTAAGTACAGGATAAACGTGCGTTAGGCACACAGGACATTATAATAAACCTTGAGATTCAAACACTGGAAAATTCGCGGCTTTAACCGCAGCGATGCAATAGAGCTTTTAGACGCGGGAATTGCAAATATCCCCGCGTGTATTCTTGCGTCCAGAGGTATAACAGACAAGGAACAGGCGCTAAACTTCACGTCTGACGATCTCAAAAGGTGCCATTCGCCGTTTGCAATGCGCGATATGGATAAGGCTGTCGCGGCAATACTCAGCGCAGTTAAAGACGGCGAAAAAATCGCGGTTTACGGCGATTATGACGTGGACGGCATAACGGCAACCGCACTGATGTACGAGGCGCTGTGCGAGATGGGCGCGGATAATGCCGTAATATACATCCCCTCCCGTGAGGACGAGGGCTACGGACTGAACAAGCAGGCAATAGACTGGCTTGCGGGGCAGGGCGTTGCCTTTGTAATAACGGTAGACTGCGGAATAACAGGTGCGGCTGAAATTGCGTATCTGTATGAAAAGGGTATGCGCGCCGTCGTGACAGACCACCACAATTTGCCGGCGCTTGAGCTTGTGCCGGTGTGCGAGGCTGTAATTAACCCGAAGCGACCCGACTGCGAGTACCCGAATAAGGACCTCGCCGGCGTCGGAGTTGCGTTTAAGCTTGCGCAGGCGCTCCTTGCCTCAAAAGCCGGAATGCCGGTCAGGTCAGTGCTGGACAGGTTTGCAGACCTTGTCGCGATGGGCACAATAGCGGACGTTATGAGCGTTATCGGAGAAAACAGGGTGCTGATTCGCCGGGGTCTGCAAAAATTGCGGGAAGAGCCGCGCCCGGGAATCGCCGCGCTTATAGCCGCGTGCAACCTTGCGCCGGATATGCTGAACACGGCCGCAATCGGCTTTACGCTCGCACCGCGCATAAACGCGGCGGGACGAATGGGACAGCCGATGGTTGCAGCCCGCCTTATGCTTGCAAAGAACCTCTCCGAGGGGGAGGAGTTTGCGGGTGCGCTTATTCAGCTGAACAATCAGCGGCGCGAAATTGAGCAGGTTGTGTTTGATGAGGTTGTCAGAGGACTTGAAGATAAGCCGCCCAGAGGGCCTGTTATTCTGTCAAGCAAAAGCTGGCATCAGGGCGTTTCAGGAATAGTCGCGGCAAAAACAGCGGAAAAATATCTTTTCCCGACGATTATTTTGTGCGACGAGGAAAACGGCGTTTCAAAAGGCTCGTGCCGCAGCTTCGGCAATTTCAAGATGTTCAGCGGACTCGCGCAGTGCGGCGACCTGCTGATAAACTACGGCGGACACGATATGGCGGCGGGCGTAACGATAAAAACGGAGAATATTCCGCTGCTGCGCGAAAGGCTGTCGGAAATTTACCACAAAGAGATTCAGCTTCCGCCGGAGCCGACGATGATTGCGGATTTTATCGTGGATAAGCCGGACAAAATGCTCACAATAAAGAACATTACAGACATCGCGGATATTGAACCGTTCGGTCCCGGCAACATTCCGCCGCTTCTTGCAATAAAAGAAGCTGAAATGCTTGTTTGCCAGGCGATCGGCGGCGGACTTCATACACGCCTTGTTCTCGGAGCCGGAGGTACGCGCTTTAACGCGATTTTCTTCGGCATAGCGCCGGACGCGATAGGCGTTGCCGTCGGCGAAAAGTGCGACATCGCTTTTGAACCGATGATAAACGAGTTTCGCGGAAACCGTTCTGTGCAGCTGCGTTTGTTTGACGTGCGGCCGTCAGGTCTTGGAGAATTCGAAAATGCGTAAATTAACGCGAAAAATAAATGTCGGCGGCGTGGAAATAGGCGGCGGAGCGCAAATCCCCGTGCAGTCAATGCTGACAGTCCCGCTTGAGAATACGAGCGCGGCGGCGGAGCAAATCAGCGCGCTTGCCAGAGCCGGGTGCGACATTGTCCGCGCGGCAGTGCCCAGTGAAGCAGCTGCCGAGGGACTCGAAGTTGTCCGGAAAACATCGCCGCTGCCGATAGTCGCGGACATTCATTTCGACTGGCGGCTGGCAATTGCGGCGGTGCGCGCCGGAGCGGACAAAATCCGTGTAAATCCGGGGAATATCGGAGGGCGCGAAAATGTGCAAAAGGTAGCGCAGAGCTGTCTCGCGGCGGGAATCCCGATTCGCGTCGGCGTAAACAGCGGAAGCGTGCCAAAAGATATTCTTGAAGAGTTCGGCGGGCAAAACTCACCGCAGGCCTTAGTGAAAACCGCCCTGCGAGAGCTTGAAACGCTTGCAGACTGCGGTTTTTTTGATGTCTGCCTGTCGGTAAAGTCCTCCTCCGTGCCTGTGATGATAGAAAGCTACCGCCTTTTGTCGTCACAAACAAAAAGCCCCCTCCAACTCGGTGTAACGGAAGCGGGCGGCCGCGAAAACGGAGTTATCGCCTCAAGCGTCGGCATAGGTGCGCTTCTTGCGGACGGCATAGGAGACACAATTCGCGTTTCGCTGACGGCGGATCCTGTGTACGAGGTAAAAGCCGGCATTTCAATACTGCGCGCGCTCGGTCTGCGCGAGGGCGGCTTTCACGTAATATCCTGCCCGACCTGCGGCAGAACGGTGTGTGACGTTATCGGGCTTGCTGAAACAGTGGAGCAAAAGCTCTCCGAGCTGCCGCAGCCAAAAAAAACGGTAGAGGTTGCGGTTATGGGCTGTGCGGTAAACGGACCGGGAGAGGCAAAGCGCGCGGACTTCGGCGCTGCCTGCGGAGACGGTATGGCGGTTCTGTTTCGCAGCGGCGAGATTGTCGGTCGGTGCCGGGAGGACGAAATCGTTCAAAAACTAATAGATTTTGCGCAGGAAGCAGAATAATCGCGCGAGACGAAAAATAAAAATAAATTTTTTTTCAGGATGCACCCAACATTTTGCGCGGCTCAAACGTATTACAAGTATAGCCCGCAAATATCCCTTTGCAAAAGGAGAACCAAAATGAAAAAGAAGAACAAATTCCGCATAGCCGCGGCAGCACTGGCGCTTGTAATGACGCTTGCCGCTCTCGCGTCCTGCGCAAAATCAGCCGCAGACGAATCCGAGTTTTACAGCACAGCCTCCTACAACAGCCTCGCCCCTGCCGCCACGCCGTATCCCGCACCGGAAGACTACGCCTTCGCATACGACGGGGAAAGGGAAATGGCGCAGTATTATGACCAGGACGGCAAGTATATTGACGCTACACAAGTGGCGGGAGCTGCGTCATTGTCTGACGAAAAGATGATCTACACCGTTTTTGTCAGCATACAGACAAAAGGGTTTGACGATTCTGTCAGCAAAATCCGGGAACTTGTCAAGCGCTACGGCGGTATGATCGACAGTGAGCAGGTGGACGGCGAGCAGCTTCTTGAATACGATTATTCTCCCGCGAGATACGCGTATTTCACGCTGCGCATTCCGGCCGGCAGCCTTGAAGAAGCAAAGGACGCCTTCAAAGAGGCGGGAAACATCGTAAACAAGTCGCAAACCGCGCAGAACGCAACAGACACATATACCCACTTTGAGGGACAGCTCAAGATGTACCGCGCTCAGGAGGATGCACTCATTGCCCTTATGGAAAAGGCGGATAATGTCTCGCAGATGATCGAAATCGAGACAAAGCTTGCCGAGGTGCGCTACAATATAGAGTTTGTAACGGGTCAGCTCAAGGATATAGACAACAAGGTTGCTTATTCAACAGTCAACATCACCCTCGCCGAGGTCAAGGAATACACAAAGCCGGTTGACACCATTACGTTCTGGCAGAGGATAAAAGATGCGGTTAAAACCGGACTAACCTCAATCGGAAGCTTCTTTGTCGGCGCGCTGTTCGTTGTGCTGACGCTCCTGCCGTGGCTGATTACCGCCGCTGTTGTGATTGTCGTTGTCGTGCTTATAGTAAAATCGCGCAAGAAGAAAAAAGCAAAGAAAGCGGCCGCTGAAAAAGAATAAATCCGCGTACTTAAAAGAAAAAGACGGTCTATGACCGTCTTTTTCTTATCTCTAATTGCGGGCTAATCCGCAATGCGGAACTTATACGCCGCACGGTATGCCGTGTGCACCGCGTTTGCAATGCGCCCGACCTTCTGCGTGTCTCCGATTGCAACCGCGTCAGGAAACTCTGCGCGGATTTCGTTCAGCGTGTCCTGCTGGGCACGAACGCCGAGCGACAGAACCACATAGTCAGCGTCGAGGGAAACATCTCCCGACGTCGTCTCAAGCCGAATGCCGGAATCCGTAATCTCCGCGAGCTTGTGGTTCGGCAAAAACTTTACGTCAAAGTCCTGCAGGCGCACCTGAACGTCAGTCAGGTTTTGGAATGACGCGTCAGGTCCGATTTTGTCAGCCATTTCGATAACGGTAACCTGATTTCCCTGCGAGGCAATAAGCTCCGCCGTTTCAAGTCCCGTCATACCGGAGCCGATAACAGCGGCGCGCTTGCCGGTGAACGAAACCGTGCCGCGCAAAACATCGGAGCTTGTCGCAACATTTGCCTTGTCAACGCCGGGAATCGCGCGCGGAACAATGCTCTCGGAGCCTGTACCGACAAATACGCCGATAGGCGACAGAGCCTTTATTGCCGCAACCGTTGCGGGCGTGCTGAGCCGAACATCAACGCCGAGCTTGCGCAGCTGCGTTTCGTACCAGCCTATCGCCCAGTTGATTTTGTCCTTGTGCGGCGGCTTGTTTGCAAGGTTCAGCTGACCGCCGAGCTTGTCGCTTTTTTCAAAAAGTGTTACCTTAAAGCCGCGCTCCGCCAGCGTTCTTGCAGCCTCACAGCCCGACGGTCCGCCGCCGACTATGACGACAGGACGGCCTGCGCCGTTTATTTTCAGGTCGTTGAAGAACCATTCGCGCGCGGAGCGGGGGTTCAGCGCGCAGGAGACCGGTTCGCCTGTGTCGGCGGAGGTTTGCAGCGTTTCAAAGCAGTTCAGGCAGGAAATGCAGCGGCGAATATCCTCAACGCGCCCCTGCGCGGTCTTGTTAACCCATTCGGGGTCCGCCATCTGTCCGCGTGCGATAACCACGCAGTCTACCTTGCCGTCTGCAATTGCTTTTTCGGCAAAGTCAGGGTTTCTGATAACGCCTACGCCGAATACCGGCACGTTAACCGCCTTTTTTATCTTCTCCGCAAGGTATACCTTCCACCCTTCGGGATAGCTTGTCGGCTCCCACGAGGTGTTCATAGACTCGTATACGCCGGCTGTAACGGAAATCGCATCCAGTCCGAACGGAATAAGGTATTTGCAGATTTCAACAGCCTCGTCTGACTTCAGTCCCGGGATGTCCGTCGGGAAAATCGAGGTTTCAAGGAATTCATCTGCCGTTATGCGCAGCGTTACGGGGTAGTCGCGCCCGACACGCTCACGGATTCCGAGGATTATTTCCTTGACAACGCGCGCGCGGTTTTGGATATTGCCGCCGTAGTCGTCTGTGCGGCGGTTTGTGTACGGTGAAAGGAACTGGTTCAGCAAATATCCGTGTGCGGCATGCAGCTCAACGCCGTCAATCCCTGCCTTATAGCAGCGCTCCGCCGCGTCAATAAACTCCTGCACAAGCCGCTCAATTCCGCGGCGGCTCATCGCGATACACGGGCTTTCAGTGATAGGCGAGATTATGCCGGAGGGCGTTGGCAGCGGATAGCCGCCGTTGATTTCGTAAAATGACTGCCTGCCGGGATGGTGCAGCTGACAGAAAATCGCCCCGCCGTAATAATGCACGTCGTTTGCGAGGTTGCGCAAGCCGGGAATGCAGCTGTCCTTTGCGGCGGAGGTCTGGCGCTCCATCATAACAGCGGTGTTGTGGTTAACGCGCGTGACCTCATTGATGATAAGTCCGCAGCCGCCCTTTGCGCGCTCCGCGAAATACGCCCGTTCATTTTCGCCGACGGTTGCATCTGTGTTTGCCGTAGCTGAGCCCATCGCGCCCATTACAACGCGGTTTCGGATTGTAAGTGTCCCGATTTTTATCGGGGAGAGTAGGTTTTCGTAAGCCATCTGTTGTGTTACTCCTGCAAATATAGCGGTTTCAGGCCGCAAAAATTTAAGCCGATAATGTAAAGTTTTCGGCATTATTGATGTATTGGTTATTCAAAAGCAGCGGCTGCCTTTGACTTGCGCGAAGAATCGCACATTGTACATTATAGTGTAGACGATAATGCGCAAAAAAATGCGCCGGGACTATATTTGACGGAATACTCCCGTCTCATCGTTTTGCGCGGCAACGTACTTGTAGCGCGATGTTTTACGCTCTTTCCTGAAGGGCAGTAAAATCAAAATACTTCTTACGCAATACGCGGAGCAAGCCCGTTTTTCGGAATTCTCAAAACAGTAGCATTCTTCTGCGCACAGCTTCCCTTTTTTATATATCCGTTCGAGATAAACAGTGTCGGTCAAGAAATGCGTGATATGCCCCGCCGCTTCAGCAATATTAAGCGCGTCAGACTCATCGCCCTCGTCTAAATTAAGCGTTAGACCAACGCCGAAAAACGCTATGTACAGCGATAACAAGTCAATTTTGCACACAAGCTTGCGTTCGGTATCAAAAAACAGCTCTATGATACCATCGCCGTGCCAGGTTTCAAATGACACATTGTTTACGGCAAGCAACGCCGCAAGGGTATCAAAAATTTCCTCAATAGTGTTCATGCAGTCTCATTAATACCCGGAAATGCGGAGTGCCGGCAGATGCGGGCGTTACCTAACCTCAGCCCCGCCCCACTCAACGACGGTAAAACCGCCGCGTTCAAACCCGGAAAATTCCTGCGGCTCAACGTCAATAGGCGTTGCCAACGGCTTGTATGCCATAAACACGCGCAAAATGCTGTCCGGCGCGGGGTCAATGTTCAGCGCCGCGCCGTCTGTATAGGCAGTTCCCTGAAACGCAATCAGGTTATATGCGTTGTCCTGCATTTGCGGAAGCCAGTACACGATAAACTCGTTGTATTCGCGCGGCGCAAGTCCGATAGCGGCAAGCGTTTCCTGCAAAAACGCAGTGGTGTCCGCACCGGGAACAACAAAGCCCTGCGAGAAGTCGAATTCGGTGTTTTGCACGCCTTCCCAGAACAGATAGGAGTACTCGCGTCCGTCTGCGCGGTTAATCAGCGTGCCGTTGGGAAAGGCGGTTACGTTCCAGCCGCCGTTGTAAGCGGGGTAGGTTGCGGTGAGCGCGCCGTCAAGGGTGAGCGTTACGGAAATGTCGGTTGGCTCAGTAGGATAAAGGTAGATTACGGGCTTTTCGTCAGCCGGCAATTCCGTTGGCGTAGGTGCTGGGTCAACCACTTGGCGGCAGGAGGCCGCCGAGACACATAGGACGGCAAGCGCAAGTAGACATAAAATTCGTTTTGTCAGACGCATTGGAGAGGACTCCTTTTTATTTTTACGGTGCTGTCTGAATCTTTGACGAAAAAGCTGCATCGCCTGCGGACGAGGTTTAGTGAACAATGAATGATGAAGCCGCTTTGCTGATAAATAATGAATAGTACAAACAGCGGTTAGAGCTGTCTAAAAATTATTCATTATTCACTATTCATCATTCATTCTTCGTTTAGGAAGCGAAAGCTTCCGCTGTTTGGAGCAGGATACGGGAATCGAACCCGTGTGTTCAGCTTGGGAAGCTGACATTCTGCCATTGAACTAATCCTGCAGGGCGCTTCGCGCTCGCTTTTCGAAGTCCGCTTCGCGGAAATCGAAAAGCGGTTTGATTCGGGATTCCTTTGGTCAGGCAAAGCCCGACCAAAGGAATTGATTGGATTTGTCGCGCTGCCGCGCGGGTGGTTTGCGGAGTGGGATGGGGTGGGGACCGTTGCGTTTGGGAACACCCTCCGCGCTTTGCGCTGACTCCCTCGGTGAGGGCGGTTCTGCTGCCATTCAAAGGGCAGGACAGCGTGTTTTTGTAATATAAACCGAAAAAATATTATTTTCTTATGAAAAATATATCACTTTGCGAGTGTTTTGTCAAGACTCGCCTATTGACTTTGCTTGTGTGTTTTGCTATAATTATTGCGTAGTTCAAAGGTGTTTAGAAGAATTACGCATTAAAAACAGGTAAAATAATATAAAGGCAGGTACAAAGAGTATGAAAACCTATGAAATGACGCGCGAAATTTTCGACAAATGCTCAGGGAATCAGATGAAAGACATTCTCATTTCAGAAGTTCAGGTAGAAAGAGAAGAAGATCTCGATGAAATTGTAAAGCCTTATACCGAGGGAACCGATGTTATGTGCGAAAAATACGTCGGCAACGGCGTGGTGACGTTTGAGATAGTAGCAAGCGGCATAAAGCAGCGCATTAGCTTCTCAGAATAACGGATGAGCGCCGAAGCCGGAAGCGGACGCTTACGTGCGGCTCCGACGCGGTTTTACATACGTCACAGGCAAGCTGAAATTTAAGTACGCGCCGGATAAGCCTTTGGCGGCGCTTATTTTCGGCACGCGCTTGGTACACGAAGCCTTTTGCACTTAATAGTGACTTAATTATTGCTGTGCCGTAAACGCCGCGCAGTATATATTCGGTTTGTTCCGACAGACGTGTGGCTTGGCAAGCGCCGCCCAAGCTAAAATGGGTAATTTGCTGAATATACAAAGGTTTTTCTCAAAGAAAAACAAAGGATAAAACAAAATATGCAGGGCAAATACAAAATAGGTGACGTTGCGAGAATTCTCGGAATCTCGGCTGACCTGATACGGTACTACGAGGAAAAAGGCGTCGTCGCGCCGGAAAAGGATCCCTCAAACAAATACAGGTACTACGACACCTGGGACATTAACTATCTGATTGACTGCCTGTGGTATAAAAACTACGGATTTTCGATCGAAAACGTAGCCCAAATGGTGTCCACCTACACATACCCGACGCTGCTGGACGCGCTTGAGAACAAAACAGGCGAAATCCGTGATGAGATTCGCCGCAAGGAGCTGCTGCTGCAAAGAATTGAGAAGTTCCGTGAGCGGCTCTCGACAACGCGCAGTCTTGTCGGTGACTTTGAGATTGTCACAAACAAGCCGTTTTACTACTATATAAACCGCCACAACAGCGAGTATGACGACAATATTTCGCTTCGCGAAATTTCGCGCCGTTGGCTCAAGTATATGCCCTTTACAAGGCGCTATTTTGAGATAAGCCGGGACGCGCTCGCCGGCGGGGAGGACGAGTATGTCTGGGGCTTTTCCGTGTCGCCGCAGTATGTCAGCGAGTTTAACATAGATATTGTGCCGCCCGTTGCGCAAATGCCGGAGTCGCTTTGTGTGCACTCTGCCTTTAAGAGCGCGGGACTCGACAGATTCTCCGCCAAAAAACTCAATTTTCTTCTGCAATACGCCGAAGAAAACGGATATACGCCGACGCGCAACGCATTCGGAAATCTCGCCTGCTCCGTTTTGGAGGACGGCGTTCAAACCGGGTATTTTGAGGCGTGGCTGCCTGTAAAAAAAGCGGAGTAACAAATCGCACCGCAGAAAAAATCACTGCCGCACACATATGGATTGAACCTATCCCAAAAAACAACAGAATATATCTCCGCGCACAGTATGCTGCCGGATGTCGGCGCTCTGCTGCTGATTTGTGTGTCAGGCGGCGTTGACAGTATGGTTTGCCTTGACCTGCTCGCAGGAATATTTAGCAAAAACAGCCGAATTTCTTCGGCTGTTCTTCACTATAACCACGGTCTGCGCGGTGAGGAAGCTGACGGAGACTGTGAGCTTGTGCGCGTTGCCGCCAAGCAATACGGACTGCCGTTTTTCACAGAAAAAGGCGATGTTGCGGCGATTGCGGCGGCACAGAAAGTCAGCATTGAAACAGCGGCAAGAAACGCAAGGTACGCGTTTTTTCAGTCGGCGGCGGACAAGCTCTGCGCAGATCACGGGTTGCCGGCAAGTGCGGCGCGAATCGCGACGGCGCACAACGCACGCGACAATCTTGAAACAATGCTGATGAACCTTGCGCGCGGCGCGGGCGGTGCGGGACTCTCCGGTATTCCTCCCGTGAACGGACGAGTAATCCGCCCGATTCTTTGTCTGGACAGACCGGAGATTGAGCAGTACGCCCGTGATTTCGGCATACCCTTTCGCGAGGACTCCTCCAACTCATCTGACGATTATACGCGCAACAAAATCCGCCACAGCATTATTCCCGTGCTAACGGAGCTGAACCCAAATGCGGCGGCGGCGGCGCTTGAAACTTCGGCAGGTTTGCGCCGTGACGAGGAATATTTCAGCGGTCTTGCGCAGGAATTTACCGCGCAGTTCTCAGACGGCGGGTCAACAGACGCTGCGGCAATGCTGGCTTTGCCGGAAAGCGTTTTTGCGCGTGTTTGCCGTGAAATTTCGCCCGAAAAGCTCACCCGCGCGGATATTGCAAGAATAAGGTCGGGTGCAGGGAAGTCAGCAGGCAGCTCGCGCGAGAACCTCTCAAACGGACAAACCGCCGTGTTTGAATACGGCAGACTTCGCTTTTGCCGCACGGAAAGTCCGGGTGCGGATACACGCTGGGAATACGGGCTGGCGCCGGGCGAGGAGACCGTAATCTCCGAGGCGGGACTGATTGCGACCGTTTCGGAGTGCGAATTCGTCGGAATCTACAAAAAAATTCATAAAACATTTACGGAATTCCTATTCCCAAAATCCGCGCTGTGTGGTAAAATAAATATTCGGGGCAGACTTCCCGGTGATAAAATCCGCCCTTTCGGAAAGAGCGGCACAAAATCTCTTAAAAAACTGCTGTCGGATGAAAAAGCGCCGAGAGAAAGCCGGGACAAAATCGCGGTGTTGGCGGACGGGGCGGGAGTCCTCGCCGTACACGGCTACACGCTTGATAACAGAGTGCTCCGGGAGCAGAACGCAAAAGCTGCACAGGCGGTTTGCGTAACACTCAGACCGCTCGAATAAAACGCGAACACAGCAATAATATTATGTAAATAACGAAACCGAATAAACAGATAAACTAAAGGTAAGCTATACAAAATGAATGCAGACGTTGAGAGTGTTTATTATTCGCAGGAGCAGATTCAGGCGCGGGTAGCCGAGCTTGGCCGCCGGCTTGAAGAGTTCTACACAGACAAAAATCCGATTTTTCTGTGCGTACTAAAGGGCGGGTGTGTGTTTTTTGCGGACTTAATCCGCGCCTGCGCCTTTCCGCTGGAAACTCGCTTTATTAAAGCCTCCTCCTATCGGGACGGTGTATCCTCCTCCGGAATGGTTGACATTTCGGGCGATGCGGGAACCGAAATTGCAGGACGGCACATTGTCATAGTCGAGGACATTCTCGACACAGGCATTACGCTGAAGCGTATGCGCGCGTATCTTGAGGAATTAGGTCCCGCCTCTGTGAGCATATGTGTTTTGCTTGACAAAAAGGAGCGCCGCGTTGAAACGGTGGACGCGGATTATATCGGTTTTAGCTGCGACAATCTGTTTTTTGTGGGCTATGGGCTGGACTATGCCGAAAAATACCGCAATTTGCCGTATGTCGGCGTATTAAAGCCGGAAATTTATTCGTAAATAACTGAAAATATTTTATAGTATTATTTAAGCGGCAATACCGCTTAAGAAAAAAGCCGCATAAAGGCGCAGTTATGCCTTTTGCTGACGGAGTGAAAGTAATTTGGAAAACAATAACAACCAAAACAACCAGAACAACAACCGGGGCGAAAACAACAACGGCAACAGAAAGGTGCCGCCGACGCCGATTCGCCGCGGCGGCAGTCCGGTGTTGTACGTACTCTTGATTCTGCTGGTCGTGCTGACCGTGTGGTGGATGCTGCGCGACAACTCGACTGAGGATATTACGCGCCCGCAGCTGCAATATTCGGATATTGTGCGCGAGTTTAAGGAGCATAATGTCAAGAGCTTTGTGCTCAAGGACGCAGAGCTTACGCTTATTCTCAAGGACAAAAAAAGCTTTACGTCTGACAAGATTGTGTACACCCTGTATTCAATCGACGTGTTTTACAACGACGTAAACGGCTTCATCACCGAGGAAATGGAGAATCCGGACTTTGGCTACGACCTAAAACACGGGTTTACGATTCCGCTGTGGCTCTCAATGCTTGTGCCGAGCCTTATTGTAATGGTCATCATCGTCTTTATGGTTGTCCTAAACCGCAATATGGGCGCGGCGGGCAGCGGAATGAAGTTCGGCAAGGCAAAAACGCGGCTAAGCTCCGAGAACAAGCAGCGCGTCACCTTCCGTGATGTTGCCGGTGCGGACGAGGAAAAGGAAGAGCTGAAGGAGCTTGTTGACTTCCTGAAAGCGCCGAAGAAATACGAACAAATCGGCGCGCGAATACCAAAGGGCGTGCTGCTCGTCGGACCTCCGGGAACAGGTAAGACGCTTCTTGCCCGCGCCGTTGCGGGTGAGGCGGGAGTTGAGTTCATATCAATCTCAGGCTCCGACTTTGTCGAGCTGTATGTCGGCGTCGGCGCAAGCCGCGTACGCGACTTGTTTGAGCAGGCAAAAAAAGTCGCCCCGTCAATTATATTTATCGACGAGATAGACGCTGTCGGCCGTAAGCGCGGCGCGGGTCTCGGCGGCGGACACGACGAGCGCGAGCAGACTCTCAACCAACTCTTGGTTGAGATGGACGGCTTTATGAAAAACGAGGAAGTCATTGTAATCGCGGCGACAAACCGCGCGGACATTCTCGATAACGCTCTCCTGCGTCCCGGCAGGTTTGACCGGCAAGTTTACGTCGGCTACCCGGATATAAAGGGACGTGAGGAAATTCTCGCGATTCACGTGCGCGGAAAGCGCCTTGCGGAGGACGTTAACCTCAGGCATATCGCCGCAATGACGGCGGGCTTTACAGGCGCGGATCTTGAAAACCTGCTAAACGAAGCGGCGCTTCTTGCCGCAAGAAACGATAGTCCCGTTATCCGTATGGAGGACGTTGAAAACGCCTCAATAAAGGTAATCGCGGGTCCCGCGAAGAAAAGCCGCGTTGTGTCGCCGAAATCGCGCAAGCTTACGGCGTATCACGAGGCGGGGCATGCCGTTGCGTCCTACTTCCTGAAAAACGTAGACCCGGTGCATCACATAACAATCGTCCCGCACGGCTCAGCCGGAGGAATGACAATCTACCGCCCTGAGGAGGACCGCGACTTCCGTTCACGCACGGAAATGTTTGAGCGCATAGTAACGGCGCTCGGCGGCCGTGTAGCGGAAAGCCTGTTCTTAGACGATATTTCAACCGGCGCCTCTAGCGACATTCAGCAGGCGTCGGCACTGGCGCGCGATATGGTTATGGTTTACGGTATGTCGCCGAAAATCGGACCTATTTCGTATGACGATTCGTCGCATTCCGTGTTTATCGGCCGCGATTTCGGGCAGACAAAGAGCTATTCCGAAAAAACCGCCGCCGAGATAGACGACGAGGTTCGGAAAATGTTTAAGTCCGCGCTCGCGGCGGCGGAAGCGATTCTGCACGAGCACGCGTCGCTTGTGGTTATGACGGCGGAGTATCTGCTCAAGCACGAGACGATGGACGGTGAGGCATTTGCCGAGCTGTGCAAAAACGGACGGCTGCCCGATGAGGAAGAGGTCGGCGTTATAAACGACGCGTCAATAGGCTCAATAGACCTGCCGGACTACTACACCGCGCCGGGCAGCGAAACGCCTGCCGGCGACGGGGACTTTATATAATACAGACCGGATTTTAAGCCAAAACATAATAACCGCCGCCGCAACACACGGCGGCGGCAGACATAATATCGCGACAATAAGCTAAAGGATAAGTCCGCTTTTGATAATAGATTCACACGCACACATATTTCCGCAGAAAATCAACCAAATCGCAACGGACGCGATAAGCGGGTTCTACAACTACAAAATGCGCCACACGGGCGACCCGGAGGAGCTTCTTGCCTCCGGCGCGCGGGCGGGAGTGACGAAATTCGTCGTCTTTTCAACGGCGACGACTCCGGCACAGGTTGAAAAAATCAACTCCTACATAATGGAGCAGCTTCAGCAGCACTCCGAGTTCATCGGCGCGGGAACAATGAACCGCGACTACGAGAATTTTTCCGGAGAGCTTGACCGCCTGATTGCAAACGGCATACACAGCGTAAAGCTGCACCCGGACTTTCAAAAGCTCGCGTTTGACGATGAAAAAATGCTTGAGCTGTACAGCCTGATGAGCGACCGCGGAATGTTTCTCATAACGCACGCGGGCGACTTCCGCTATTCGTATTCCTCCCCGGCAAGAATCCAAAGAGTCGCGAAGCTGTTCCCAGACCTGCGGATAGTCGCGGCGCATTTCGGCGGCTGGAGCGAGTGGGACGAGGGGCGCGTCCGCCTGTCTGATTTGCCGAACATTTACGTCGATATTTCGAGTACATATATGGACGGTGTGAAGATAAACGAGACGTATGAGGGTCTTGAGGAAATGAAAAAGGGTCTGCGCGCGTTCGACCCGGAGCATATTTTCTTCGGCTCGGATTTTCCGATGTGGGACCACAAGGAAGAGCTTGACGTGCTGTATTCCCTCGGACTGGATAAGGCGTTTTTGCAGAAAATCCTGTCCGAAAACTTCATTAAGTTTTATTCAAAGTACGGCAAAATAAAGCCATAAATTCAATTTTAGCGCGGGGTGACAGAAAATATGTCTGAACCGAAAATTATTATAATCGGCGGGTTCTTAGGCTCCGGAAAAACGACGGCGCTTTTGTCGTTTGCGGGCTTTCTTGTCCGCAAATCAACGTCTGACACTGAAAACAAGGTTGTCATAATCGAAAACGAAATCGGAGACGTCGGCATAGACGACAAGGTTTTGCGCTCCGGCGGCTTTTCGGTGTCGAATCTGTTTTCCGGCTGCGCCTGCTGCACCGTTTCCGGCGAGCTGACCTCAAGCGTGCGGCGGATTGTTAAGGAGCTAAACCCGGAATGGGTCGTTATCGAAACGACGGGCATCGCCTACCCCTCGAATATGCGCGAGAATTTGCAGTCCGCAATCGGTGTTGACTCGCACATCATAATACTGGCGGACGCGACGCGCTGGGTGCGGTTTACCTCAAGTCCGCAGCTTGCGGAGATAATAAAGGGGCAGGTCGTCGGGGCAAATTCCGCAATTGTAAATAAGATAGACGCGGCGGAACCGACCGCGATTGAAAAGTGTACGGCTGACCTCAAGGCTTGGGAGCCTGACATTAAAATTGCCGAGATTTCGGCAAAAAACGGCGTTGACGACGCGGTTTGGGAGAGCATACTATGATTTTCGGCAAGAATAAAAAGCAAGAAGCGGCTGACCGCGCCCACCCGCACGACCACGAGCATACGCACATCCACAGCCATGAGCACGAGCACGGCAGTGACGTTGAACATAGCCATGAACACAACCACGACGGCTGCTGCGACCACGACCACGAGCATAGCCACACGCACAGCCACGAACACGACCACAGCAGCGGCAGTGAGCACAACCACAATCACGACCACCATGATCACGCACTGGGCGCTGACTGTACCTGCGGACACGACCATACAACAGGCGAAGCCGTGCACCACGACCACATCACAGTCGGCGAAAATGTGCTGTGTATCACGGCAAAAACGCAGGACGGTGCGATTATCGCAAGCGGCAAAACAGACGACATTCCCGCGCACGACCGGGACGCGTTGCTGGCGCGGCTGAGCGAGGCAATCTCAGAGTCCGTTGCCGCGCTTGAGGCGGACGGCGCCGTAATCGGACACTTCAAGGCAGGAGTTTCGGCTGTATCCGAAACAATGCTGTCCAACACGGGAATGGGCGCAGGTACGGAGATAAAGCCCGCCGGCGCGTATGCCTCCGTGTCCGTTGCGGCAATTGTGTACTCTGTGACGGAAGAAAAGCTCTCGGCACTCGTTCAGGGAATTCTCACAAAGCTGATTAAAGACAGCGGAGTGTAATAAAATGGTTGGAAGAATCCGCTCGCTCGGCCTAATCGGAATACACGGCTACACCGTTGCGTGTGAATGCTCACTCGCGCCGGGGCTGCCGTCGTTTGACGTGGTCGGGCTGCCCGACGCGGCGGTTAAGGAGTCGCGCGAGCGCGTTCGGGCGGCTGCGCGAAGTATGGATTTAGCGTTTCCGCGCCAGCGCATTGTAGTAAACCTTGCCCCGGCGGATACGCGCAAAAACGGCACAATATACGACTTGCCGATTCTCCTCGGCATACTCTCAGCCTCCGGCGAGTTCCCGGAAATGCCGGACGACTGCGCGTTTTTCGGCGAGCTTTCCCTTTCCGGCGAGCTGCGGCGTGCAAACGGCGCGCTTCCAATGGCGCTTGCGGCGGAAAAAGCCGGAATCCGCCGCCTTTTTGTTCCCGCAGACTGCGCGGACGAGGCCGCTTACGCCGAAAACGTCGAGGTTTATCCGGTAGAAACGGTAGAGGATATACTGCGGCATTTTGAGGAGTATTCCGACTTTAAGATAACGCCCGTATTACCGCGCGCGATAGTTCGCCAGGAGGAATACCCCATTTGCCTGTCAGACGTGCGCGGTCAGAGCTTCTGCAAGCGCGCGCTGGAGATTGCGGCGGCGGGCGGACACAATATCCTGATGACGGGAACGCCCGGCTCCGGCAAAAGTATGATGGCAAAGCGAATGCCGAGCATTATGCCCGATATGAACCGCGCCGAATGCATTGAGGCGACGGAAATACATTCAGTCGCCGGACTGACTTCGCGTGAAAAGCCCATTATCACCGAGCGGCCGTTCAGGTCGCCGCACCACACAATAAGCCTTGCCGCGCTGTCAGGCGGAAGCGCCGTGCCGCGCCCCGGTGAGATTTCACTGGCGCACAACGGAGTGCTGTTTCTTGACGAGCTGCCCGAATTTCCGGGGTTTGTTCTGGAGGGACTCCGCGCCCCGCTTGAGGACGGAACCGTAACAGTCGCAAGAGCGGCTGCCTCCGTTACATATCCGTGCAGGTTTGTGCTTGTCGCGGCGATGAACCCCTGCAAATGCGGCTGGAACGGGCACAAATCCGGCAAATGCACCTGCTCACCCGAAGCGGTGCGCAGGTACCGCGAGCGTCTGTCGGGTCCGCTGCTGGACAGGATTGATATGTTTGTTGAGGTGGAAAGCCTTGAATGGAAGGATATGGAGTCCCGCCCGAAGTCCGAGACGTCTGCAACAGTGCGCGAGCGGGTAAACCGCGCAAGGCAGGTTCAGCAGACGCGTTTTGCCGAAAGCCCAGCCGAGTGCAACGGACAGGCGACAAGCGTTCAGGTAGAGGAGTTTTGCGCACTGGACGAAAAGTCCCGCGACCTGATGAAAAGAGCCTTCACGCGCTTTAACCTGACCGCCCGCAGCCACGACAAAATACTGCGCGTGGCAAGAACCATCGCGGATCTTGCCGGAAGCGAGCAGATTCAGTACGAACACCTCGCCGAGAGCCTGCAATACAGAAGCGGAATGGAAGAAATAAGCTGAGGCGATATGAAAAAAACAACATCTATTATTTTAGCGTTCTTGCTCACGTTGACGGTGGTTTCTTGCGGAAATTATCACACAAATAAAGACGGAACCACCTTAAAGACTTATCAAAAGGACATTGACACAATTTACGTCAATCTTCGGGAAGCCTTGAGGTATGAATTCGACGACCCGGCATACAAAATCGACCTGAAAAACAATACCTACTGGCAAATCAGAACCTACGCCGCCGTCACCAGAGACGAGTGGGGCACAGAAGAGGGCGACCGCGATTTTGAGCTTGTGTCGAAGCTTAAAGACAGCAAAATTGACGAGTTTTTTAACGTTTCCGCGCGCTATGGGTTTACCCAATGGAAGGCGGAATATCATAATTGGAACGTTCTGGACGGCGCCGGCTGGTACATGAAAATAATATTTTCAGACGGCACAGTCAAGGAAATGTACGGCGTGAACGCCTATCCCGAAACGTGGGAAGAAATGATGGGCGCGTTTGAAGCTTTAGTCGGCGAGCCGCTAAAGTACAGCTTGGCAACGCAAGCCGAGATTGACGTCGCCTATGCAGACCGCCTAAAGTGAGCCGCAACACACACAATATGCAATACGCAATCCTACTAAAACAGGGCGAAATCGTCCTCAAAGGGCAGAACCGACGCATGTTTGAGGCGCGGCTTGAGGCAAATGTGCGTCGGGCGGTGCTGCCGTTCGGCGATTTTGACGTGCACTCAAAGCAGTCCGTCGTCTACGTCACGCCGCGTGCGGGATCCGACGCGCCGGGCGCTTTTGAGGCGTGCCGGGACGTTTTCGGCATAGTATCCCTGAGCCTTTGCGCCGTGTGCGGCAAGGACTTAGACGAGATTTACGACACGGCGCGAACATATCTCGCGCCGGAACTGCAAAGCGCCAAATCCTTTAAGGTAGAGGCTCGCCGCGCGGACAAATCCTTTCCGAAAACGAGCATTGAGATAAGCCAGGACATAGGCGGCCGTCTGTCAGATGAGTTTCCGCACCTCGCGGTTGACGTACATAATCCCGAGCTGACAGTCAAGGTCGAAGTCCGAGAAACAGCCGCGTTTTTACACGGCAATCCCGCAGTCGGCGCGGGCGGACTGCCTGTCGGGTCAAGCGGACGCGCGGCGCTGCTGCTCTCCGGAGGGATAGACAGCCCCGTCGCGGGATACCTTGCGGCAAAGCGCGGACTTTCCGTGTTCCCGCTGCACTTTTTCAGCTACCCGTACACCTCGAACGACGCAAAGGAAAAGGTGCTGTCGCTCGCCCGGCAGCTGACGCGCTTCGGACTTGAGGGACGCGCCGCGATAGTTCCGTTCACGCGCGTGCAGGAGGCGATCGCAAAGGGCGCGCCCGACGAGCTGGGAACAATACTGACGCGCCGCTTTATGTCCAAAATTGCGGAAGCTTTTTGCGAAAAATATCACCTTGAGGCACTCGTCACAGGCGAAAACCTCGGCCAAGTGGCGAGCCAAACGCTGCAGTCCCTTGCCGTGACCGCGCAGAACATCGCCCTGCCCGTTCTGCGCCCGCTCATATGCTACGACAAGCGGGAAATTACCGAAATCGCCCGCAAAATCGGGACTTTTGAAATTTCGTCCCTGCCGTATGAAGATTGCTGCACGGTGTTCACGCCGCAGCGCCCCGCGACAAAGCCAAAGCTTGACCGTGTTTTGGCGGCAGAGAGCAAGCTGCCGTTTGACGAGCTTGTGGCAGAGGCCGCAGAGGCAATTGAAGTGGTTACATTATCATAAGTGAATAACGCGGAGGGCTGATATGAATAATCCGAATGAAAACAATACGCTTGTCGCTGAGATTCTGTCCGTCGGAACAGAGCTTCTTCTCGGCAATGTCGCGAATACGGACGCGCAGGACGTTGCGGTTGCCCTCTCCGAATACGGAATCGGGGTTTACAGGATGTCCGTTGTCGGAGATAACGACGCGCGGCTTGTCGAGGCGGTACGCGCCGCCGCGTCGCGCTCGGACATTATTATAACAACCGGCGGGCTCGGGCCGACGTATGACGATATGACAAAAGAGGGCGTCGCCCACGCTTTCGGCAAGGCACTTGAATACCGCGAGGAGGAGGGCGACAAAATCCGCGCCTTTTTCCGCGATAAAATCGGCAATATGACGTTTACGGAAAACAACCTGCGTCAGGCGTATTTCCCGGAAGGGTCGCAAGTACTCGACAACGGCGCGGGCACGGCGCCCGGCTGTGCTTTTCTCGGACGCGTGCCGGGAACGGACAAGGATGTGCATGTTGTTATGCTGCCCGGCCCCCCGCGAGAGCTGCGAAGTATGATTGAAACAGGGCTGAAGCCATATCTTGCGCGCCTGTCGGATTCCGTGATTGTCTCGCGCAATATCCACATTTTCGGCGTAGGCGAATCTGAGGTTGAGGCGCGGCTGCTTGCGCTTATGGCTTCGTCCGAAAACCCGACGCTTGCGCCCTACGCAAAAGAGGGCGAGGTAATGCTCCGCGCGACGGCAAAGACAAAAACGGCAGAGGAGGCAGCGCAATTGCTCGCACCGCTTGTGGAGTCCGTTTTGGCAGAGCTTGGAGACGCAGTTTACGGGCTGGACGCGGGCTCTCTTGAGGGAGTGGTCGTCTCGCACCTGCTGCGGCAAAGCAAAACGCTTGCCTGCGTAGAATCCTGCACGGGCGGGCTTTTCGCAAAGCGCGTGACGGATATTCCCGGCGCGTCGCAGGTGTTTTTGGGCGGCATAACGGCGTATACGCAGGGAGCAAAAGAGAATGCCGCAGACGTTCCGTCTGAGGTTATCGGTGAGTTCGGACTCGTGTCGCGTCAAACGGCGGAGGAAATGGCAAAAGCGGCGGTACGCGTTTTCGGAACCGACTTCGGAGTCGGCATTACGGGCGTAGCCGGACCCGGCGCCGACGCGGACGGCAACCCCGAGGGCACGGTGTTCGTCGCGGTGTATGAGCGGGACAGTGGCACAACAACCTCCCGTGAGCTGCCGAAATTTTCAGGACGCGCCAGAGTGCGGGATTACGCCGCGTCAAGCGCACTGGATATGGTGCGCCGGGTGCTGCAACAGAAATAAATCAGCCGCACATTTTGCCGCATAAATAACTGACAGTTCGCAACATCCTGTCAATAAACAAAACTAAGGAGCCTTTAATATGCTTAATATTAAGCACAAAACACGCGCGCTGACAATGTCGGCGCTCGTCGTTGCGATGTACGTTGTTATAATGTTCGCGACGCAGAAATTTGCCTTTGGGCAATTCCAAATCCGCCTTGCGACCTCACTGTACTGCCTTTCCTATCTGTTTCCGTTTCTGATTCTGCCGCTCGGACTGTCCAATTTTCTGAGCAACACCCTTTTCGGCGTACTCGGACTCCCCGATATGCTCGGCGGCGCAGTCGTTGGGATACTGACAGCCGGGGCGGTTTTTTTAATCCGAAAGCTCCGCTTGCCAAAGCTGCTCATTATCCCGGCAATAACGCTGATTCCCGGTCTCGGCGCGCCGGTATGGCTCTCGCCGATTCTCGGTGTGCCGTACGCGCCGCTTGCGCTGAGCGTGTGTATCGGTCAACTCGTCCCGGCGGTGCTGGGGTATTTAATAGTAACGGCGCTTGAGCCGCTCGGACTCGACGAAAAGTATATCTCAGGAGGAAAAACCAATGCCGACTAATAACGACGACCTGACGCTGCTCGGCAGCGGCTCGACCAAATACCCGGCGCAGTACTGCCCGGAAATTCTGGAGACGTTTGAAAACCGCCACCCGGATACGGACTATATGGTGCGCTTTAATTGCCCGGAGTTCACAAGCCTGTGCCCAATAACAGGTCAGCCCGATTTTGCGACGATTTACATCAACTACATCCCGAACATCAGAATGGTAGAGAGCAAATCTCTCAAGCTCTACCTGTTCGGCTACCGCAACCACGGAGACTTTCACGAAAACTGCGTCAACACAATCCTAAAGGATTTACGCAAGCTGATGGAGCCAAAATTCATTGAAGTTCTCGGAAAATTCACGCCGCGAGGCGGAATTGCGATTGTGCCGTATTCTAATTGGGGTCAGCCGGGGACAAAATACGAGGAAATGGCGGAGTACAGGCTGAAGAATCACGACCTTAGGCTTGAATAGGGTAATTCCATAGTGCTTTACGATGACAATAAGAGCGCCTCCTGCAGAAAAATTCGCAGGAGGCGCTCTTTGCCGTTTACCGGAGGTAATTACCACACATCAAAAAACGACGACATTCCGCAAAAAAGAGTTCAATAAGGCATATATCCCGAAAAGCGGCTAATACTTACTGTAACACTGCTGAAAAGATAAGCCGCCTGCGTGCAATGTTTCGCCGCGGCGAGTCTCGGCACAAAAGGGTAACTATGCCAATGAATAAGCGAAAAAAACGCACTCTGAAAAAGCTTGCCTCATCACTTCTCGCGGTTATAATGCTGTTTCAGCTTGCTGAGCAGCTAATTATAAGCGCGTCGGCCGTCGGACCGCTTAGCGTCTACTTTTACGCGCGAACGAATCCGAACGATTCGGCATACGACCTTATGGCGGCGCAAATGCGCATATACGAGCTTTCGGCGACCAACTTTTTCACCGCCGACGCAAGAACTGCCGACGCGGAGGAAGCTCCCGTCAGCACGGAATACCGCGTTGCGCTGGCAAACGGAGACCTAAGCGCCGTGCCGGAAATGGCGGGGCTGAAGTTTGCTTATTGGGCGAACAATGACGGAGACATTATTGACTTCAATGATTTCCCGGCGAAAGGGAGCACGATAAGCCTTTTCGCGAAATATGTTCCCGCCGATTATTTCTCACTGCACTTTGACCTAAACGTCTCCGGCGGCGAGGAGGCAAGCCTTATCACGACGGCGTACCCGGACATTGAGGGCTTTCCCGTTGATACGGCAAACCTCACCGACTATAAAAAAGACAGCGGCTCGGGGTTGCCGCTCGACCCTGAAGACCCGCTCTATATCGCGTTCGGTTTTTTTGAAGGCTCCGTCAATATGGATCACCAGTATGACCAGACCGCGCCGAATCCGTTTCCCCGCCGCAACGACGGCAAGGTGTTTACAGGTTGGTTTTGGGACACAAACGCAACGCAGACCGTTTTTACGCGCGCAATTCACGACACAGCGATTGATTATACAAGAATTCCCGAAAACGGCATTGTAACGCTGTATGCCGGGTGGGAGGACGGTGTACAGCTTGACTTTGACTTGCACGACAGCGATGGCGCGATAACAAGCGACGCAGGATATGACAAGCCGATTATCGGACTAAAGTCCGGCTGGGACATTTTCAGAAACGAAACTGCCGCTTGGTACGATTTTATGGAAGACGGCAACCCGTATAAAACGATCTACGGACTGCTGCACGACAGCTTGACAGACAGCCTTTCCGGCACAAGCAATTATGGTTTTCACGCCCCGCCGCGCTCTGACAGTAAGGTGCTGATCGGCTGGTATACCTCGCCCGTGACAAACCCGCAGATGCCCGCCGTTATCGCGCAGCCGGGCTACAGCTACGGAGGTCTTGCGCCGACCGAAAATGAAACGCTTCACGCCCTGTGGATGGACAAAACCACTCTGTATATCGACCTGAACACCCCGTCCGGCGCGACCGTGACAAACGCAGAGGACTTTGACAACATTACAGGGCTTATGCCGTATCAGAGGTACGGCTACGAGCAGCGGCTTTCCGATTTTTACAACAGCGCGGGAATCTACAGCGCACAGCCCGAGATTTCCGGCGGCGCAAAGCAGTTTATCGGCTGGAAATATTACTCCGACAAGGAGTATAATAACGAAATCAAGCTGACGTCACTGAAAGGGGACGGCGGGAGCATTACGGGCTACAATCCCGAAAGCGATTTTTATGCCGTCGCGCAGTGGGGACAGGGGCTTGCGATATATATCGACCTCAATCTGCCGGAGGGAACAGCACCGACGGACAAAACGCTTGAGCTGTATTCTGCCCCGCTGAAGTTTTTATCAGGCGAATCTGCGGACACCGGCTCAATGTACTATAGCTTCAGCAGCGGAATAGGCGACTTTGCGTACAAACCGCGTGTTGAAAACAACAAGCTGTATTTCAGAGGCTGGACGCTCTATACGGACTACGACGAAGGCACGGACACATACAGCGGCAGCTATTATCAATACAGCTTTTACCCTATGCCGGATTTTCCGCTTTATGCCGTGGCAAGCTGGGACTATCCGGTAACAATACGGTTTGACCTGAACCTCCCGGACGGGACGGAGGGCAAGCTTACAGTGCCACAGTCCGGCGAGTTTGCGGACATTACGGGAATTCAGCCGGTTTCAGACCCGTACAGCTATATTGACTACGAAAACGGCGGAGGCTACAGTCCGATTCTGAATGCGCTGGGCGCGGCGCTGGGAGAGCGTGCGCCGCAAGCTCAGCGGCAAGGCGTTCGGCGGCTGGTGGCTTGACAGAGCGGGAACTCAGGCTTTCTGGCAGCCGACAAGCGGTTTTTATATATCCAGCAGCAGCGGAATGACAACCGTCGGCTCAGTCGGTCCGGATACAAGCTCAGTCTATACCCGACAGGCTGACGGACACTACGACCACAGCTACACATCCTTTAGAAATTTACCGAACTACGCGTGGGACGAGGCAAACAAGACGTGGGTGCTGACGGTTTACGCCGCATATTCTGACGAGTATACGCTGGAGTTCGACCTCAACGTGCCTGACGGGCGCTCAGAGGACGAGATTACAAACAAAGCAAACATTGTGCCGATAACAGGGCTTTATTACGGCGAGTGGCTGACACAAAACCAGACCTTTAGCACAGCTGTTTACATTCATGGAGGCGGCTGGGGCAGGTATTTCGGAACATATAAGCCGGAGCTTGCGGGCTACCGCTTCAGGGGCTGGAGCTGGAGTCAGTCCCCCGGCTCTGCCTTTTCCGGCGAGAGCTTTTTCTACTACTCCTACGTCGGGCAGCCGAAAATGTATGCCGTCTGGGAGAAAATCGGCTACGTTTTCTTTCACGCAAATGTGCCGGACGGCTACGGCTACACAACGCAGACACCGCCGCCGATACCGGAGAGTTATCCGTATGACCCGCAGTATTTAGCGCCGTCTTATCTGCCGGAGTATGATGTTGACCCGTACGGCTACACAAACGCGGATGTTTCAACGCCTCTGATTTCAGCCGGGGGGTATGACGACCTGCTTATAGCGCCGACGGAGTTTGACAGAAACGCAGAAATCAACCAGTGGGGCGGCGGCGCAAACGTAGAGCTGTACAACATTCTCAGGGGCGCAAAGCAGTATAAGGGGACTCTCGGCGACCTTGTGTTAGAGGGCTGGTTCACGGCAAGAACAGTCTCGGCGACATGGGGCGTAGGAATGGGAGACCCGCCGACTGACAGCTACACCTACAGCTATACGTACCACTCGAACGAAATGCAAACGGGTATGTACTCGGATCAAAAAAAAGAGGGCGCGGCATTTGGCAGCGGCTACTCGACATATCCGAGCTATTACACCGTGGAAGAGGACGGAGCCTTTAACCTCCACCTGTACGCGCACTGGATTCCGCAGCCGTACCTGTATTATGACGACAATCTCCCCGAGGAGGCGACGCAGGAGCAGCTTGCCGCTTTTGTGCCGACAAACACCCTTGACCCGGGCGACGACCACCGTCTTGCGATTGATATAGGCGCGTCGTATTCCTCCGCGCCGGGTTTCGGCAAGGTTACAAACCCGAGGCTGCCGGGCTATATCTTTGTGCGCTGGCTGACGGCAAGCAACAGCTATTTCTACGCGAGCAACACCGTGACGGGGGACACGGAAATCAAGGCGCAGTGGGCGGAGGCGGCAACGCTTACGCTTGACCACAACCTGCCTGGTGACGCCAATGTCGGCAGTCTTATCCCGATGGCGCCGACAATCTATACAGTCGGCAAGGGCGTTTCGTTCTCAGATGGCGACCCGACACTTCAGCTGACGCTGCAAAACAAGTGGCCGAAGCTGTCCGGCTACGGTTTTATCGGCTGGTATTACGAAAACGGCAATCAGTTCAGCGTATACGATACCTGCGCCGAAAACACAACAATTTATGCCAAATGGGGCAAGCTTGTGCCTGTTGCGTTCGATATGAACCTCGGGCAGGGCGTAACAGACACGACACTGGTGCCGACGGCAAAGACGGTGGTTACAGCGACAGCAGGCTTACGCGCGACCTCCACGGAATACGGCAATAACGCCGAATTATACGGCATTTTGCAGAACGGCAGCCGCCCGTCGCGCGGCGAGTTCGACTTTGCGGGCTGGGCTACAGACGCTGACGACAAAAACAGCAAAATAACGTGGGAATGGACTGTGCCGGAAAACGGCACGACGCTCTACGCGCTCTGGGAGCCTGCTGTATTTATGCGCTTTGACCCGAATGTTCCGGAAAACGACGCGAATCCCGTTCTGCCGGACAACACGCCGTATGCCGCAAGAGCCGGCAGCAGCGGAGGCTACCGCGACCCGTACTACTACGTGTTTGAGAGGAACAAAGACGCCCTGCCGTTTACGCGCGGCGGATATATCGTCACGGGCTGGTATAACAACCCCGGACTCACGGAGCCGTTCTATGTGCGCGACACAAACGGCAGCACGCAGTATTGGAGCAGCTACTGGGATACGATGAACGGGGACAAGACGATATACGCAAAATGGGCCGCTGCGTACACACTGACATTCGACTCAAACACCACAGACCCGACTGTGTTTAACGCGCATCCGCCGGAAATAACAGTTCCCGTAGGTTTTCGCTGGGGCGACTATATCATCAGTCAGGTTGAGCCTGAGCGCAAGGAATACTTTTTCCTGGGCTGGTACAACGAGCCGAACGGCGTAACGGAATTCGACTCGTCAACAACCGCGGCGGGCGACAAGACGGTTTACGCCAAGTGGGAGAAGCTCGGCAAGCTTACGCTTGACCTGAATACGCCGGACGCGAACGCGGTCCTCAGAGGCGCAAATGAAATCCGCGTTAAAACAGGCAGAAGTTACAATTATGACTATGCGGTTGTAAATCAGCTTGACGCGGCAAGACCGACGCGCCCCGGATACTCGTTTGCGGGGTGGTATTTAGACAAAGCCTGCACAACGCCGTTTGACACAAACGCGGCGGCGGATGCCGAGAGGACAATATATGCCGACTGGATTGCCGGAGAGCTTATACTCACGCTTGACGTAAACGCGGACGGCGACACAGTAACAGGCGAGCTCCCGGGTCCGTTCCCGCTGAATTACGGCAGTGATCTCGCATACGGGCAGGACAAGTTCAGTTATTACACCTTTAACGAGCTTGCAATTTTCCGCGCCGGATATACGTTTACCGGCAGGTGGCACATCGGCTCTCCGTCAGGCGACGTGTGGAGCTATGAAACGACCTCCAGTGTGCTCGCAACAGGCTCCGTAACGCTTTACGCCGAATGGGCGGCGGGCGAGACGCGGATTACGCTTGACAAAAACAACACCGACTCCGGCTCAACCGAGGCAAACCCAAGCTCTGTGCAGTACAACGTCCGCCAGGACTATTACTACCGCATATCGCTCCAAACGCCGCTTTCGAAGATAGCAAAGCCGACGCGCGCGGGCTATAAATTCACCGGCTGGTACACCGATGCGAACGCTTCTGTGAAATTCCGCGCGGACGACAGCTGGCAGTACGAGTACCAGATTCCGGAGACGCTGTTCGCCGGCTGGGAGGCGTTTGAGGGCGAGCTTCCGCCTGCAAAGGACATCATAACAGTCGCGTTTGCGGCAAACGCGCAGGGCGGCGCCGTCGCCGGTATGCAGAGCTCTGTTGAGGTTCCCGCCGGGACGGGCGTGTGGGACGTATACAGCGTTACCGACGTTTTGTACAGCAGCCGTCCGACGCGGGAGGGCTACGCGTTTGACTATTGGTCAGAAGACCCGGACGGTACAAGCGACTGGTACAATTGGTTCTACAGCCACGACGCGTTTGACGAGGACGTGACGTTCTACGCCGTCTGGACGCCCGCAAACGTCAAGCTGACGTTTGACATAAACATTGCGCAGGAAGACCTGACAGGGCGTGAAGTGTATCCCGAGCCGGAGGAGGTCTGGGTAAAGTCAAACATCAACAACGTGGATTCGCCGACGCGCCCCGGATACGAGTTTGTAGACTGGTATCTTGAGCCAGAGTGCCGCACGCGGTGGAACTGGAACATTCCGGCGCGGGATACGACGTATTACGCGCTTTGGCGGCCCGTCAATGATTACGACCCGCTGTCTGTATTATATATCCCGTCAAACATCAGTGATTTGACGCAGGACGAGATGAACTCGATTGGTTACGACCAATATATCATCAAGGAGGGCGAGCTTGCCGGTAGAACTATGTTTACGCCGACACGTGCAAGCGAACAGGAATTTCTCGGCTGGTACCTGCACGATAAGCTTGCCGGACACGGACTCAACGCGCAGCGGTATGCGTATACAGACGCGGGCACGAGGATAACAGAGACCACGCCGCTGACCGCCGATATGGCGTCGCTGGAAAACACAATTATTCTGTTCGGGCACTGGAGCAATTCGCCGCCCGCAGCCTCCGGCACAGTCAGCTATAACGCAAATTATCCCGGCGGAGGCAGCCCCGCCCCGACGGAGGAAGCGCACAGCTTCGGCACAATTGCGCTGAAATCCGTAGAGGATCTCGGTTTTAGCGCCGCGGGCTTTGCGTTCCTCGGCTGGTTTACCGAGCCGGTGGGCGGAAAGGAGGTAACCTCTGCCGTGTTGAGCGCCGAAAACCCGGACATCGAGGTATACGCGCACTGGAAATCCGACACCTTCCGCGTGTTCTTAGAGGATCACGTCAAGTATGTTGCAGGCTACCCGGACGGCACGGTTCGCCCGAACGGCAACATCACGCGCGCCGAGGTTGCGGTGATTCTCTACAGCGTGCTCACGCCCGGAATGAGGGCGCAGTATGAAACCGCGCATAACCCGTTCCCCGACGTGCCGAACGGCG
Organism: Oscillospiraceae bacterium; assembly: GCA_031260605.1. Classification (GTDB taxonomy): domain Bacteria; phylum Bacillota; class Clostridia; order Oscillospirales; family Oscillospiraceae; genus JAIRRO01. The sequence goes on from JAISLF010000032.1 coordinate 51,792, forward strand.
CGTGGTATACAAAGGCCGTGCTGACAGTTGCAAACATCGGGCTTATGACCGGCTATCCGGACGGTGCGTTCGGTCCGGACAGAGCCATATCACGCGCGGAGGTCGGCACAATGGCGGGCGGCAAAAAGGGGCTTGTTACAATTCTGAACGCGCCGGAGGTTGAGCAAAACAAAGCCATAAGGTTCCCCGATGTTCCGGAGGGGCAGTGGTTTACCGCCGCGGTTTACCGCGCGGTGGTTGCGGGATACTTCTTCGGCGATGAAAACGGCAACTTCCGCCCTGCGGCGAAGATGACGCGCGCAGAGTTTATGACGTTTATGAACCGAGTGCTGGAGCGGCTGCCGGAAAGGCAGAGCGACCTGCTGCCCGGAATGAGAACCTTCCCCGACAACACGGACAAGAGCGATTGGTACTACCTTGACGTTCAAGAAGCGACAAACGCGCATAACTATGAGCGCAAGCAGTACGGCAATCCGAAATTCTCGTTTAAGTATGAAAAATGGGTTGCGCTGAGGTAGACGCAATCCAATAGAAAACGCTCACGCAGGAGTGACTGACTCCCGCGTGAGCGTTCTTTTGCCGAAAAGCTTTTAGCGCCGCAATGACGAACAGCGCAGCGTTACTCTGCCTCCGCAGCGGCGCTGTCCGGAAGCAGCAGCTGCAGCAGCGCCTTGTGATACCGCGCAATAAGCTCAAGCGGGTCGTGTGAAACGGTGCGCCCCATCAGCTTTTGCGTGTAAATGTTCACCTGCTGAAGTATGAAGCACAGGATTGCATGTGAAACCGCCGTGACGTCAAAATCGCGAACATAGCCAAGCTTTATACACCGCTCAAAGCTGCGGATATATATTGAAGCCGGGTATTCCAGAAAAACCTCGTTATAAACCTGCCAGGTTTTTTCATCGTGCAGCTGCTCAAACTGTATCAGGCTGAAGGCAAAGCAGGTGAAGTTGTTTGTCATCCGCTCAGGTTCGACAAAGATGAGATCGAGCACCTGCTCAAGGCTTGTTGCCGCAAGAAGCTGCTCATTCAGGCTGTCGTGGTACAGGCGGTACAGACCGACCGTGTGTTCAACCACAGCTTCCCATAAGGACTCCTTGCTTGGAAAGTGGTTGTAAAGTGAAGCTGCCTGAATCCCGATTTTTGCCGCAATATCCTTCATTGAAACGCCGGTGTAGCCGTGCATGGCAAAAAGCACGGTTGAATAAACAAGGATACTTTCCTTTGTGCCGACCTTTTCGCTTCCAAAGGGCAGGGAATAGTCCGAGCCGAAAACATTGTACGATAAAAAATCCGATAACTCTATGTCCAAAATTAAACCTGCTGTATAGTATGATTTTTGCGTGCGACCCTGCGGTCAGTATTCCGCCTCTGCACAATATCCGTTATAAAACATCATCTACAATATCGGACAGGTGCACGGGGAATACAAAATTCCTCGCCAGATAGTGTATCACTTTTTGCGGCGAACTGCAAGTGTTTGACAGCGTTTTAGTGCTTTCACTCAAAATTGTGCCGTCTTTGTACAAAATATCGCGAATACGAGAATATGTACCGGACTCCAGGTAATATTCCAGTGTGTATTCGGCAGCGTCGTCTAAATAGACATAAACTCTTGTGATTAGTTGTATTGACATATGGGACTTACTTCTTTGTGCTGCGGGTGAGGTTGGCGGAAGCTGGAGCGCAGGCAGTACAGGCTGTTCCTAAGCTGAACGATGCATAATCTCATTTCAAAAGATGTGCTTAAAAAGCACGTACAGTCAGCCGCATATACAGTTGTACGGCTGCGCGAAATGTATGCTCCGCGACATAAATCGTCATTATTATAAACTAACTATCGGTAGTTTGTCAATATACAATTTCAACAATTTTTTTCAAAATATTTTAGCTTGCGGAGTAGGGTGCCGGGGTTTTGCGGGATTTTACTTTTTTAGGGCTTTGCGTTTGTAGGGGACGCTGCCCTCAGCGTCCCTTGCTGCGGTTGCCGCCGGGCTTTTTTGCGGGCGTAGGGGCGATCGTCCCGGTCGCTCGAGGTTTGCTTTGCCACTCTGTTCTGCTTTTATTCTGGTGCAACCGTTGACCTGCGGCGCAGGGTGCGTTGTTTGTAATTGCGGCGAAGCTTAGCAGCTTCGCGCTGCAGAGCGCCTGCGCGGCGGGCGGTTACTTTTTCCGCTTCGCCGGAAAAAGTAACCAAAAAGGGGCGACTTCTTTGTAAAGAAGCAAAC